>JAZTXY010000120.1:0-11837 GCA_045636665.1 Eubacteriales bacterium
GTAATATTTGCTTTAATTCTTAAATTACGTACCGTTTCGCCAATCTGTAAATTCATAATAATCTCCGTTGTTTTATTTTGTAGCTATGTAATAATTATATTATTTAGATCGTTGTATGTCAACGGACCTATTTGTAGATGAAAATTTAATCAACTGTTTAGAAAAAAGAGGAATTGCTCGTATATGAACAATTCCTCTTTTATAGTTGTTTGCGGTTTTGATTATGATCTTTCGGCTATAATGTCCATCATTTCGCCAACGTTTTTCATTGCGCTGACTTCTTTCATAGTAAACTTTACACCGAATTCGCGTTCAACTGCCGCGATAAGACGAATGTGCTCGAGACTGTCCCAATCTTCAATATCGTCAGCGGTGGTTTCACGATCAACGGTGATATCTTCGTCATCAAAAACGTTTTGGAATACTTCGTTGAGTCTTTCGTTAATGTTTTGTGCCATAATTTATTCCTCCGGATTAACTTTAATTACGTTGTTTTTGTTTTGATAATCGGTAACAGAAAGCTTCCATTCGGTCGTGCCGTCTTCGCCTTCGAATGTTTTTTCAAAACCGAAATCATTAAAGAGGTTTTTGACCATTCCGTTCTTTGCGGTGGGGTAGTAGTGACCTATTATTGTGTCAATCGACCTATCTTTGCACTCTTTTACAAGAGTATCAAGCATTGCATATTCCATATTCTTTTTAAGAACACGGCAGCTCATAAGCCAAAGGTCGATATCGCAAATATTTTCTTTGATTTCGCCGATAACAACCGAAACAACACCGTTGTCGCCAAACGCATCGGAAAGCTTGCCGTAAAGAGTAATATGATTGCCGTCGGTAGCAACCGATTCGATTTCGGGTTGAGTATAGCGTTTTGTGGTAAGATTGAACTGGTTAGATTTGTTGGTCAATTGGGTAATTCGTTGCATATAAACGGGCGAAAACGGTTTAATCTCGCCTTTCATATCCAAGCTCAAAAGATATTCTGTATAATCGGCAAATTCTGTTGAAAGCTCTGCGCGTTTAACGTTTGCTTTATACATATCGTTGCGCTTTAAGTCGTCTGCAGAGAAGTTTGTGACCTCGAAATATCCGTTTCTGTCGATCGTGCGAATATAATCGGCAGGTACGTCAAACAAAGGTATTGCGATGCCTTTTATACTGCGTTCAACAAGTGCGCGTTCTGTGGGGTTATCATCGGCAAAGACGAACGAATCGATTCCAAGATCCATTTCGTTTGCGGTAGCAACAAGGTTTCTGTCCTTAGTTTCCCAATTTGCCTTGATAACAATAAAGTCATCGGGACGAAGCACTCCTTCGGGGTGATTAAGACCTGCGATTGCGTTTTCGTGATCGTTTTTCGAAGCAACAGTCAGCATAATACCAATGCTTTTTTGTTTTTTAACGTATTCCTGAAATGCTTTGTAACATTCGGAAGTCGCTGTTTCTTCGCCGATTTCAATTCCTTCAACTCCGTCATCGCCAACGACGCCACCCCAAAGAGTATTGTCGAGGTCGAGCGCTAAAACCTTTTTGTTTTTGCCGAAGATGGATTTGATAATATTCGAAAGGTTCTTTGTAACGTAAGGAACCGCATCAAGCGAGCATGCGTATTTATACATATACCACGCTTGGTCATCAAACCATTTGTCAAGACCGAAGCAGGAAGCGATATAATTGATATCGCAAATGTAAAAGCCCTGATTTTGTTGAGCATATTCCGCAAAACGCAAATTCAAACGGGTTATGAAGTTGACAGCACCGTGAATGTCATAGCAATCGCGGTTACCGAAAAGACGGTAGGGCGGAAGCTCGAAATTGTTTTGGATTATCGGGCAGGAATAAACACTCGCCAAACGGTTCCACATTTTTTCGTAATAAGAAAAACGTTCGTTCAGCTTGTTGTCGATTTCTTCGGCTGTATCGGTCGTTTCGGGAAGGAAAGAGGCGATGTTTCTGTAACTTGTGTGGATATAGATAATATCGGGGGAAAACTCCGAAAGCTCGGGGTTTTCAAACATCGCATCCTGCCAGAATCGGTTATATTCCGATTCGTAAAATTCTGGCTCGATGCCCTCTGAAAGTAAAAATACTTCAAGGGTTTTAATAAAATCATTTGTCGTTGAGCCGCCCAAAACGGCGATTTTTTTCTTTATGCGTTTACTGCCGTCGTTAATGAGCTCACGTCGTGTTCTTTTACGGTGGTCGGTAAGTGCATCAATATCAAAGGGATATGCGGTTACAGGCATAATATTCTCCTTAATATTTCAGAAGTTTTGTAATATAATCGCGTTTGCTGCCATTTACCGCAAAAGCGGACATTGCAAAGCAAACGTCGGTGATTCCGTGCTCTTGAATAAACTCTTTTGCGTTGAGCTTGAATTCGCGGTAGTCCGCCATATAAACTTCTTCGAAAGAGGAAAGTACATAGGGCGCAAGAGTGTTTCCGTAGCTATCCTTGAATATAAGAAGCTTTCTTCCGTTGTTTATATCGGATTGGATGTGTGTGGTATAAGCGTCGCCATAAATGAACTTGGTATATCCCTTACTGCTCGAGAACAAGGTTCTTCCGCTGATGGGATTTTTAAAGTTGCTTACGCTGTAATATGTAACGGTATGCTGACGGCTGGGTACGTACCAATACAAGGTGTCGGGGTAATTGCCCAAAACGCTTGCATAACGAACCAAGCTTCCTTTAACACCGTCAACGCTTTGCTCGGTAAATGTGGAAATATCATCAAAAGGTGTACCTGCCACACGCGCAAGCTCTTTTGCGGCGTAATATCCGCCCAATCCGCTCCAGTGGAAGTCAGTGCGGAGATAGATGTATTCGTCAGTGTGAGAGCTTAAAGCGGTTAACGCATCAACATATTTGACGTCAACAAGGTTGTCCTTAATACCGTTAAAGCAATTGACTGTATTCTTTATGGAATTAGGATATTTTTCGGGCGCATAAAATGCAGCGGAGGTGGGGCAAGGCATTATATAAACGTTAACGTTAGCGCCGACCGCTTGCTTAAATTCATTAAGCTTTTGTGCAGTCTTTTCGCCGCCCGAGGCACTGCCGCCAAACTGTTCCATACCTCTGTTACCAACGATTATAATGCCGTTGGTGATATATGCCGAGTCGCTGGGAGGAGTAACCGGAATATCGGATTTTTTGATTATTTCCAAAGAAAGATATTCGGCAGAGGTGCTGATAACTTTAACGTTTTCGGGCACCTTATAGACAATCAAAAATTCGAATGTTCCGATAGAAGATGCGCCGGATACGTCAACGTCTGCGGTGATTTGAGACGAATCGAAAGCGTCTATGACATCTTTTGTGCCTTCAATTGTGATTTTTTGATTCTTTGCATAACCTGAGTTAACCGAAAAACCTGCGTTTCCAAGCGCAGTTGTTCCGTGAAGGGTAACCGAGATTTCAAATTCCTTTTGAATGGTAGCGGTTGCAGAATCACTATTATCGGTGGTGTTTGAGCTTTCTTCGGTTGCAGAGCTGTTGTTTTCTGTGCTTGTGCTCTCTTCGGACGATTCGGTTTTCGAAACGTTTGATTCGCTACCGATTGAGCTTTCGGTTTCGGAAATGTTCGAAACTTCAGAAGTGTTTTCGCCCGAGGTATCGCAAGCGATAAGAATTATACAAAGTAAAACGGGAAGAAGCAAAAGGGTTAATCTTTTCATTATTATTTACAAAGCTCCTCAAGTGCGGTTAAATAATCTTTGCCAACTGCGGAAAAAGTGCATTCAGCAAACAAAACGTCGGTAATTCCGAATTCGTTGATGGTTTCTTTTAAGTTTTTGCTGTATTTTCTTCCGTCAACGATATAGATTTCTTCAAAGCCCTCCATCATAAAGGGAGCAAGAGCGTTTCCGTAGCTGTCTTTTACGATAAGAAGCTTTCTGCCGTTTTTGCATTCTTCGGATTTTGCTTTTACGCAATAAGTGTCACCCAAGATGAAGGTGGAATACCAGCTGCCGATTTTTTTATCGGAAATCTCAAAGAAGAAGCCGTCATGCTCGCTAAGTTTGCTTTCATCAATCGGTCCGTTAGAAAATCCGCTTGAAGAATAGTATTCGGTGCTGTATTTAGTGTCGGGAATAAAAGAAAGGAAATCCTCGGGATTGTTTTGGAGCACCGAGTTGTTGTCCTTTGAGGAGTAAACGTAGTAATAGGTGCCCAAATATCCGGGTCTTCTTACTGCTTCGAATTCGGAAATATCATCAAATGCAACACCTGCTTTATCGGCAAACACACTCGATGCATAATAAGCACCCAAAGCGGTCCAGTGGTGGTCGGTACGTGCATATATTTCTTCATTTGCGTGGCGACCCAATATATCGTAAATGTTTACGTCGATTACCTTGTCGGAAAGCGTTTTGGCGATAGTGTCGATATCGTTCTTATTGCGTATAGCAAGCTTTTGATATTTTTCTTGCGAGGTTTGTCCGAGGTAATAAGCGCTTGATTTGGGAATTACCATCGAGTAAACGTTAACCGAGGAATCAAGACCTTCGGCAAAGTTGTTGAGAATTTCGGCGTAACGAATCGATCTTTCTTCGCTGCCGTAGTATATTTCCATTGCGCGGTTACCGATTATGAGGATTGAACCTGAAATTTCGGCAAGTCCGCCGCCCTGTTCGGGCACGGTTTCTTCGGGTTGGGAGTTGATTTCTGGTTCGGATTCATCGGGGATGAAGCTGCTTTCCGGAGCTTCGGAGGAATAATCCGAAGAGGTGCTGTTTTCAACCTGCGAGCTTTCCGTTTCGGCGGAAGTGTCATCGGTTACGGATTGCTCTTGGTCGGGTTCGGATTCTTCGGGTCGGATGGTTATGATTTTTTCTTCTTCTTCCAAACCGTAAAGACCGTTGATTTTGGTTTCAAAGTCTACAAAGGTATCGCGTCCGAAAATAGTATCGGAAAAGTAGTCGCTTATGCCCTTGAAATACTTACCCGAAAACAGTGAATCAAAAGAAAATTCAGGCCATTCCTTTAAGGTTGTATAGTTCGATTCGGTTTCTCTCGGAAGAAATACACAGAAAACGAACATAAATAAAAGCGTTAAGGCTAAAAGTATAGCGCATAATTTAATTGTGAAATTTTTCATAAGTTATCACCTAAAAGTTCCAATAGAGGAAAGGATTATTGCTGCTGAATGTTTTTACAAGAACGCTTGTGTTGATAAACAAAAGTAATATTGCCAAAACAGTTGCAGTTATAATGCCGATCGAGTATACCATCGGGCTTGAATTTTCGAAGCGCTTTTTGAGATAAGGAATAATGGGGAAACAAGCGATAAGTGCGATTGAGAATATAAAGACGTTGGTAGTAACTACCGTGAAAAAGTCATCGTTATACAGAACGTTGCCGTTAGCGCCTACGAGATTTTTGAAGAAGTTGATAAGGTCGCTTGAATTTTCAAACTTAAAAATACCGAAACCGATAAGTATTACAAGCTTGTTGTAAATATGCATTAATACAGTCGGCGCGTTTTTAAGTCGCTTTTTGCCGAGTAACGTTTCAATGTAAATGAATACACCGAAATAGAGACCCCAAATTACATAGTTCCAGCTTGCACCGTGCCAAAGTCCGGTTGTAAACCAAACGAGGAACAACGACAAAACAGCACGTCTTTTGCCAAAAATGGGCAGATATAACAAATAGTCGCGGAAGAAGCTGCCAAGCGAAATGTGCCATCTTTGCCAAAATTCAGAAATTGAACGGCACATAAAGGGATGCTTGAAGTTTTCGTCAAAGTGGAATCCGAACACTCTACCGATACCGATTGCCATATCCGAATAACCCGAGAAGTCAAAATAAACCTGCATCGAATAAGCAATGACGCCGAACCAAGTAGCGGCAACAGATGCCTCGGATACGTTTGTGCCAAAACATTTTTCGACAATCAAATTAAGATTGTTTGCCAAAAGAACCTTTTTGGAAAGACCGATAACGATACGCAAACCGCCTTCCATTGCGTCCTTAAAAGTGGTTGTGCGGTTATCGATTTCATCTGCAATTGTTTGATAACGGACTATCGGGCCTGCAACCAATTGCGGGAAAAGAGAGATGTATAACAGTAATTTATGAAAATGCTTTTGAACAGGAACCTTTTCCCAATATACGTCGATCATATAGGACATAATTTGGAAGGTATAGAAGCTTATACCAAGCGGCAAAGCGAGCTTGAGAAGCGGTATCGAGGCACCGAAAATGCCATTAATATTGCCGATAATAAAGTCGGTATATTTAAACAAACCAAGCATGCCTATATTGTAAATCAGCGAAATAACCATCGCCAGCTTACAGTTTTTCGTGCCGCGGGATTTGTCCATCCACAATGCAAGGAAATAGTTGATCGCCGCACTTGCGATGAACAGCAGGATTTTAATCGGCTCGCCGCAAGCATAAAAGATTAAAGAGAATACGATAAGTACCCAGTTTTTGACCTTTAAGCTTTTGAATAAAAAGTAAAACAAAAAGCATAAAGGCAAAAACGCAAACATAAAGAATAAATCTGCAAAAATCATAATTAATTCCTCGTGATTTTGTTAAAGTATATATCTGTTAATTTGATTGTTTTGTTTGATTGTTAACCTTCGATGAAAGGATACAGTTGATTTCGGCGCCTATAAACATAATATACATACAAATATACAACCACAGCATTAAAACTATAATGGCGGTTAATGAACCGTATACGTTGGCATAGTTGCTAAAATTGTCAACATAAAATGAAAATAGAATCGAAAACGAAACCCATCCTGCGCCTGAAATAACTGCGCCCGGAATTTGGTCTAAAATTTTCATTTTTTTGCAGGGCATACTTTTGTATATGATCGAGAAAAACAAAACAAGTATTATAAATCCTAAAATGAAACGCAGGGAGGAGATGATATAAACTAATCCTTTTAGGTTTGGGAAGAAGGAGTTCGCAAGATTAATAAGCGAGTCGCCGAAAACCATAATAAGCAAAACTCCGCACACGATGACGATAAAAGCGAGCGTGTAAATGATGGAAAGAAAACGTACCCAAAGGTATTTTCTTGTTTCTTTGATTTCGTAAACAGAGTTTAAACCGCCCATAATTGCGTGAACACCGCGCGAGGCTGACCATAGCAACAAAGCTGCCGAGATGATGGTGTGGGTTAATCTTCCCTCGGAAAGTATTTCTTCAATGAAATCGTTTATAAATTCTCCCAAAACGCCTGGCATTACCTCGCTTATTGTTTTGGTAATTGCCTCGCCCGTATCGCCGAACAGCTGCAGCAACGATAAAAGCAACATTATAAGAGGAATCAGAGAGAGAAACATAAAGTATGCGGTTTGCGCCGAATAAGCACTGATTCTGCTTGCTGAAACCTTGCGCAGAAAGTAACGGGTGCTTTTGATTAGCCGTTGCATACGTTCTCTCCTTTCCGAAAAATATGCGATTGACTTGCATAACGGCGTGTGTTATAATTACGGCATAATAAACTTGAGGTGTTGATTGTGCATAGTTTTAACAGCCGTTTTTTGGAAGACGAATTGATAGAGCGCTGGGATGAATTCACGTCTCCTGCGCGTTTTGCAGGCGCAGATGAAATGATGGATTTGATTTACGTATCCAAACGCAAAGGCAATCAGGTGCGACTTGTGCGCCGCGCAGGATCAAAACGCGACCCTTTTTCTTGTGTGTTTTATGGAAAAATAGTTAAGAGCGAGCAGGGAAGTGCGGTAAAAGGCATCTTTGCAAAGTCGTTGTTCGATTATATTGCGATTGCATTAATAATTGCACTGTTTGCTTATATTAGATGCATTGTTATCGAACGGGGTGATTCGCCCGTAACGGTAAATATTTTGCTCGGTGCGTCGATTATCATTGGCGGATTTTTATTGTATAACACCCGTTCAATTAAACGCAAATATGCCGAATTTATTTCGCGGATAACCGATACCGAAAACGATAAATTTATCAGTAAAAAGGATTTGCGCGAAAATAATGATTAATTGTTCAAAAAATCACCGAGTAATTTTTCGCTCAACTCCCCAAAGTTATATGCTACGTAGTTAGCGCCTTCGTTTTCAAGTTCATATTTAGATGCAGTTCCGGTGTAGATTCCGAAAGAATCTATGCCGGTTCTTTTTGCGCCGATAATATCGTATTTCATATCACCGATCATAAGAACCTTGTTAAGATTATCGGTGATACCGAAGAGCCTTAACGCTTCTTTAATAACCTCGTCCTTCTTGCTGATGCTTCCGTCGGCATTTGCGCCCGAGATGAAGTCGAAATAATTTAAAATCGAATGGTGCTCCAACATTTTAACGGCTTGATCTTGCGGTTTTGAAGTAGCAACGCCGAGAATATAACCTGTCTCCTTTAATTTTGTCAGAAGCTGTTTTATTTCGGGGAAAATGCAAGATTCGATATATCCGAATTTGTCATAGCGTTCGTTATATATTTCAATAGCTTTATCGGCATCTTTATCGGACAATCCGTAAAGCACAGAAAAAGAGTGCTTTAGGGGCGGGCCAAAAAAGTTCATCAGATTTTTTGTTTCAACAAAAATTCCAAATCTTTTTAATGCGTTTTGGGCGGATTTTAAAACACCTTCGGTGGTATCTATCAAAGTACCGTCAAGATCAAACAAAAGGTATTTGTATTTCATAAATTTACATTTCCAATCGCAAAATTATACAGATACATTATATCATATATGATTGTCATTTTCAATTGATTTTAAAAAAATACTTGAAAATAAATGATATTTATGATAACATTAATCATCACTTAGTTACTATGATAATGTTGTGTTTGGAGGGCGTTATGAGAAAAATAATTACAATCGGCAGACAGTTTGCGTCTATGGGTTCTGAAATCGGAACGCAGTTGTCCGAGCTTACCGGAATTCCTTGTTATGATCGTGATGCGCTTGTTAAGATTGCGGAAAAACACGGCATTCCCATTGACACTTTTGAAAAAGCCGATGAGCAGGCGACTTCGAGCTTTTTGTATTCCTTGGCGATATCAAGCTATAGCGGAAATATTGCGCATTTTGGTATGAACAATCAGGTTCTTACCGACCGTGTTTTTAATATTCAATCTCAAGAAATCAAAAAAATCGCCGCTGAAGGCGATTGCATTATTATCGGCAGATGTGCAGATGATATTTTAAGTGATTATGATGGCATTTTGAAAATATTTATCCATGCGCCGATGGAAGAACGTGTTAAGAATTTGGTCGAGCAATACGGTATGGATGAAGTTGCCGCAAGAAAAAGAATTGCAAAGGACGATAAAAAGCGAGCGTCGTACTATAATTTCTACACCGGTAAGGGCTGGGGCGATCCCAAAAATTACCATATGAATATCGATAGCAGCCTTTTGGGTGTAAAAGGGACTGCAAAAATGATAAAACATCTTATCGATGAATTTTACAGTGAATAAATTGTTTGATTCACTCTAAATACCAATTGGAGAAAAGGATATGAATATTGAATGGGAAATTGATCTCCCTACAAACGCAGATTCGGAAGATTATCAGTATGAATCTCCTATTTATTGTGACGATGATGTTCTTTATTATATTACTGACCGTCGAAATCCTGTTCTTCATATTGTTGACACGAATTCGGGAAATGAAAAAATCCAACCGATAATTTCGAGATGTTCAGTGATACCGTCTGAATATTTTTTCGAGAAGTATCGAGATAAGCTGATTATTTATACGGGCAAGCTTTGGTTTTACGAAAATGAAAGCGTTATCGGATTTCCGCATATTCATATAGACGGTAAAATTAACTCTTATGTAATAAAAGACAATTATTTTGTGTTTGCAGATTATTCTAATTTGATTTGTTTTAATTTGGACACGCAAAATGTTGAATGGCAGCTTGGAATAGACAATACAAAGCGTTATAACACGGGAGAACTTTCGTTGTTTGGCCAAGATATTGCATGTTACGGCAATGATAAGCTTTTAATTGTTGATATTTTTAGCGGAACAATAAAGGATCAAATAAAAATACCGCGTATCGATAAAGCTTTCGCACCTATTAAAATTGATGACAGAGAGGTGTTGATAGGTTTCACCAATTGGTCAAATGCCGGAATATTAAGATACGATATGAAAGCACGTAAAGTCGTTTGGAAAAACAAGCGTTCATTCGAGGGTCCGCTTCTAAGATGCAAAATATATCAAAAGGACGATTTTGCATATTGGGTGAAAAATGACACCGAGCTAATTTGCATTGATATAAATAGTGGCGATGAGGTGTACAGTGTTAAGACTACGCCTTGGCTGTACACGGATCTTTTGTTTAAACATCAAAATCTGTTTTATGGCACTGCGGGGAGAGATGGTTATTTTGTGAATCTTGATCCTGAAACGGGATGCGAAAAATGGTCTTTCTTTTTAAAAAACGGTTGTGCATATTTCGATTTTTATGATGAATCTGTTATTTTGGGGGATTTTGAAAAAACAATTTATCGGATTGACGCTACGAGCGGAGAAATTTTAAGCAAGATATTTGTTGACGGTGAGGTTGTTGGAAGAATCAAAACGCACCGTAACAACATATATACAGTTGTTTGGGGAAATGAACGCGCATCGATTCGTTTGATTAAAATTAAAATTTAATAATCATTCGCTTATAAATTAGGCAATATAAAACAGAAAACCGTCCGCGAAATGCGGACGGTTCTTTTTGTGTTTTATTAGTGGCAGATGATCTTTTCGGTTTCTTTGTCGAAAATGTGGATACGGGAGGTATCAACAGCAATCTTAATAACATCGCCTGCTTTAGCAGTGGATTGAGAAGAAACGCGGGAAACAAGGCTGGTTTCTTGACCAACGTTGAGGTAGAGATAAATTTCTGCACCCATAAGTTCGGTGAATTCAACGTTTGCTTCGATAATGGTATCCTTGAATTTTTCCATGTAAACGGGTTCGTCATGGAGAAGTTCGGGACGGAGACCTGCGATAACTTCTTTGCCGATGTAGTCAGCAAGATTGGTATCTTCAAACTTTTCGGGTTGAAGCTTGAACTTAACGTTTTCGAATTCGAGGAAGCAATCATCCTGTCCCTTGGGCTTGGTGATGGTTGCATTTACGAAGTTCATTTGAGGAGTTCCGATAAAGCCTGCAACGAAGATATTGCAAGGGAAGTCGTAAAGGTTTTGAGGAGTATCTACCTGTTGGATGATACCATCCTTCATAACTACGATACGGGTTGCCATGGTCATAGCTTCGACCTGGTCGTGGGTAACGTAGATAAAGGTTGTTTGGAGCTTGTTGTGGAGCTTGGTAAGCTCGGTTCTCATGGTAGCACGGAGCTTAGCGTCCAAGTTGGAAAGAGGTTCGTCGAGAAGGAATACCTTAGGTTCACGAACGATTGCACGACCGAGTGCAACACGCTGCTTCTGACCACCGGAGAGCGCCTTGGGCTTTCTGTCGAGAAGGTGGGTGATGTCAAGAATTCTTGCTGCTTCTTCAACGCGGCGCTTGATTTCTTCTTTTCTTACCTTACGGAGTTTAAGACCGAATGCCATGTTGTCGAAAACAGACATGTGAGGATAAAGAGCGTAGTACTGGAAAACCATCGCGATATCTCTGTCCTTAGGAGCTACGTCGTTAACCAGCTTATCGCCGATGAACAGTTCGCCTTCAGAGATTTCTTCCAGACCGGCGATCATACGCAGGGTGGTAGACTTACCACAACCGGAGGGACCTACCAGAATCAGGAATTCCTTGTCCTTGATTTCCAGGCAGAAGTCGGAAACGGCAGTAACGCCGCCGGGATACTTCTTGTAGATGTGTTTCAGAGATAAGCTAGCCATTCAAAAAATCCTCCT
>JAZTXY010000121.1:0-8221 GCA_045636665.1 Eubacteriales bacterium
CTATATATAATTGTTTTCGAGGTGATGATATGAGCAGGCTTGAATTATTCAAATCAAACGGGCTTTTGCTTCGCAACGCAAGTAATATACTAAAATATAACGAAACAAGTAAAAATTACGGACTTGTGCTTACGCAAAAGCAAGCGTTAATGCTCGCAAACGTGCGCGCCGACGAGCTTAGATACCACGGCAGACTCGAATTCGGCGAGGGTATTTTCGGCAAGCTTATCGAAGCCTTTTGCGATTCGCCTTATATCACACAGCAAAGCTATTGCGAAACGCTGTGCGCGTTGACCGAAATATTTTATTATTACAAAAACGAAACCGAAGAATATTTAAGCGATGCCGAGCTGATAGACTGTATGAAACGATATTTCAACGGAAGCTGTAAAGGCTCGATCGAACTGCTTTCCACGCGCGAAATGGAAGAGCTTGCGAGGAATTTAAAGAGATGAATATTGAAAAATTTACCCTTATCAAACGACAAGAGCTTGATGAAAGCGCATATTTAGAGAGCGTGTTAGAAAAAGCACTTGAGCTAAAGCTTATAACCGATAACGATATAGAAGCTATTCAAGACGAATGCCTAAAGCTTCTCGCGCATAATCTCCGCCGCACTTACGGCGATATAAGCGATTCCGTTTCCGAAGAACGCGCAAAAGCTATGATGGATTCGATAATATATACGCTCGGTGTGGGATTAAAGACCTTTGTTTATCCCGACGAAGCATTGGATTTTCTTTTAAAAAACGGCGCCGATACCCTTTATTTACGCGGTATTAAAAGAATCAACGAAATGATTTCGGGTATCAAGGAAATGCTTGACATTCTGCAAAATACACTTCCGCCAAACGCGGACGTTAAACTTATCTACACGGTTACAAAAATACTTCCGACGTTTTTAAAAAAATACAATCCCGAAATCGCGGCTCACGAACGTGTTGTTTTGCCAATCTATCCCGTTGATTTTAATTTTGAAAAATATAACGGAATCGAATATATTTTCGCATATACGGCATCTCTTTTAAGGAAAACAGAAAAGCAGGCATAAGCCTGCTTTTGTGTCTTAATCATAATAGTTTGTATATTCACTGGTCGAAAAGTTAGTACGCTTTCCAAGTATCGATGCCATAGCGATAACCATATAAGCGACAATACCGTAATGAGCGCAGATCTTATATCCGGGTGCGCGGTTGGGCGTATAGTATAACATATTGTTACCCGAAATGTATTCCACAATCTGACCTTCGGTAAACAGCAACAAAAGCTCGTTCAAGCGCGAAATCTCAACGCCGCATTTTTCGGCAAGCTCGTTTTTCGAAAGTCTGCCGTGACAGTCAAGTGCTTTGATTATTGCAAAGCCCTCGGGCGTGCAAAGCTCACGCATAAGCTGCAAAGTATGCTCGTTTACGTTATCAAGATGATCCTTTAAGGTGTTCTTCACAATACAGGCAACACCGTCATCATCCCAAATCTTCATTCCGTATTCACTGCAAATACGAAGACTCCCCAAATCGTAGTCCCGCTTTTGTATTTCCTTGTTACCGACCTCGATAAAGTAAAGCCCCTTCCACATTTCCCAAAGATCGTTTCCGAGGTCGCGGTGAGCGTTTTCGGCATCGCGATTGGCTTTCGCCCATATAAATTCGTCGCCAAGCTGTTCGATCTTCTTCGAAACGGCTTTTATATCGTCGTTCTCCTCGGTTTTCAAAAGTATATCAAGAGATACATCGTAAACCTCTGCTAACGCCTTTAAATTAAAGCAATCGGGCAGACATTCGCCCATTTCCCATTTAGAAACCGCTTGTGCGGAAACCCCTATTCGTTCAGCAACCGCCTCTTGGGTAAGCGAAAGATTTTTGCGATGATGCTTTAATTTTTCGCCGAATGTTTTTATATCAAGTGTAGTACTCATATCAATTCTCCCAACAAAATTATTTGCAGCTGCTGATCTTATTATATCACATTAAATTCAACTTACAATAGTGTTTTTGTTGAAGAATACCAAGAAAAATCAACCCACGGTTGTTTATCCGTGGGTTGGTTTGCTTTTATAATAATTTTTTCTTTATATTTTTCAAGGTCTTTTCGACCGTGCCCTTTTCAAACTTCTCGTACAGGTCAAAATTACTGAATGTTCCGCCCTCGTCGTTAGCCCAGCCAACAAGCCACACGTTTTTATTTTCTTCGCCAAGGTTGTCGCTGTCGGAACGGAAACGGAAGATATGATATATCTCCTTTTTCACTTCAACTTTGCCAAGATATTCTATCTCGTCGGGTGCCTTGCCAAGCTCGGTAGGATAAACAAGCCAATTCACCATATTACTTTTCGCAAGATACTCGACATTCGCCAATTCCTGCGGAAAAAGCGATTCCTTACCGAGCATTTTCAGCATCGAATAGGTATTGTCCGCATAAACCAAATCGTTCGCAAGAAGCAAAATCGTTTCCTCCGGCACGTCAGCACCGAAAGACAGCAAGGTTCTTGCCGCAAAATAGTTAATATTGTTGCGTTTGAGCTTGAGCGCTTGGTAAAGTGCATCGATCAGCGCATCGTTTATAAAATATCTGCAGACGTCGCAAGCGATCTCGATAGCGACAGAAATATCCTCGTCGATATCCTCCATTTTGTAATAACGGTTCATCTCAGATGCGACGTAGTCACCAAACACTTTCTTCGCACCCTTTGTCATTTTATCTATCTGCTTTTGGAAATTAAGCAAGCCTTGATAAAAAACGCCTCTGTGAAACTCATCGGTAATTGACGATACTTCGGCAATAAGCTTTTCGGCGTCCTCCTCGGCCATCTGCTCTAACGCGAAAAACGCTTCTATATTGTTTTGCAGATAGCTTTCCTTGTTCACGTTGTCAACAAGAGTCTTTATCATTATCAACTCGGTTTGGGGAATATCGTTCGGATTGGAATAAATACCCATTACCATTCCCAACAAAACGTCCTCATACGCCATAATATCACTCTTTGCACGGTAATTTTCTGCATTGTCCAAAGCGGGTATCAAAGCCCTTACTTCGGCAAATGCAAAATTGCTTATAGCCGCTATCTCCTCCGAGCTGATTCTGCGTTTGCCCTGAAGCATATTTATCAAAGCCGAAATAAACTGCGTTTTCTCTCCGTAATTATCAACGCCTTTCGCTATTTCAATAAGATTTATTATATCCGACATATTTTCCTCCAAAGGTTTTTTGATATTATACCATACAAAGTAAAAAGAAGCAACACTTCGTCGCTTCTTTTAGACGTTTTTTATAACTTTTACAAGGTCTTTTTCCAAGCCTCGTATTCGTCAACGCTTCCGCGCCAAGTAAACATTTGGCTGTCGGCAAGGAGATACCTGCCGTCGTTGCCGCTTATCACCTTATAGTCGCGTCTTGCGATATAGCTTTCGTCGGTAAGGTTCTTTTCATCATACCGCCAAGTGTTACCGATATGTATCGGCATCATCTCGTTTTCTTTTGCAACGGTGCGGTAAGAGGTTAAATAGCAATCCGATTCCAAATGCTTGCCCCAAACGCACTTAAAGCGCACCACTCCGACACCCTTGGCGAACCAGAATTCCTTTGTACCGCACTCGGCGTTATTATAAAAATAGTAGTTGTAATCGTTAACGTTGCCCTCATTTACTACTGCATCAACGGTTACGCGTACCGTGTTTTCAAAAACGCCCGAGGGTGTTTCGACCCTGCCGCCGTCGGTAACCTTAATTTCGATTTCTCCATCCTTCCAAGGATGTGCCTTCTTTTCGGTATAACCGTCGACCCATTTATCGTCCCAAAGAGTTTGGCAAAGCTGTTGCAGATATCTAAACGGCTTAACACCGAAGATTCGGTTTTCCTCGCCCCTTGAACCCCAAACGCCGATATCAAAGCTCAATTCCGTAGCCTCGTGATAGGAGATCGAGCTGTCTTTTTTGGTAATCTTACTTATGTTTGCCGACGACGGACAAAAACGCCAAGACTTATTGTCATAGGGAAGCTTTTCTTCCATAACGTCGATGATTGAAAGCGCCATATCGACAGATTCGCGATCGCGGTTAAGAAGCACGATATTTTTAAGTATTCTCAACGCTTCGGCAAACTGCTTTTTAGCGCAAAGATCCTCAACAAGAATAAACAATATCGTCGGGTCCTCGGTATTCTTTTCCCAATCCTTATTAAGCGCAAAATAGTTAAGCGCGGAAATACAAACCGTTTCCTCGGTGTTGGGATTAACTCCCATACGCTCGACAACGTATTCGTTGACCTCGCGCATAATATCGGGCTTAACGGGGTTTTCGTAATTCCAACGGTTGCCGACTGCGATAGGAAGCCAGCCGCTTCCGCCCTTAATATCGTAATCGCAAAGCACCTTATCGGCAATCGGGTCTTCCTTGTTCGCGATCTTTACCAAGCCGACGCCCTGCTTATACCACATATGATCGCCTTCGCCGACGTTGTTTGCCTTTTCAATGTGAAGACAGTTTTCAAAAACACCCGCAGGTGTAACGACCGTTTCATCGGTAGCTATTACTCGGCGAATACCCACAAGCTTGCCGTTTTTATCAAGCATTTCCTCCTCCCTGCCCGCCTCAAGCGGAATAGTGCGCGGGAAGAAATATCTGTCGCCGTTATCTCCGGCATCCATAAAAATGTATCTTTGGAACTTGTAAAGTGCGTTGCCGCCGCGGTAATTACAACCCGGCTCGTTATGAATACAAACGTTGCCGTCTTCCACCTTCCAGCCCTCGCCGGTTACCAATGCCCAAGCATAATCTCCGCTCGACTCAAGCAAATCCAATGCCTTAAGCCCCGCAATAGTATTTGCGTAATATGCGTCGGGCGCGGTGGTTTGCTTGTAATCCTCCATCGCTCTGTTAAGCCATACACGCGCCTTATCGATCCCCTCTTTTGTGGAAGTGTCGCTGTAATACGCCATCCAGAATTTATGCGATGCGATTTCAAGATACTTCGCTTCGTTTTCGGGAAATTCGTTAAGTGCGGGGATGACCGTATTTTCGGTGTATTCGTATTTTTCTTTACTGCTTCCGAGATTCCAACAAAGGTCAAGATAAAGCCAAGATGCCTTTTTCGTTTCGCCGTATTTTTTATAGGTTTCAAGCGCTTCCTCGGAATACTTGCCCGAATTTGCATTTACGGCGATATTTGCCGCCTTTACCGAATAGTCCTTTGCATCGTTACCTTCGGGTATTTGCGAAATAAGCTCCTTTATCGCCTTATACGCTTCGTCAAAATCCGATTCTTGGGTATATGTTTTGTTGTAATCCTCTAACTTTTTTATTTTCGCCGTAAGCTCGGAAATGAAATTTTCGGAAAGTGTATGTAAATTGTCTGACATATAATGCTCCTTTCTAAGCTTTACGCGTGCATCGTGTATCCGCCGCTTTACCGTACCGACCGAAATATCCAACCGCTTTGCGATTTCGTCCATGGGCAATCGGTACCAAAAATAAAGCAAAGCCGTTTCCCGAAGTGCGAACGAGAGGGAATTTATTTTGTCCTTCCACTCCCTCATGCTCTCTTCCGAAATATAGCTTGATTCTGGGTCGTAAACGTCGGCAAGCGATTCGATTTCATCAAGCGGAATCGTTTTCTTCGCACGCGCGATATGATTGAATGCCTTGTTTTTAAGTATACGCACGAGCCAATATTCAATCCTTTCGGGCTCGCGCAGGGAGGAAAGCTGAAGATAACCCGTAATAAGCGTTTCCTGAACAAGGTCCTCGGCATCGGCACCGTTTTGACAAAACGAAAGCGCAAAACGGTAAAGCTTTTGCATATAGGCACGAACGATAACGCTGTACGCTTCGGTATTTCCGCAAAGCGTTTGGTTTATCGCATCGATAATAACGTCAATATTCGGTGTCGTCATATCTTTCCTCCTTTCCTTTTTTCTTCAAACTGCAGTCATTCATAAAGACACGTAAAATTTCAAAAAGGTTCGCAATTATTATAACATTTTTTATTTTGCCTTTCAACGGCGGTGAAATTTTTTAAAGAATACTTGACGGGCAGATAAAAAAGATGTATTCTAAAAACGATTGGAGGGCGATTTTTAATGAAAAAATCAATAATTCTTTTGATAACGTTCCTTATGTTGCTTACGCTCGTCGCGTGTGCACAGGAATCGACCGATGAAAGCAGTATCGCCGAAGTAAGCGACGAAACTACGACAGAATCGGCAACAAGCGAGGAGGAAAGCATGCCTGCACCGGAAAAGAAAACCTACAATATACTTTTTATCGGCAACAGTTATACCTATTATAGCGATATGCCCGAAAAGCTTTTTGACCCGATTGCAAGAAGCGCAGACGTTAAATTCAAGGTTAGCAGCCTTACAAGGGGCGGCTGGTATCTTATCGATACCGCAAACCCCGAAGATGAGCTTGGCAAATTAGTCGATGCAGCACTTAAAAATAACAAATACGATTATGTCGTGCTTCAAGAGCAAAGCACCTGCCCCGCACAATTACCGGGCAAGTTTTACGACGGCGTTCGCAAGCTTGTCGAAAAGATAAGGGAAAACGGCGCAACGCCGATACTTTATTCAACTTGGGGCAGAAAAACAGGAAGTGCAACGCTTCCGAGCCTTGGTTGGACCCACGAAAGCATGACGTGGAAGATCGGCGCGGCATACGAAGCCATCGCAAACGAACTTGAAATAGACGTTGCCCACGTTGGCTTTGCATTCCATGACGTTTATACGAACAACTCGGATCTTACCAATATTTATGCCGATGATCTTACCCACCCCTCTTATAGCGGAAGTTATCTTGCCGCATTGACGTTATTTGCAAAGATAACCGAAACCGACCCGACTAACGTCACTTTTAACGGCACTCTCGACGCGAACATTGCCTCGGTTTTAAAGCAAGCGGCGAAAAAGGCAGTATTTGAAACACCCGAAATTCCCGAAGAATATAAAACGAAATCCGAAGGCATCGTTTACGTGAAATAAGAAAAGGCGTTGACAACATTCGACGTTTTCGCTATAATAACCTTACCGTTTATTGAAAAATCTCAAGGAGCTTATTATGAACGAACAATTTGAACCCAATTTTACCGGCAGCAATCCCGAAAACACAATCCCACCTATACAACCTGTTGAACAAAAAAAGGAAAACGTTCTTGCAGGTATACTCGGCGCGTTTCTTTTCTCACTCGCGGGTGGTATTGTCTGGTTTGTGCTTTATCAGGTCGGATTTTTGGCGGCAATCAGCGGCATCGTCGGCGTTATCTGCGCAATTAAGGGCTATGCCATATTCGGCAAGCGTGAAAGCGTAAAGGGCGTTATAATTTCGACCGTTATAGCATTTCTCGTTATCGTGCTCGCGTGGTATCTCTGTATTGGCTATGATGTATACCTTGCATATCAAGAATGGTATGCAAACGGAGATATCGATTTCTTTGAATCTATTTCCGACGCATCCACTTTCCTCGCTGAACCCGAAATTGCTACCGCATACCTCAAGGATCTCGGTATCGGCTTGCTGTTCTGCGTCGGCGGCGCATTTGGTTACGACAAGGCGTCTATCGGCAAAGCAAAGAACAAATAAAAATTCAACCGACAAAAAACCGAAGGCATTAAAACCTTCGGTTTTTGTTTTATATGCTTGATAAATATTCCTCGGCGTAATGTGCCGCAACCGCGCCGTCGGAAACGGCGGTTACGACCTGTCTAAGCACCTTCGTACGAACGTCGCCGATTGCATAAACACCCTCGACGTTTGTTTTTGTCGATTCGTTTGCAATGATATAACCGTTTTCGTCAAGCTTAACAGAATCGCGCAGGAATGCCGTTATCGGCTGTCTGCCGATGCTTACAAACAATCCGTCGCATTCGATTTGCTTTCTGCCTTCGTCGTGAACGTTTTCAACGGTTATACCGTTTGCTCTGCCGTTGCCTTCAAGTATTTCTACAACACGGCTGTTCCAAACGAACTCGACGTTTGAAGCTTTCATAAGCGGCTCGTGATAGATTTTGGTTGCCCTTAAGCTGTCGCGTCTGTGAACGAGATAAACCTTTTTCACAATACGCGAAAGGTAAAGCGCATCGCTTACGGCTGAATTTCCGCCGCCGACAACCGTTACCGTTTTGTCCTTATAAAATCTGCCGTCGCAGTGCGCGCAGTAATGCAGACCTCTGCCGACAAGCAACGGCTCGTTTTTCAAGCCAAGCTCACGCGGATTTGCACCCGTTGCGATA
>JAZTXY010000122.1:0-2155 GCA_045636665.1 Eubacteriales bacterium
TGTAGTTCTGTCGACCGAGTTGCTTATATATTTATGGTCGGCAACAGAGGAAGGACATTCGTCAAAAGCCATCGCGATAGTCGAAGCAAGCTTCGACTGTATCTGCATACTCACCTCAGGGCTCATAAATATCTTCGCACCGTCCATATGCGACTGAAAAGTAACGCCGTCTTCGGTTATATTACGGAGCTTCGCAAGAGAGAAAACCTGAAATCCGCCGCTATCGGTAAGAACGGGCTTATCCCAATTGAAAAACTTGTGTATACCGCCCATTTTATAAACGACGTCTTCACCCGGACGGACGTGGAGGTGATAGGTATTCGAAAGTTCGACCTGACAGCCGATGTGCTTAAGGTCTCCCGTCGAAATACCGCCTTTTATCGCGGCGCTTGTGCCGACGTTCATAAAAACGGGGGTTTGGATATCGCCGTGTACGGTTTTAAAGGTACCCGTGCGCGCGGTGCCGCAGGTTTTATGTATTGTAAAGCTCATAATATCACCTATCGAAATATTTTTCTATTTCCCTTTTGGGAATCTTTTTTATAAACGGTCTGCCGTGAGGGCAATAGCGAAGCTGTGGATTTTCGGCAAGCATACGCACCACGTTTTCATCATCCTCGGGACGGTTTTTTATCCTTGCCTTAAGCGCCGCCTTGCAAGCGACGGTGTAAAGCGCGCGGTCGCACCTTTCGGCAAAGGAAAGATGGTTTCCGTCGGAAAGCGAACGGGCAAAATCCTCCAGAATGCCGTTAAGTCCTTTAAGGTTGCCCAGTGTCGACGGAACCGTACGCACGATTATCGAGCCCTCGCCGAAATCCTCGATATTAAAGCCCTTTTCGGCAAGAAACTCGGCATTTTCAAGCAAAACCGATGCTTGCTCGCGCCCAATCGCAACCGGTACGCCGACAAGCAATTCCTGAACGTTAAGTTCTTTATTCGCCGCCAGCTTTTCGTAAAGCACACGCTCGTGCGCGGCGTGCTTATCGATAACAAGAATGTTTTCCTCGGTTTCGACGAAAATATATGAATCGTAAGCCTGTCCGATCATTCTCCAAGCAGGAGCTTCCTCGACCAAAACCGTTTGCTCGGACTCGTCCTTGCGTTCGGTGTCCTCTTTGGGAGTTACTTTAGTGCTGTCGCTGAAGAAAAATTCCTTTTCTGCATCGAAAAGGTCTTCCTTGCCGATGTTTGCGTCAAAGGTGGTTTTAGGTTTTTCCTTTATTTCTTCCTTTTTATCGTTGGGAAAGAAATCTATATCGTTTTGTTTTTGAGGTTCAACGGGCTTGAAATTCGGAAGAACGAAGGGGTCTTCTTCCTCGGGTATGTTCGGCAGAAGCGGCTTTGCTTCCTCCTTTTTCACAACAACCTCGCCAAGCGGCTTATCCTCGGGCGTTGCCGAAAGAGTATTTTTTACCGCATAATAGACCGCGCGGAAAACGTCACGCTCGGACGCGAATTTTATTTCGGTCTTTGCGGGGTGAACGTTTACGTCGGTAAGGTCGTGATCGAGGCTTACGAAAAGAACGCATCCGGGGAATTTTCCGCGAGGAATATAGGAGCGAAAGGCTTCCTCAAGCGCGGCTTGTACCGTTTTACTTTTAACGTATCTTTCGTTAACGAAAACAGTTTGCATCGCGCGGCTTCCTCTGACAGCATCGGGCAAGGTAACAAAGCCCTTTACCGAAACTCCGCCCAGACTGTAATCGACCTCGGCAAGGGTTTTGGCAAATTCCCTGCCGAAAACCGAATAAACCGCGCCGTAAAGATCGCCGTCGCCCGCGGTCATAAATTTCCGTTCGCCGTCGCTGATGACGCTAAACGAAATTTCGGGGTGCGAAAGCGCCAATCTTTCCGCCGCCGCAACGCAGGATGCGCCCTCGGTTCCGTCCTTTTTAAGGAACTTTTGCCTTGCGGGCGTGTTGTAGAAAATGTCGCGCATCGAAACGGTCGTGCCGTCGGGACAGCCGATATCCTCCATAACGATGCCGTTTTCATCGGCGGTCAGACGTGTGCCGATAGCTTCGTCGCGATGCTTCGAAACGATTTCCAAACGCGATACCGAGCCGATAGCCGCCAAAGCCTCGCCGCGGAATCCGAGCGATTGAATACCGTTTATATCGTCACCGCAGCTTATCTTGCTCGTCGCGTGGCGAAG
>JAZTXY010000123.1:0-31977 GCA_045636665.1 Eubacteriales bacterium
TCTTATTGCTCTTTGTAAACATAAAGAGCACAATACCAATAAGTGCAAGGATGGGGGTGAAAGAGGAAGGCTTTAACAGCTTCAGGAACATATTGCTTCCCGAAATACCGCTAAGGCTCAAGATCCACGCTGTAACGGTGGTACCGACAGAGGAAATAATTGCGGTAATACAAGTACCGATGTTCTGACCCATAATAATCGGGATCGCCGCACCGTAGGAAACCGCGCCGGTTGCCGCAAGTGCCTGAAGAATACCAACCGATGCAGAGCTGGATTGAATAATGGCGGTAAGCACCGCGCCGACAAGAACGCCAAGTATAGGATTCTTGAACATAATGAACATTTCTTGGAACGCAGGAATATCCTTAAGACCCGAAACCGCATCGGTCATTGTTTCCATACCGAACATAAGCGTTGCAAAGCCAAGAAGAACAATGCCAATATCCTTTTTCTTGTTGCTCTTTGTAAACATCAAAAGAGCGATACCGACAAGAGCAAGAATAGGTGTGAACGAGGAGGGCTTTAAAAGCTTGAGGAAGATATTATTGCCCGAAATACCGCTAAGGCTCAAAATCCACGCTGTAACGGTAGTGCCGATATTAGCACCCATAATAACGTGAATTGCCTGCTTTAAGGTCATAAGCTTTGAGTTTACAAAACCAACGACCATAACCGTTGTTGCAGAAGAGCTTTGGATAACGGCGGTAACGCCAAGACCTGTAAGCAAGCCTGCGAGCTTGCCTGTGGTAAGCTTACCGATCATAATTTCAAGCTTACTGCCTGCGCTTCTTTCCAAAGCGTCGCCCATAAGGTTCATTCCGAAAAGGAACAAACAAAGTCCGCCTATGAGTGTAAGCACGTCGAAAATGTTCATTTACATAACCTCGTATTTTTGTGTTAGGGTTTTTAAATCATTTAATTTATTGTACCCTTATCTTACGGCGAGAATGTAAAATCCGTAATCACACACAAGTAAAATCGATGTAAAATTATCCAAACGGCAACGAAAGGCTTAACCGCCTTTCAAATTTTCGATGCGAACACCGCAGAATTTTGTTATTCTCTTTTTTGAATTGGGACTCGTCTCCGCCGAAAAGAAAAGTCGCTTTCGCGACTTTTCTTTCGGTGAATGAAGCGTGACGTTGGTTCATAAAATGATGCTTCGTATTGTGTAGCGCCTGCGAGTGTTGGGGCACACATCGCGAAGCGCGATTCCTCTTTTTTGTTATTCAAATAACAATTTAAAATCTTCTCGATCCCAAAGCGGAGCGAAGCTTTTAAGCTTTTTAACTCTGTTCTTTAGTTGTTCAACGATTGTTTGGCTCATATCATCGCAACCTATCAACATATACGGAAGTTGATGATCCGATGTATAGTCAACCGAGAATCCGCTAAGGACACCGCAAGTAAAGCTTTGCTTTTCATAAGGCATCTTTTTTGCGTGTTCTAACATAACGCGTAAATATTCGATTGCTTTTTCGGGATTGCCGGCAGTTACTTCAAGCGCGGCGCGGGTTTGGTAAACACAGCACAGGTACTTGTAAAAGCCGAGATAATTCCCGTCGGGAAACAGAGCTTTTAGTATTGCTTCCGTAGCATCGAGAGAAGCTTCGACGTGTTCGTTTGTTTCTGTGGAAAACCAATAGCTTCTCGATAACGATACAAGCAAATCTTCTGTTTTACGGTGAATATCGGATTTGCGATGCTCATTTAACTGCTCGCCTTGCAAACAGAGCTCCATCGCTCTGTTGCGTGTAATAGGCTTGTCGTCGGGAAACATTTCGGCGTATTTCACCGCTTCGTCGTAGCGGTTCATAGTCTTGCAACACACCATTGCGTTCCAAATCGCCTTTTCGCGTATTTTGTAATCCGCGCATTCTCCGATAACAATATTGTTATGCTCAATAGCGCGTTCAATCATATCTGCGGAATACTCCAAAGACTTATCTTCGATATACTCGGAGTGGTGCGACATATTCATCTCGGTATGCGCTAACCACAAAAGGTATTTATAATCTCTCGGATATTCGCTTACGGCTTGCAACGCGATTTTGTAGTTTTCTTCTTCGTTATATGCCGTCCAATTGTCGCAGTGCTTGTCAAATTCCGCGCGGCGTTTGTCTATTTCTTCGGGTTTGCCGCTTAATAGCTCGTCAGCAGACACGTGTAAAACTCTCGATAGCGGAACAATCAAAGATACATCGGGCATAGTAAGACCGCATTCCCATTTTGAAACCGCTTTATATGTCACACCGAGGCATTCTGCCAATCGTTCTTGTGTCATATCGTTCTTTTTGCGAAGTTCTTTTATTCTTTGTCCCATATTCTTCATATCATTACCTCACCAAATCAAAATAATAAGCTCGGCCTTGCTTTCGAACACAGTATAACACATCTTATTTTGGCGCACAACACCCGCGCTGTTGAACAAAACTCTCCCGACGGGAGAGTTTTTGCAACGTATTATTTGCTTCCGAGCGTATCAAGCGCATCGCCCGAAAGGCGGTAGGTTGTCCATTCGTCCATCGGTTTTGCGCCGAGCGAGAGATAGAAATCGATGCTCGGTTGATTCCAATCGAGGCAGGACCATTCCAAACGACCGCATCCGCGCTCGACGGCGATACGCGCAAGCTCCAAAATCAAGCTTTTTCCGTGTCCGCGTTTTCTGTATTCGGGAAGCACGAAAAGGTCCTCGAGATAAATACCCGCTCTGCCGAGAAAGGTCGAAAAATTATGGAAAAAGAGCGCAAATCCGACCTCACGACCGTCTTCGAGCGCAAAGATGACCTCTGCCTTTTGCTTTTCGAATATCCAGTCTTTAAGCAATTCTTCGGTGGCAACTACGTCGTCGGACATCTTTTCGTATTCCGCAAGCCCTTTAATAAATTCAAGTATCAAGGCACAATCGTCGACCGTTGCGTTTCTGAATTCGGTTTTCATATTAATATACCCTCACTTTGTTCCAGATTTTCGCGTTCCATTCTGCGCGCAATTTCGTTCATAACCGTTTTTTTATCCGCACTCCAAAGCGGTGCGACAAGGAATTTTTTCGGTGCGTCGCCCGTGATGCGGTGAACAACTATATTCTTTGGCAGACGGCGGATGCAGTCGAAAAGAATATCGACGTATTCATCGAACGACAAGACCGAAAACCGACCGTTTTCATAATCCTCGCAAAGGTCGGTCCCCTTAAGCACGTGAAGAAGCTGTAATTTTATCCCCTTTGTGCCGCATTTTACCGCAAAATCGACGGTTTCAAGCATATCGTGCTTCGTTTCGTCGGGAAGCCCCAAAATAACGTGGGTGATTACCTCGATTCCGACGGAATTAAGCGAACGCACGGCTTTTTCATAAATTTCGTTTTTATAGCAACGGCGGATATTCAAAGCGGTTTTTTCGTTTGCGGTCTGCAACCCCAATTCCACCCAAATCGGCTTTTGTTTGTTAAGCTCGGCAAGTAAATTTATCACCTCGCCTTGCAGACAGTCGGGGCGTGTCGCAATCGAAAGCGCAACGATATCGTCGCGCGCGATAACCTGTGAAAAAACGCTTTTAAGCTGCTCTGTCGGCGCATAGGTGTTTGTGTAGCTTTGAAAATAGGCGATAAATTTTTTCGCCTTGGTCTTTTTCAAAACCAATTCCTTTGCGCGTTCGATTTGTTCGTTTATATCCTGTCCGGTTGATGCAAAATGCGAGCTTCCCGCAAGGCAAAAGCTGCATCCGCGTGTGTCGAGCGTTCCGTCGCGGTTGGGGCAGGTAAAGCCCAAATCGAGCGACAGCTTATAAACCTTTTCGCCGAATTTTTCCTTTAAATAATCGTTAAGTGAATAATATCTTGCCATAAAAACTACCTCATAACGGCATTATATCAAAAAAACAAACGATAATCAAGAAAATCGTTGACTCTGCTTTTGTAATTTGATAAAATCGAAGAAAGGTTAGTTTTTTCGCACAAACGGCGAAGCAAGGAGATAAATTATGCTTAAAATTTCTACCGAAATAAAATCCGCATCCAAATTGGTCGGCGAAAGAAAGGCGATTGAGCTTATTGCAAAGGCAGGCTTTGACGCTTGGGACTTTTCGATGTTCTCGATGATACATTACGATTGGAAGACTCGCGTCGGCACGTTGACCGATCATCCGCTTGGCGGAGCAGGTGCTTATAAGTTCGCGCGTGAGCTTAAGGACATCGGCGAAAGCTTTGGTATCGTTTGCAATCAATCCCACGCGCCGCATCCGACCTATTGCAAGGAAATTGCCGATAATTACGAAAGATGCATTGAGCTTACAGCCGAAGCGGGCGGAAAAATTTGTATCATCCACCCCGATAACTATAAGCCTGCCGAGGCAAATGCCGAGATTTTCAACCGTCTGTTGCCTATCGCAAAGGGCTGTGGTGTGAAAATTGCGACCGAAAATATGTGGAATTGGAGCGAGGAAACAAAATCTGCCGCTCCTGCCGCGTGCAGTGACCCGAAAAGCTTTTTGGATCACTTGACGGCTGTAAACGACGAATACTTGGTTGCCTGCCTCGATATCGGACACTCCGAAATGCAAGGCCTTAACACAAGCGCACCCGAAATGATCGACGCGCTGGGCGCTCATCTTCAAGCGCTTCATATCCACGATAACGATAAAAAGGGCGACTGCCATGCGATTCCCTTTTCGATGAGCATCGATTTCGATGCGGTGGCAAAAGCGTTAAAGCGCAACAATTATCAAGGCTACCTCACTCTCGAGGCGGTCAACCACCTTTATAACTACGACGCAAGCAATCTCTTTATCGGTATAAAAGAGCTTGCCGACTCGGCAAAGAAGCTTGCTTGTATGATCGAGGAATAAAACAATACGATTTAACAAAAAACTCTCTGCGATAACGGGCAGAGAGTTTTTTACTTATTTGCGTGCAGGTTTTACATTGGAGGCAGGGCGAATAATGCCATCAATCGAGCCGTTGGCATCTTCAAACGCTTTGATGCTCTGTCTTATCAAAACAAGCACTTGACTGTTCACACTTCTGCCTTCGTAGTCCGCGATATAGGAAAGCTTATTTAACATTTCCTCTTCAATTCTAATAGAAACGCTCTTAATAGCCATACAATTACTCCGAAATAAATATATTGTATATTTATTTTAGATGTATTATGTGCTATAATGTTGCAAACGGATATACTGTATATCTATAAAATTTGAGGAGATGATTATTATACTACCCGAAAAAGTGTTCAACACCTGTTGTTTCTTTGGGAATAGGACAATAAACGAAACCGAAGAGCTGAGGATTAAATTGACCCAGACTGTTGAGAGATTGATTACCGATGAAAAAGTGGATACTTTTTTGTTTGGCAGCAAAAGCCGTTTTGACAGTATATGTTTGGAGGAAGTGTCAAAAATAAAAGAAAAATACCCACACATAAAACGAATTTACGTCAGAGCGGAATATCCTGTCATCAACGATGACTATAGAGCGTTTTTATTGGAAGCTTACGATGATACCTATTACCCCGAAAATATAATTGGGTCTGGTAAAGCCGTTTACGTCGAGCGTAATTATGAAATGATAAACAACAGCCGTTTCTGTATAGTATATTTCGATGAATCAAACCTTCCTTCTTCGCGAAAAAGCGGAACAAAAATCGCTCTTGATTATGCCGTCAAGCAGGGAAAAGAGATAATTACCTTTTCCGCACGAAAAACGCAAAATTTTACAAAGTCCGTTTTATAGTACAATTCTTGCGTTATAATCAACTCGCAACGAAAAAAGCGGAGGTTTTGTTATGGACGATTATCACGCATTTAAAAGCACAAGCACAAGCGGAGGCGGAGGCGGAGGAGGATGCTTCCCGTGGAAGACCTTGGCAATAATAACGGTAATTTACATAGTGATGATATTGCTTGGAAAGTGCTCGGGGTGATTTTCAATAACCGTTTTTTGCTTCTTGACAAATTTTTGCGTATATAATAAAATGTACACATAAAGTTACGGAGGAAAATAAAATGAATTACATTATTCGCGTTGAAAAGGAAATCGATTTTTCCCGTGCCGAAAAGGCGATGATTTCTACCTACAAATGGACCGAGGGCTACACTCCCGAAGCGTTTGCAGAGCTTATTTACGTTGAAGACAAGGGCTTTGCGCTTCGTATGACCGCAAAGGAATCGAACCCGTTGGCTGTGAACACCGAATATAATCAGCCTGTTTACGAGGACAGCTGTCTTGAATTTTTCGTAAGATTCAACCCCGATGACCCCAAATATATGAACTTTGAAATGAACTCCAACGGCGCTTTTCTTTCGGCAGTGCGCGTTGACCGTTCGAACAAAACACCCATTCACACGCTTGCCCAGCTTCCCGTTGTAAAGGCAACCAAGAGCGAAACCGAATGGACTGTCGAAGCATTCTTCACACTCGATTTTATCGGCAAGACCTTCGGCAAGACCGAATTTAGCCGCGGCGAGGTATTAAAGGGTAACTTTTACAAGTGCGGCGACAAGACCGAAATTCCTCACTTCGGTATGTGGTCGCCCATCGACAGCGAAAAGCCCAACTTCCACCAACCCCAATTCTTTGGTGAAATGGAGATAGAAAAATGAAAAAATTGATTGCGTCGCTTCTTGTTCTCGCAACCGTTTTCACACTTATTTCAATGTTCCCCGCAAGTCACGCGCAGGCAAAAACCGAATTACCCGCCATTAAATGGATCGTTACGGGTATGACGGTTGAATCGGCGCGCGAAACCTCGCCTGCCGTTTTAGAAGTCAAGCGCGATTCCAAAGCTCTTGACCAAGCCGAAGCTATTGCTACGGGCGATACAATCGTTACCGCAAACGGTGAATATACCGCTTGGGTGCTTGGCGACGTTGCCGAAACCGGCAAGGCAGACGCATATTCCTATATCCTTATCAAGCGTATTTGTATGAACACCTATGAGTTTGACGAAAAGGAAGCGTTTTGCGCCGACATAAATCAAGACGGCAATGTTGACACCTATGACTATATTCTCGAAAAGCGTATTTGTATGAATAACTATTCGCTTCCGATTCCCGAAAACAGCACAGGCGTTCCGATATTGCTTTACCACCACATTCTCGCCGATGCGGAGAAAAATACCGACCAATGGAGAAACAACGATATAACCATTGCGACGGGCGAATTCCGCAGACATATGAATATGCTCAAGGATAACGGCTTTAACGTCGCTACCGTGGAAGAGGTCGTTGCCTATGTGCGCGGCGAAATGCTTTTGCCGAAAAAAAGCATAGTTCTTTGCTTCGATGACGGTTATAAGTCCAACACCTATTACGCCGCACCGATTTTGCGTGAATTCGGCTATAAGGCGACCGTATTTTCGATAATGAGCTTTTTCGACGGTCAGTATCAGGAAAAGTATGACGTTTCTTCGCTTCAGCACGTCACAAGAAAAGACCTTGAGGCATATACAGACGTTTTTGACCAACAATGCCATACTTGGGCAAACCACAACAAATTATCGCAGCAAAGCTACAATCAGGTTTATAACGACCTTATGCTTTCGCAAAATTGCGAAAAATATAAATATTTCGCATATCCTTACGGCGATTACGACACAGAAGTAATCAATGCAGTTAAGGCGGCGGGCTTCCTTGCGGCGGTCACCACCGAGGAGCGCAATGCCGTACCCGGCGACAAAATTTATGAAATTCCGCGTTATACCGTCACTTCTCCGATGAGTGATAGCGACTATCTTAAATTAATCGGCAAAGCAGGATAAAACAAAAGACCACCTTCACGGGTGGTCTTTTTGTTTTTTTACTTAACCGCAGCAGCAAAGAATAATAACCGCGATAAGAATGATAATCCAGCAATTGTTGTTGCCGAAGAACGAATCAAAGCAGCCCATTGCAATGCCTCCCTTCACTACTTTAAGATTATGAGGGTTGGGCGATTTGTGTGCAAAATCTGCTTTTGCTTTATGACTTGATAAAGTTATAAAAATACTTGTGATATTTAAGAATCATATCGCGCTCGTTATCGAAAATAAGCGGAAGCGCAACCAAAACGGTAATCAGACACAAAACGATGACCGCGGTATAAAGCGCGACGTAAAAGCCCGAGCCCTTTCTTGCTCTGCTTACCGCAGAAAGAAGCAAATAAGCGCCGAGTATCGTAAGCACGAACATAATATCCGCCGAATATCGCAAATGCACACCGCCGAAGCAAAGGTCGAACACCGCCATAAATACTACGCAAAGGAAAGCGATAATTGCCGCAATAAACTTGCGCTTGTTTTCCTTCCAAAGCACCGCGACTGCACCAACGCCCCAAGTGATCGGGAAGTACGCCGAGCCGACCGAATGGCTTATATAAACGACGCGCTGAACGTCATAGCTTTCAAGCCTTGCCGCGCTTGGATGCAAAAACGGGAATTTTCCGTCGAAAGCAGGCGATTGGAAAAAGAAATGATGAAGCGCGGGGAACGCCAAAGCTCCGCTTAACGAATAGGTCGAGGTGTCGGCAAGCGTTAGCTGATAATTTGCGCCGAAATCAAAGGGCGAGCCGAATCTTGCCGCGTTATAAGCCATTATCAATCCGCCGAGCGCAAGCATCGGCACGCAAAACGCAGCAACGTCGGTAATTAAGCTTTTCGTACCGTACGGGCGGTTTTTGATAATCGAGAAAAGCAAGGGGAACGCAATAAGAATGTAAATTACAAGATTGGGACGCGAAGCGACCGTTGCGGCAACACAAACACCCGCAATCGCAAAATTGATCTTGCGCTTCCAACCGTCGTTACACTCATCCGCCTTTAAAACGTAAAGGAAAAACGCACAAACGGCGCATATTCCCGAAAGCACCGCAAGGTGGTAAAAGTTTGCGTTGACCTCGGTCGTCCACAAAAGCGCGCCGAAGGGAAGCGTCAATCCGCAAACAAGAACGAGCAAAAACGGAGGCTTGTTTTTCATTCGTTTGCAAAGCGCAATTAAAAGCTTTAACATTAAAACTGCGGCTATTGCCGTCATTATCGCCGCCGCAAGCGCATCCGAAAGCACGTGCCCCGTAAGGAAATAGGCAGGATAATAAAGAAAAATCACGGGCGCGATGCCGAAATAGGAATAAAGCTTGCCGTCAAAAAAGGCTCTGTCCCAGATAACTCCATAGGTTTCGCCGGTCGCTTTTCTGCGCGCGGCGGTGTCATAGGGATTTTCAAGCCTTTCAAGTATGCTTAAATCGTAATCCGTATCGATATTAAGCTGTCCCTTCTGAAAAGCATCGAACATTTGCGGATAGCATCCGTAATCGTCAACACTGCCCTTTAACGGATAATCGTGCAGCCATTCCTTTTCGATGCTGACCGTACAGAGAAAGAACGAAAAAAGAATCAAAAGCGCCATAGCCGCGGCAAAAACCGCCTTTTGAAAGCGAGAATCGGGATTGAAATCCTCACGGTGTGCGCCGTTTTTGTAAATATAAGCGCCGACTATCGCAATCGCAATCGTTGTAAGGCGCAAAAAGATATTTTCGGTAAAATAATAGGCAAGGAAAAAGGGAAGGCATATAAAAATTAAGGGCAACAAAAACCGAGTTAATAATGCAACGCTTTTTTTCATTCCTTTTCCTCTCTTCCCAAAATGTTACGCTCGTAATAGAATAAATACTGCTGTGCAACGCCTGCATATTCGCCAAAGCTGACGGGGTCGAAGCTTTCGCCGTAATATTTGTTGATAACGCGCTTCACCCAAACGTCAACGGGAAACGCATTTAGATATCCGAACCCGAACAAAAGCACGCAGTTTGCAACCTTGTCGCCAACGCCCTTTATCTTCTTAAGCTCGTTTAATGCTTCAAGATATCCGCAATTTTGGATATATTCAAGCGAAATCTCGCCGCTTGCCACCTTTTGCGCCGCATCGACGATATATTTCGTGCGGAAGCCCGCCTTTATCGGCGCAAGTCCTTCGATACCTGCGCTCACAATGCTTTCGGGTGTCGGAAACGAATATGAGCCGTTAACCCGATCTCCAAGCAATTCGCAAAGCGCTTCGATAATTTTTTTAATACGCGGAATGTTGTTGTTTGCCGAAATGATAAAGGAAATCAGCGTTTCGAAAGCATCCTGACGGAAAATGCGTATTCCGCTTCCGATTTTCGCCGCGCGCGCAATATTTCCGTCGCTTGAATAGCCCTTTATTATTTCGCCGTAATTTCGCTCCAAATCGAAATACCGAACGAACTTACCGATGAATTCTTCTTCGGTTATATCGAGAAAAAGCCAATTTTCGTCCTGCTTCCTTATCGTAAGCGAACGATTTTGAGCAAAAATTACATATTCACTTTCATTGATTTTGTTAAAGCGAAAGCATTGACCGCATTCGCACGAAACAAAAGGGTCGAAATTTTCACATTCGCTTAAAAGCAGATGATTTTCTATCTTTGTAAATTTCATAAGTATTGCTCTTGTAATTTATAAAAAATTAATGTAGAATAAGTGTATCAACCGTAAGGAGTTAAAGATTTTGAGAGAGCATATTTATACAATACCCGTAACCGAGGCGTTTTCCGACCATAAAGACCATTGCCCGTTTTGTGCACTTGCCGAAAAGTTAGAGCGTGACGAGCTTGACCTTATTCTCGGCGCATCAATGATGGAGCCCGAAATAAGACGGGAAACCAACGAGCACGGATTTTGCTCGCGCCATTTCCGCAAAATGTTCGGAATGAAAAACCGCTTGGGCCTTGCGCTTATGCTTGAAAGCCATCTTGAATCGCTTAAAAAAGAGGTTAAAACCGGAACCATCTTCTCGCGCGATATTGCGGCGAAAAGCGTTGACCGTATCGAAAAGCTTTCAAAAACCTGCTACGTTTGCTTCCGTATCGAGGATAAGATATCCAAAATGTTTACAACCGCGGCTTACCTTTACAACGAGGAAAAGGATTTCCGCGAAAACTTCAAAGAGGTTAAATATTTCTGTCTGCCGCACTACCGCGCATATATGCTTGCCGCAAAAAAGGCTTTGGGCAAGGAGGAATATGCCGAATTGGTGCGCGCCGCAAACGGCAAGGTGACCGATTATCTCGATTCGCTTAAGGACGATATTTCGCTTTTCTGCAAAAAGTTCGATTACCGCTTCGACGACCTTCCTTGGGGTGAATCGAAGGATTCGGTTGAGCGCTCAATTAAGTTCCTGACCGGCGAAGAAACCTTTAATATCAAATAAAAATTTTCACGCTTCCTTTGCTATCAAAAGGAAGCGTTTTTTATTGCTTTTAAGTGTATAAAATTAAGAATTATACATCGGCACAGTTTACATAATTATGAACGATTTTGTGGTTATGAACCCGACTTTTCCACTTTATCCACATACTTTTCCACCATCAAAAGGCGAAAAATGCTTGATTTTGGTAGAATCGCCGTGGAGAAATCCACAATCTCCACAGAGTTTTCCACACAAGTCATAAAACATTATGTAACATACATTACGGGTAAACCGAATGAAAAACGGCAAAATTTTGCCGTTTTTTTACCCCGAAAAATCACACGCCCTTGGTTGCGAAGGCATTCAAATCGGTATCGCCGCGAACACCCTTTAAATACTCGAAATAACCCTGCGACGCTATCATCGCGGCATTATCTCCGCACAGCTTAAGAGGGGGAAGATAAAGCTTTGCGCCGAATTTTTCGGCAGTTTCGGCAACCGCCTTGCGAAGATGCGAATTTGCCGCAACACCGCCTGCAAGCACGATGTTCATCGCGCCTTCGTTTTTAAGCAACAGCTCAAGACGGGTGTTTATCGTTTTAATAAGCGCTTCGGTAAAGGATGCCGCAACGTCGGCCTTGAATTCCTCGTCCATAACACGTCCGCGCTGTGTTGTTTCCTGATGTACCATATTGATAACGGCGGTCTTTAAGCCCGAAAAGGTAAAATCGTATTCAGCGCCGTCGACACTGCCTGCGGTGAATTTGTATTTATGCTTATCGCCGACGGATGCAAGTCTGTCCATTGCCGCGCCGCCGGGATAGGGAAGACCGAGCACACGCGCGCATTTGTCAAACGCTTCGCCCGCGGCATCATCTCTTGCACAGCCGATAAGCGAATATTCGGTATAATCGTTGACGCGCATAAGCGAGGTATGTCCGCCCGAAACGACAAGCGAAACAAAGGGCGGCTTTAACTCCTCGTGAACAAGATAGTTTGCCGCAACGTGTCCGCGGATGTGGTGTACGGGTACAAGCGGCTTGCCGGTCGAAAACGCCAAGCCCTTTGCAAACGAAAGCCCCGTAAGCAACGCGCCTATAAGACCGGGCGCATTGGTGACCGCAATCGCATCAATATCGTCCATTGTAAGATTTGCTTCCGAAAGCGCGCTTTCAACAACACCGCAAATTGCTTCGGTGTGTGCGCGCGAAGCGATTTCGGGGACAACACCGCCATAGACCGCATGAATGTCGATTTGCGATGCGACCACGCTTGATAATAATTTTCTGCCGTCCTCAACGACCGCTGCAGCGGTTTCGTCGCAGGAGGATTCAATTCCAAGAATTTTCATATCTTTTTCTCCATATTAAGCGCATCCTTGCCCTTATAAAAGCCCTTGCGCCGTCCCGAAACAACAAAATTATGCTTTTCATAAAGCGATATTGCGCCGATATTTCCGTCGGCAACCTCAAGAGTTGCAATATCACAACCGTTTTCGCGCGCAACCGAAATGAGCTTAAGCATCAAAGCATCGGCAACGCCGTTTCTGCGGTAATCGGGCAGTACCGCAACGTTCATTATCTCTGCCTCGCCCGCTATTGTATACATCGAAGCGATACCGCACATTTCGCCGTCTAAAAAGGCGCAAATATAGGTTGCATAGTGCGGAAGGTCGGAAATTTGCGCTTCGCTCCAAGCGGTTTCAAGGCAAACGCTTTCGATATATGCGGCGCGCGCAATTTCGCCGTTTCCGTCAATCGCGCGGCAGATAATATCCTTCATCAGTCTTCTCCTACCATACGGACGGCAACGTCACGCGGACAGTGAACGGTTTTGCCCATCGCATCGTCACGCAGGAAGTATCTTCCGTTATAGCCGAAGAAGGAAATGATATAATAAAGTCCGGGGTAATCGGCAGAAAGCATATGCAAATAGAAATGAGTGCCGATGTCGGTATCCTTAATGTTAAGGTCAACCGCTTCGCCGTCGGTGATGGCATCCTCGATTTGCTTTACGAGCGCGGTTTCGCCCTGAGTGAATTCGTCCTGATTTTCTTCGGGAAGATATTCGGGGTCGGCAAAAAGGTTGTCGAACTTAACGGTGTTGTTTTTGCTGTAGATAGATGCGGCAATAGCGTTAAATTCCTTTAAATTCGGCTCTTTCACGTCGCTTGCGCGCATAAGGAAGTAATATCCCTCAATTTCGTAGCAAAGAAAATTCGAGGGCTTTTCAAAATAAACCTCGTAATAAACCGTTTTGGTGTCGCCGTCGGAAACCGAAATAAATTCCTCGCCGGGGTCGACGGGGTAAAGTCCCATCGGGGTAACCTCAACGTATTCAATACCCGTATCGGGGTCGATAAAACCGTTTTCGGTCGGCTCACCGCCGCCGCACGCAACAAGTAAGAGCGAAGAAACGATAAGTAAAAATGCAATAAATCTTTTCATAATCAATATCCGATCTGTCCCAAGCTGTCGTCGTTTTCAATCCAATCGGCGACGTTGTAAATAGTGTATTCCTCGCTCGTTTCACGAACGATAACGCGTTCAATACCCGCATTGATAACCAAACGCTTGCACATCTGACAGCTTGTAGTGCCCGAAACAAGCTCGCCCGTTTTGCCGTCTATACAAACCATATAAAGGTCGGCGCCGAGCATTCTTTCTCTTGCGGCGGAGATGATAGCATTCGCTTCGGCGTGTACCGTGCGGCAAAGCTCGTATCTTTCACCGCGCGGAATGTTCATCTTATCGCGCAGACAAAATTGAAGGTCACAGCAGTTTGCTCTGCCTCTGGGCGCGCCGTTATAGCCGGTCGAAACGATAACGTCGTCCTTAACGATGACCGCACCGAAATTTTTTCTCAAGCAAGTGCCTCTGCGTGTAACCGTTTCCGCAATATCAAGATAATAATTGATCTTACTTCTTCTTTGTTCCATTTTTTTATATCCTTTATGTAATTTTCATTTTATTATATAATAACAGTCAGTAAATTGCAAGGATTAAAGCAAAGCAAAATAAACCAATCGGTCGCTTCCGTCGGGCATATCGCCTTTAAAGGTTTTCGTGTGCATAAAGCCGCATTTTTTCATTACGGCGCACATACGCGCGTTGTTGACCGAAACGTCGGCGTACATACGCTTTAAGCCAAGCTTTTCCTTGGCGTATTTTTTTGCAAGCATTATCGCCTCGGTGCCAAGCCCCTTGTTGCGGTAGCTTTCGTTTGCAAGGAAAATCGCAAGGTCGCAACGAAGCTCGGAATAAACTATGCGTTCAAAGGTAAGCTCGCCGATGACCTCGTCGGTTTTCGAAAAAATTCCGACAGTGGGATTCCATTCCTCGCGTTCAACGCTTAAATCGTACCTTTTGTCGATAAGCTCTTCGTTGTAAACGAAATTCTTATCTCCCTCGGGAACGAATTTGCGCCAAAGCGCGCGCATTTCCTTTTGTGTCATCGTGCGAAGATTAAGGTTCTTTCCGTGTGTTTCAATCATCTTTCAAAATCACCTTTCAATGCGCTCTCGTTGTAAATGAGTCAATTTTAGCAATTTCATAATTGGGAAGCTCTTTTATCTCGTGTATGATGCTTGTGCCATTGTAGCATTTAACGTGCAAATGCTTGTCTTTAAGCTTTGTGTTAAAGAAAACTCTGCCCGAATTCATGGGCTTTGTTATGGTTTCGTTGTATTCTTCTATCCTTTTCGGCAACGGGAAGTAATATTTTTTGTTGTCCGCTCCGAACAAGGTCAGTCCGGTAATGATTACATAGCTGCCGTTCTTGCTTCTCGATTCGGTCGAAAGCTTAACGGCTGTGCATTCGATCTCGACTTTTTCTAAATCCTTACCGCGGGCTTTTTTAAGCTTGCGGTATACCGAAAAGTGCTTGAAAAACAAATTCAGAAACGCGCCCGCGATGACGCTGAAAACGGCAAAAGTAATAGTTGCAACAATAATTTTATCCTTATTGCCTATGCCCGTAAAGCACAGGTTTAAAACGATTATTATCGGCATCGGCGCAAACGGTAACGAAAACAAGCCGTAGAGAAGGCATGACTTTTTGACGTTTTTTATCTGCTTTTCGATGATTTCGGTCATATCAAAACCAACTTTCTTTCATTTCGGTCAAAAACTCTTTTGTGATCTCAAAGCCCGATTTATCGCCGATTACCGAATCGTTACCGCAAAACGGACAAAGCGCTGTATCGCAATTTTCGTCTATCCAATTTTCAATTCTGCCTTTGTCAAATATTTCAAGACAGTAAAAGCATCCGCATTTTTCGCTTTTTTCAATTTCGGATTTATTGTTTGTGCAGTGTTCGTGGGCTTTTTTAAAATCGGACATAGCCGCACCTCTTAAAGAGTATTTTTTAATTTGCTTTTTGCAGTCGTTATGGAGGCAATGAGCTTTCTGCGAATTGTTCCCGATTTGTTAGTAAGAGCTTTGTAGGCGCTTTCGTCGATGGCGTTGATCTTAAAAAGAATCTCAAACCAATATTCGGTTTCATAGCATTCTTTTAGTGCGATTTCTAATTTGTTTATAAAATCTGCGGTGCTTTGGGCATATTTGGCTTCGTGAGAATTTGCTCCAATCGAAGAGCAAGCGCGCAACAGTTGATTGATAAAAACGGAACGTCCTTTAATATTGTCGCACAGTACGGTAGTTTCCACGGTCAGTTCGACCGCTAACTCTTTTATAGTTTTGTCGTTCATTGTACGCCTCCTTCGCGATATATTCGCTGCAGCAAATGCGATATATTTTGTTTGCAAAATGCGATATAACCTTCGCATTGCTCGGTTGCGATATGATATAAATCCCTTTGCTTACGTTTTGAAAACGCAAAACATATCGCATCGCAGATATATCGCGCAAACGCATATCGCAAATCCCGACAGGGATTTATATCGTTGAAACTACTGTTTGCGAAGGCAAACAATAGTTTCTATATGCTCGGTAAACGGGAACATATCAACAGGTTGAATCTTTTTGACCTTATATCCGCCTTTTCTTAAAGTGAAAAGATCGCGCGAGAGGGTTTCGGGATTGCAGGAAACGTACACGACCGTTTTCGGGGAGAGGGCAAGAAGCGAATCGAGAAATTGCTTGCTGCAGCCTGCGCGCGGCGGGTCGGTAATAACAACGTCGGCGCTTTCGCCCTTTCTTGCGAGGTCTGCCATAAATTCACCTGCGTCGCCGTTGATGAATTTTACGTTCTTGATTTTATTAATTTTCGCGTTTTGCATTGCGTCGGCAACCGCGTCGCCGTTCGATTCGACACCCAAAACCTCGCGTGCGTTTCTTGCAACCGAAAGACCGATTGTACCGATACCGCAATAAGCGTCGATAACCCGTTCCTTACCCGAAAGGCTTGCAAATTCAATCGCCTTGGAATAAAGAATTTCGGTTTGCTTGGTGTTGACCTGATAAAAGGATTTCGGGCTTATGCGGAAATAATTCTCCAAAAGCTTGTCGGTAATATATCCGTCGCCAAAGAGTATTTCGCTCTTCGCACCGAGGAAAAGAGGTGTTTCGGTCGGGTTGATATTCCAAACGACGGTGGTTATATCGGGATGCTTTTTAAGCAACGCGGAAACGAAAGCGTCTTTTTTCGGGAACTCGCCCTTTGCGGTCACCAAAACGACCATCGTTTCGTCCGTATTTACGGCACGACGCACCATAACGTGACGGAAAAAGCCCTTGCCCGTGTTAAGGTCATACGCCTTTATTCTGAAATCGATGCAAAGGTCCTTGACCGTTTGCACTATCTTGTCGGCATATTCGTCCTCGAGCAAGCAACAATCGGTTTGCACAACTCTGCGCGTTGCCGACTGATAAATGCCCGAATAAATTCTGCCGCTTCTGAAAGCAAGCGCGTGCGAAACCTTGTTGCGGTAATGAAACGGCTCTTCCATACCGATAATTTCGTCAACGTGGCAGTATTTTCCTATATATTTGATTATTTTCGACTGTTTAAGCGAAAGCTGTTCTTCATAATCGAGATTTTGAAGCTGACAGCCGCCGCACTTTTTTGCAATGGAACAGTTCATGTTTTTGTTTCTCCGAAATTCCTTTTGAATTCATACGCGCTTTCATACACAGCGCATTTTGATATATTGCCGAAGCTGAATGCTTTGTAGCGGAATTTTTCACTCCTGCTTTAAATTAATACGGTTGTTTTTAAGCTCGCTGTAAAGCATTTTTGCAATATAGTGGGCATTGGCAGAAGATTTTCCCTTTGCGTTACCCAAAACCGCCACACCGATTCGTAACTGTTTATTGAGGATAACGGAGGTGCGGAAGGTGCCTACTCCCCCGACGTGCCATAGCTGGTTGGATTTTTTATAGGTATGCCAACCCATGCACATTAAGTGGTTATTGCTTTTAAGCTCCGAAGCCTCGCATACCGTATGGGCTTTGGCGATATAGGGCTTATCGCTTTCAATCTGCAGTGCGATATATTTAAGAATATCCCCGATATTGCTTACCATACCTCCGCCCGCAATATAGGGGTTGTTCCTCTTCCATACCCAGAAGGGTATGACCTTTTTACCTTTTGAGGCGGATGGATTTCTTTTTTCGGGATCAAGCTCAATAAGGGTTTCTTTAAGCCCCAAATCGTTATTTATAAAATCCTCAAAAAGCGTGGGAAAGGGTGTTTTTGTAACCGCCTCGGCTACTGCGGCAAGAATTGCCGAGGGAAAGTCGGAATATCCGTACCTCGTCTTGGGCTTAATAAAACGGCGTCGCTCAAGACAATTTATAACTGTTTTTACGGTGCAGCTCTCATAAGGATTTTTTCGGGCATAGCCGTGGGAGATAAGGGAGGGCAGAGTTACCTCTAACGGTGTCAAATGGTGGTATCCTGCAGTATGGGTTAAAAGCTGATATATGGTGGGATACTTTCCCTTTTTAAGAGGCAAGTAGTTATCGATCGTTTTGTTAATATCAAGCCTACTGTCTTCATAAAGCTTCAAAATAAGATGGGTGGTTACGGTTTTGGATATCGAACCGATATCGTAAAAAAGACGGTTTTCTTCCGCATCTCCGAAAACGTAACATTTTCCGTTTTTATAAAGACCTATTGTCAGGCGGTTGTGCTCTGACAGGTCGAGATATTTATTTATTTTTTCAGCCAATTTGGAACGAAGTAGGTTTAAATTCACAAAAGCAAACTTCATAATTGCGGCCTCTTTGTTATTTTGAAGTGACTTGCCGACGTAATAATGTTACCGTTTCGACGTGTCCCGTACGGGGGAATAAATCGAACGGAGTCGCTTCGTTTGCGGTATAGCCCTTTTCGGCAAATATCGCGCAGTCACGCGCGAGCGTTGCGGGGTCGCAGGAAATATAAACCACCGTTTCGGGCTTCGCCTTTACAACGGTTTCGATAACCGCCTTGTCAAGTCCCTTTCTCGGAGGGTCGACAATGATAATGTTCGGTCTGCCGAAGCGCTTTTTGCATTCCTCAACACCGACCGAGGCATCGCCGCAGACGAAAAGCGTATTTTTTTCGCTTCTGCCGTTAAGAGACGCGTTGATTTTTGCGTTTTCAATGGCGGCATCGATAATTTCAACACCGCAAAGCTTGTCGTTATCGTTTGCGATGCAAAGTCCGATAGTACCTGCGCCGCAATAAAGGTCGAGTATAATATTGCTATCCTTTTCCGAAGCCGCAAGTGCTTTCGCGTGGGTATAAAGCTTTTCCGCCATAACCGCGTTTACCTGATAAAAGGCGCGGGGCGAAAGCTCGAAAACCTTACCGCAAAGCGTGTCGGTAAGCGTTTCTTCACCAAGCAGGCAATAGGTTTCATCACCGAAAATCACGTTGTCGCGTCTTGCGTTGACGTTTATATGCACGCCGATGATTTCCTTAAAGCGCATTGCGACGGTTTCGGCAAGAAGCTTTAAATTTTTATGCTTTTTTGCAACCACGATGCAAAAAAGAATCCTTCCGTCGCGGTTTTTACGCATTACCGCGTGACGGAGAATACCGCTTCCGCTTTCCTCGTCGTATGCATTGATCAAAAGCTTGTTTGCCGTTTTTGCGGTGTAATCGGCAATCTCGGTAAACACCTTGTCCTGCAACGGGCAATCGTTGTGGGCGATTATGCGGTGCGAATGACGCGCGTAATATCCGAATATTGCGCCGTTTTCGCTTTGCGCAAAGGGATATTGAACCTTGTTGCGGTATCTTTCGTCGCTGTCAAAAACCGTGTCGTTTACCTTAATGTCCATTTTCGCAATACGGGCAAACGCCTGCTTGACGGTGTTTTTCTTTAATTTAAGCTCGGCGTCATAGGAAATATGGCGGTATGCACAGCCGCCGCATCTTTTGCAAACCGCGCAATTCGGGTCTATCCTGTCAACAGACGGAGTTTTGATATTAACGAGCTTTGCAAAGGAATGGCTTTTCAATTCCTTCATCACAAGGCAGTCGCAAATATCGCCTATTGCCGTATCGGCAACGAAATAAACCTTGCCGTCGACTCTGCCGACACCGAAGCCCTCGGGCGTGATATCGGTTATTTCAAGTGTTATAATATCGTTTTTCATTGTTTAACTCGGCTTTCTTTTTCGCCAATGGCCTTAGGTCTTGTAATCATTTCCAAAAACGGCGATATCACGTTAAGAGCAAGGATTACCAAATAACCCCATTCAAAACCGCCGACGTAGCGGTGAAGCAAAAACGTAACGCTTCCGCCGACCGCACCGAAGATAATTCTTCCCGACGAGGTCATGGGTATAGTTTGTTTTTCGTTCATTGCAAAAACCGCAAGGAAGCAAACCGCCCCCGAAAGAAGCATACTGTAGGCATAATATTCGCTTTCGGCATCGTCGGAGGGGAATGCGAGCGAAAGCAAAAGGATAGGCACCAAAAACGCAACAACGCCCTTCCAATCGGCTTCCTTTCTGATGCAAAGCCAGATGAGCGAAATTATCATTGCGGCAACGGCGATTTCACCGATATTGCCGCTTGCAAAGCCGTAAAGCTGTGCAAACACTCCGTCCTCGTAAACGCTTCCGTCAGCCATATATTGCAACGGCGAAATAACGCGGTAGCTTTCCAAAAGCTTGTCCTCTATCGAAAGGGAAAACGCGTTGAAATAGGCGAACGGGCGTGTAAACGCGGTCATTTGCGAGGAAAAGCAAAGATGAAGCATCGATGCGGAAAACACAAACGGGTTAAAAAGCCGTTTTGCGCGGATAACTCTTATGTTTTTGGCGATAACAACGAATAATGCGCCTATTATCGGAACCCAAAGCGAAACCGCGACAGGCATCATAAAAGCGGTCAAAACACCGTAAATGCCAGTCATCGGGTCGAAGCAATCGTTACCGTTGCGTTTTAAAAGGAATCGGCGGACAAGGTAATCGAAGCCGACCGAAAACGAGGCGCAAAGCAAGCAGACGGTAATAGCTCTTGCGCCGAACATATAAACCGACCAAATAAGCACGGGAGCGATTGCGACCAACCATTCCGCCGCGTGCGAAAATACTGTTTTTTCTGCGTGGGTAAAGGGTGCGGAAATTCTTTTCATCGTTTCGCCTCCTTGTTGATAAGAGCCAAAAGCGGAATATTGCTCGGGCAGATATATTCACAAGCGCCGCATCCGATGCAGTATTTGTTCAGCCGCTTGCCGTCGCCCGCAAGCACGTCGCTCGGAAGCAAATTCACGGGGCAGACCTCGGCGCATTCACCGCAGGAGATACAGTCGGTGCGTGTTCTTTCCGTCGGCTTTATCGCAATCAGCGCGTGTGTGCTGTCATAAACCGCGCCGGTTACCTGCTTGCCCGAAAGAAGACTGTTTTCGGCGAAGAAGCAGCCGTTTTCCAAGCCGCCGCAGATATTCGAAATATCGTGCAGGGTAATGCCGCGCGGTACGCAAAGATTAGCGCCGTTTTTGATTCCGTCGCCGCAAACCGTAATATATCGGTCGAGCTGGGGCATTCCGCTTAGCATTGAATTGTAAAGCGCAATTGCCGTTTCGGGCGCGACGATAAGCACACCCTCGTCAAGTGCGGTTTGTCCTTTATTTAATTTCTTGACGTAAAGCGCATACATAAGCGCAAAATCGCCGTAAGGATATTTTTCGTCAAGCTGTGCAAGAGCGAATATCTTATCGTCGGTTGCATATTTCGAAATTTCTGCAAAAGCCGCACTGCGGTAATATTCAGCCGCAAAAACGCATTTTAACGCGCCGGTCGCCTTTAAAAGAATCTTCGCGCCGCCGACAACGGCTTTTGCCTGCTCGAGTCCCAAGCGGTAGTTTATCGCGCTTGACGCATCCGATTCGGTACCGTCGATAACAACTCTCGTGCAGTTGCCGTTTATGCTTTCCAAAAGCTTCCAAAGCGGTATGCCCGAGCGAGTGTCGGTAACGGCGAATTTTTTCGCGCTTGCCTTTATATCCTCAAAGCCAAGCTCGGTAAGCGGACGGCTTTCGGGTTCGAAGTAAGCTTCTTCTCCCTCGCTTCCGTCGGCGGTGACAACGAAATATTCAACGCCCTCAAGCGCCATTACACCGCGAAAAACACCCGCAATCGGTGAATAAACGGGGGTTTCACCGTTTTTGGCGATAAGAGTGCCGCGCTTAACTTGGCAGTTGACTGCGCAAATAAGCTCTCGGTCGCTTTCCGCTTTAAGGCAGGTTGCCGAGCAATCGGTAATATATTCTATTTCTTTTTTGCCGAGGTGCGTGCGTTCAACGGGGCGCGCTCCTCCCGGAAAATCAAGTATCATACGCTCATCTTCCTATAAAATATATTTATTCACATTAAGTATAACACATATAATAAAAATTTCAAGTGAAAGTTTTGTAACAACTTCTTGAAAAACATCAAAATATAATGTATAATGGGTAAGACACAGAAAAAATCGGCTGAAAAGGTGATACTTTGAAACTGGAAAATAAACTTGACGTAAAGGTTTTTATCCTTTACCTTATGAATAAAGTCGATGAACCGCTTGAATATACAACAGTAAACGATATCGTGCTTCAGGACGAATTTGTCAATTATTTCGATTTCGCGCTTTGCTTTTCCGAGCTGCTTGACGCAGGTCAGGTTGAAGAATCGGGCGAGGAAAACGGAGTTAAGCTTTACAAGGTTTCGGAAAGCGGAAAGGAATCCTTGGAAAGCTATGAAAGTTCGCTTCTTTCGGTCATCCGCGAGCACGCATCGAAAAGCGTACGCAGATTTATGGCGTACAAGCGAGAGGGAAGACGCGCTGTCGCTACGGTAACCGAATGCGGAGAGGGATATTTGCTTAAATGCGAAATTTTCGACCGTGTAAAGAAGCTCTTTTCGACCGAAATTTATGTTTGCGAATATGAAGAAGCAATGCGCGCAAAGAAAAATTTCGAGGACCGCGAGGACGTAATACTCAAGGGCGTTCAAGCACTTATCGCGGGAAAAGTTAATTATATTTTTGAATAGGTGCTCGTTTGAATAAAAAAGAAAAAGCAAAGCTTGTTATTGAATTGCTCGAAAAACGCTATCCAAATCCCGAATGCGGACTTTATTGGGAGGGAAACCCTTATCGGTTGCTCGTTATGGCGATACTTTCGGCGCAATGCACCGACGCGCGCGTTAACGAGGTGGCAAAAACGCTGTTCAAGCGTTTTCCGACGGTTGAAAGCATGGCATACGCCGAAATAACGGATATCGAGCGTGAAATCCGCTCGGTAGGACTTTACCGTTCAAAGGCGTTGGCTTTAAAGGAATGCTGTAAGCGCGTTTTCGAGGTTTATAGCGGTAACGTACCGAGCGAAATGGATGACCTGCTTACGCTTCGCGGTGTGGGCAGAAAGGTTGCGAATCTTATAAGAGGCGATATTTTCGGGCTCGGCGGAATCGTTGCCGACACTCATTGCATCCGTATTTCGGGACGCTTGGGGCTTTCTAACGGAAAGGACCCTTTAATCACCGAACGCGATCTCGAAAAGCTAATACCGCGTCAAAAGCAAAGCGATTACTGCCACAGAATGGTGCTTTTCGGCAGAGAGGTATGCATTGCCCGAAAGCCGAAATGCGCGGAGTGCGAATTAAAAGAAATTTGTATTTATAAGGACGAAAAATGATCGATCCCAAAGCGTTACAAAAATTAATGTCATACACACGCCGTGCGATAGATAAATATCAAATGATCGAGGAAGGCGACAGAATTGCCGTCGGTGTTTCGGGCGGTAAGGACAGTCTTGCGTTGCTTTGTGCTCTGCACGGCTTAAAGCGGTTTTATCCCAAAAGCTTCGAAATCGTGCCGATAAACATCAAAATGGGATTCCCCAATGAAACCGATGAGGTTTCAAAAGCGCTTTGCGACGAGCTCGGCTTGGAGCTTCAAAGCGTTAAAAGCGATATTTATTCGGTCGTTTTTGAGGTGAGAAAGGAAAAGCATCCCTGCTCGCTATGCTCAAATATGCGCCGCGGCGCGCTTCACGGGGCGGCAAAGGAGCTTGGCTGTAACAAGCTTGCGCTCGGACATCATTTCGATGATGCTGTCGAAACGATAATTATGAACCTTTTTATCGAGGGCAGGTTTGATTGCTTTTACCCCGTAACCTATCTCGACAGGTCTGACATAACGGTTATAAGACCTCTGCTTTTCGCTCCCGAAAAGGAGGTTTCGCATTTCGTGCGCGCAAGCGGAATCGTGCCCGTACCGAAAAATTGCCCTGCCGACGGTGTGACCAAGCGCGAGGACGCAAAACGTGCGCTTGACGATTTGGAACGTCGCGACCGCGGAGTGAAAATGCGCGTTTTCAACGCCTTTTTCAACAAAAACGATAACGGTAATAAATGAAATAAAAAATTAAACAATAAAAGGATGGCAAAACAATGAAAAAACTGATTGTTTTCTTACTCTCGGCATCATTGCTCTTATCCCTTTGTGTGATGACCGCAGGCGCAAAAAGCGGACACGCACTTGATTTGGTTATCGGCACCTCCGAAAGCGGAAGCGATGAATTTTCGGTAACCGTAACCGCCGAAAATATTTCCGAAACACTTCACGTTGTGGAATACGTTGTGAATTACGATTCCGAAAAATTGGAGCTTGTCAATTCGGTCGATGAGGACGGCGTGCTCGATTGCATCACCAACCTTCCTGCCGATTGGGAAAACTTTGTCGGCGTTCAAAAGGTCGGCGAGATTAAGGCACTTGCGCTCACCGCAGGCATGGAGGGCGTGAAAAGCGGCGAATTGAAGTTTGAATTTAAATTCCGCGTTAAGGACGGCGCGACCGGTGAAACCTTGATTTCCATTTCCGATGAAAGCGTGCTCGGCGCATACGTCGGCAACGATGCTACCCCCGTCGAATACGGCGGCAAGGGCGGTAAGGTAACTCTTTCCGTTACCGAAGACGGTAAGGTCGGCAACCTTTCTGTTGACACCGTAACCGTTGAAGGCAATTCCGCAGAGGACGGCAACGGCTGGATAGTTTGGGCTGTCGTCGGTGCAGTGGCAGTAATCGGCGTTGCTGTTGTTGCAGTAGTAATTCTTAAGAAAAAGAAATAAAGCAGGAAGGGATAACGATATATGGCAAACACACCGAAGGTCTTTGAAAGTGAATACCGTTTTTGTCTTATCCTCTGGGAAAACGAGCCGATGACCTGCAGTAACCTTGCAAAGCTTGCAAAGGAAAAGCTTGAATGGTCGCGTACCACCACGTATACCGTCATCAAGCGTCTTTGCGACAGGGGCGTTCTTGCGAACAACGATTCTGTGGTCACCTCCATCGTCAGCAAGGATGAAATTCAGCTGGCAGAGCTCGAAGAAATGTATGAAAAGCGTTTTGAAAACGATCTTCCCGCATTCATCGCGGCGTTTGCAAAGCAACAAAATTTAAGCGAAGCCGACGTTGAAGAAATCAAAAGGATAATCGACGGCGCAGGTAAATAATATTTAATAAAAACGAAAAAACAACGCTTTTATCGGCGTTGTTTTTTGCTTCTATGATTCTTTTTTGACGTTTAAAAGTCGGTTGAGCTCGTTTGCCGCGCTTTCGGGAGAGCGTATTTCCACCTCGCCGCCAAAGCTTATGACCCATCCGTAAAAGACGGGACTCGCCGCAACGTTAACGGTTATACGGAATCTGTCGTCGCCGTCCTTTAATATAGGAATATTACTTCCGAATCGGTCAAGCATTACGTTTGCCAAACGGTTCGCGCAGGAAAGCGTTATTCTTTCGACCTTGCCGCCGAACATTCCGAAAACGGCGCCCGAATAGGAGGTTATGTCGTATTTTTCAAATTCCTCCCTGCCTTCGCGTCGGGAGGCTTCGGTTTTGGTGTCGAGCATCTTGTCGACACGGTAATGACGTATCGCTTGGCTTTGCTTGTCATAGCCGACGAGGTAATAGTTGCTGTCGTCCCAAACGAGCGACCAAGGGCTTACGCAATAGCGGCTTCCGTCACGGCGAAGCTCTTTTTCCTTGTTTGCATTCCATTGAAAATATTTAAAGGTTATGTCAACGTCGGATTCGATCGCTTCGTGAATACGGTCGACCGTGCCGTAAATATCCTCGTTGCCGGTTTTGATTCGGTTGGAAACAAAAACCGCGCGGTTAAGCGCTTTGCGGTCGTGCAGGGTGGCAAGCGAGGTGAGCTTTTTTATAAGCGAGGCGCTTTTTTTATCGGTAATAAACTTCGATGCGCGTACGGCATCGACCAAAAGCTTTAATTCGGGCAGCTCAAATTCGCGCGAGGCGACGTAATATCCGACCGTTTTTTCTCTCACCGTGCGTATGTCGAGTCCCAATTCCTTAAGCGCTTCAAGGTCGTTGTAAATGCTTTTTCGCTCGGCGGTTATTCCGTGCGCGGCGAGCGCTTGGATTATTTCCTTCATCGAAAGCGGATGCGTTTCGTCGCTTCGTTCAAGCAAAATGCTTCGCAATATCGGCAATTTTTTCTTTTGGTTTGCGGATCGCGGCATAAAAAATCCTCCGAACAACCGTTTTTTCGAAAATTTTATTATTAATTATACAATAAGCGGAGAAATTTGTCAAATAAAGGAGATTGGGGCCATAATTTTCCCAAAATGTAAATTTTCATTGGAAAATTGGTAAAAATCTATTGACAAACGTAGAAAACGGTGTTATTATTATAAACTGCATTATAATGCGGATGATATGCCGTGAACTTTGTTATGTAAACCGCATAACAACGGTGAAATCCGCACCGGAGAACGAAAACACCGTGGATATTCCCGCTGTATGAGGCGGAGAAAATGAATGGAGTGATTGGTTGAAATGGTGAAAGAACGACTTCTCGGAAAAACCTTAAGAATGTCTTTTTCCAAGAACGATGAGGTTCTCGAGATCCCCAATCTTATTGAAGTACAGAAAAAGTCCTTCAAAGATTTTGTCGAAAAGGACATCGGGGATGTTTTGAGGGATATCTCGCCTATGGCGGACTATTCCGGAAACCTCATTATTGAGTTTGTCGATTATTCTCTCGATGAGGCACCCAAGTACACTATCGAGGAATGTAAGGATCGCGACCTCAATTACGCTACTCCCTTTAAGGTGACAGTGCGTCTTACGAACAAGATCACCAATGAAGTTAAGGAGCAGGAAATCTATATGGGTGATTTCCCGCTTATGACGGACAGCGGTACATTTATTATAAACGGCGCGGAACGTGTCGTTGTATCGCAGGTAGTTCGCTCGCCCGGCATCTATTACGATGCGATCGACGACAAGTCCGGCAGACACCTCCTTACTGCTACCGTTATCCCTTATCGCGGCGCATGGCTTGAATATGAAACCGACACCTCGGACGTATTCTATGTGCGTATCGATAAAAACCGTAAAATTCCGATTACCGTATTGCTTCGCGCATTCGGTTTGGGAAGCAACGAGTCTATTATCGAAAAGTTCGGTGACGAACCGCTTCTTAAAGCAACCTTCGAAAAGGATACCATGCTTCAAGAGGTTGACCGCGTTATTCAAACCGGCGGTATGACAAATCCCGTTGATGAAGCACTCAAGGAAATTTATCGCAAATTGCGTCCCGGCGATCCCCCCATCGTCGAAAGCGCACAGATACTTATAAACAATCTTTTCTTCGATGAAAAGAGATACGACATTTCTCCGGTCGGCAGATATAAATTTAATAAAAAACTTGCGCTTGCGAAGCGTATCGTAGGTCAAACCCTCGCGCGTGATGCGGTATCCCCCATCACCGGCGAAGTTGTGTTTGAAGCAGGCAGAAAGCTTTCGCGCTCCGAAGCGGAAGAAATCGAACGCGCAGGTATTTGCGAAGTATGGCTCGTTTCCGAGGAAGAAGATAAGACTATCGAAGTCAAGGTCTTTACCAACCGTATGGTTGACGCGAGCGAGGTTACCGGAATTTCCGATGAAATTCTCGGCTTCGGCGAATACGTTGCTATCGATCCTCTCCTCCGTATCATCGGTGAAGTCGGCCTTTCCGACCCCGAAGCGTTTGCAAAGGAATGCCGCAAGGCTATCGATGAGCTTATTCCCAAGCACATCACCGTTGAAGACATTTTTGCGTCTGTTAACTATATATTCTGTTTGTATCACGGCATCGGCAAGACCGACGATATCGACCACCTCGGTAACCGTCGCTTGCGTTCTGTTGGCGAGCTTCTTCTTAACCAGCTCCGTATCGGCTTCTCCCGTATGGACAAGATCGTTAAGGAAAAGATGACCACTCAGGATATCGATACCGTTACTCCGCAGTCGCTTATCAATATCCGTCCCATCGTGTCGGCTATCCGCGACTTCTTCGGCTCGAGCCCTCTTTCTCAGTTTATGGACCAGGCAAACCCCCTTGCCGAGCTTACCCATAAGAGAAGACTTTCGGCGCTCGGTCCCGGCGGTCTTTCTCGTGACCGTGCATCCTTCGAGGTTCGTGACGTTCACTATACCCATTACGGCAGAATGTGTCCTATCGAAACTCCCGAAGGTCCCAACATCGGTCTTATCTCCTCGCTTGCTACCTATGCAAAGGTTAACAAGTTCGGATTTATCGAAGCGCCTTACCGCGTAGTTAAAAACGGCGTAGTTACCAAGGACGTGGTATATCTTTCCGCAGATTTGGAAGATGAATACGTTGTTGCTACCGCTAACGAGCCCATCGATGAAACCGGCCACTTCCTTAACCGCAAGGTAGTTGCGCGTCACAGAGATGAAATTTTGGAATTCGAAGCAAGCAAGATCGACCTTATGGACGTTTCGCCCAAGATGGTTGTTTCGGTTGCTACCTCGATGATCCCCTTCCTTGAAAACGACGATAACACCCGTGCGCTCATGGGTTCGAACATGCAGAAGCAGGCAGTTCCCTTGATGATCACCGAAGCACCCGTTATCGGTACCGGTATGGAATACAAGGCGGCTTACGACAGCGGCGTTCTCGTTCTCTGCCGTAACGACGGTATTGTAGAAAGCGTATCCTCCAACAACGTTGTTGTTCGCAAGGACAACGGCGGTGTGGACGTATATAACCTCATCAAATTCAAGCGCTCCAACCAGGGCACTTGCGTAAACCAACGCCCCGTTGTTAGAAAGGGCGAAAGAGTTCTTGCGGGCGACATTATTGCCGACGGTCCTGCGACCGACAACGGCGAAGTTGCTCTCGGTAAGAACGTTCTTATTGGATTTATGACCTGGGAAGGTTATAACTACGAGGACGCAGTCCTCCTTAATGAACGTCTTGTTCGCGACGACGTTTATACCTCTATCCACATCGAAGAATACTATTGCGAATCCCGCGATACCAAGCTTGGTCCGGAAGAAATCACCCGTGAGCTTCCCAACGTCGGCGAAGACGCACTTCGTGACCTTGATGCCGACGGTATCATCCGTATCGGTGCAGAGGTTCACTCCGGCGACATCCTCGTTGGTAAGGTTACACCTAAGGGCGAAACCGAGCTTACTGCGGAAGAACGCTTGCTCCGTGCTATTTTCGGCGAAAAGGCGCGCGAGGTTAGAGATACCTCGTTGAAGCTTCCTCACGGCGAATCGGGTATCGTTGTAGACGTACAGGTATTCTCGCGTGATGACTGTGATATTCTTGCTCCCGGCGTAATTAAGGTTGCAAGAGTTTATATTGCTCAAAAGAGAAAGATCTCTGTCGGCGATAAGATGGCGGGCCGCCACGGTAACAAGGGTGTTATTTCCCGTATTCTTCCCAGCGAAGATATGCCCTTCCTCCCCGACGGTACTCCTCTTGACATCGTTCTTAACCCGTTGGGCGTTCCTTCCCGTATGAACATCGGTCAGGTACTTGAAGTTCACCTTGGCCGCGCGGCGAAGGCATTGGGCTGGAAGGTTATGACCCCCGTATTCGACGGCGCGAACGAAAAAGACATCGAAGAATGCTTGAGCGAAGCTAACCTTTACCGCGATCTTCGTTACGATGAAACCGCGGAAGGTAAGGCACTTTATAAAGAAGTTATCGATCCCGACACCGGCGATAAGCACGTTGAAAAGCTTACCCGTGAATGGATCAACGAAAATAAGGAAGAATTCGAAGAAATGCGTAAGGCGAACCTTGTTAAGGTCGTCGACGGTAAGACCGTTCTTTACGACGGACGTACCGGTATGCCCTTCGATAACCCCGTTACCGTCGGTTATATGTACTTCCTTAAATTGCACCACCTTGTTGACGATAAGATCCACGCACGTTCCACCGGTCCGTACTCGTTGGTTACCCAACAGCCTTTGGGCGGTAAAGCTCAATTCGGCGGTCAGCGTTTCGGTGAAATGGAAGTTTGGGCACTCGAAGCATACGGTGCGGCATACACCCTTCAGGAAATTCTTACCGTTAAGTCGGACGATATCAAGGGCCGTGTAAAGGCATACGAGGCAATCGTAAAGGGACAGAACATTCCTACTCCCGGCGTTCCCGCATCCTTCAAGGTTCTTGCGAAGGAGCTTCAATCGCTCGCACTCGACGTAAGAGTTCTTGATAAGAACGACAACGAAATTCCTCTTAAGGATTATTCGGATGACGATGACGGTCCCGACGAAAGAAAGTTCAGCGAAGAAGAACTCGGCAAGAGCGTACTCGAAAACGGCGATGACGTTATGTACGACGACGAGCTCAGCGCGCTTGAACCCATCGTTGAGGAAGAACCCGAAGATCTCGGACTTGACGAAGAAGTATTCGTTTATGACGAGAATGAAAATTATGATGATTAAGGAGATGCGATAAATGGAAAACAACATCGAATTTGAATCGATAAAAATTGGTTTAGCTTCTCCCGAAATGATAAGATCTTGGTCTTACGGCGAGGTTAAAAAGCCGGAAACCATCAACTACCGTACTCTTAAACCCGAACGCGACGGTCTTTTCTGCGAACGTATTTTTGGCCCGACCAAGGACTGGGAATGCCATTGCGGTAAGTATAAAAGAGGCGCTCGCTATAAGGGCAAAATCTGTGAAAAGTGCGGAGTTGAAATCACCACCAGCCGTGTGCGCCGCGAAAGAATGGGTCACGTTGAATTGGCGGCTCCCGTTTCGCACATCTGGTACTTCAGAGCAATCCCCTCCAGAATGGGTCTTTTGCTCGGTCTTTCTCCCAAGCTTTTGGAAAAGGTGCTTTATTTCGCACAGTATATCGTAACCGATCCCGGTGAAACTCCTCTTGCGAAATATCAGCTTCTTACCGAACAGCAATACCGCGAATACCGCGAAAAATATGAAGACGATTTCCAAGCGGGAATGGGTGCGGAAGCTATTAAAAAGCTTCTCTCGGAAATCGACCTCGAGGCAGAATCCGAAAGACTTAAAAAGGAGCTTCTTACCGCTCAGGGTCAGCGCAAGGTGCGTGACATCAAACGTCTTGAGGTTGTTGAAGCATTCCGTCTTTCCGGCAACCGCCCCGAATGGATGATTCTCGATGCACTCCCTGTTATTCCTCCCGAAATCCGTCCTATGGTTCAGCTCGACGGCGGCAGATTCGCAACCTCCGATATCAACGACCTTTACCGTCGTGTTATCAACCGTAACAACCGTCTTATGAAGCTTATGGAGCTTCAGGCGCCCGATATTATTATCCGTAACGAAAAGAGAATGCTTCAGGAAGCTGTTGACGCTTTGTTCGACAACGGCAGAAGAGGCAGACCCGTTACCGGTCCCAACAACCGTCCCCTTAAATCTCTTTCCGAAATCCTCCGCGGTAAGCAGGGCCGTTTCAGACAGAACCTTTTGGGTAAGCGTGTTGACTACTCCGGCCGTTCGGTTATCGTAGTTGGCCCCGAACTGAAGATGTATCAGTGCGGTCTGCCCAAGGAAATGGCTTTGGAGCTGTTCAAGCCTTTTGTAATGAAGCGTCTGGTTGACCAGAAGGTTGCCGAAAACATCAAGAAGGCCCGCAAGATGGTAGAACGTGCCCAGCTGAAGGAAGTTTGGGACGCTCTGGAAGTGGTCATCAAGGACCATCCCGTACTGCTCAACCGTGCTCCTACTCTGCACCGTCTGGGCATCCAGGCTTTTGAACCTGTACTGGTAGAAGGCCGTGCCCTGAAGCTGCATCCCCTGGTATGTACCGCCTACAACGCCGACTTTGACGGTGACCAGATGGCCGTTCACGTACCCCTGTCTGCCGAAGCTCAGGCTGAAGCCCGCTTCCTGATGCTGGCTGCCAACAACCTGCTCAAGCCCTCGGATGGCCGTCCTGTTGCTGTTCCCACTCAGGACATGGTTCTGGGCTCCTACTACCTGACCATGGTGGTAGAAGACGAAATTGGCCATGGTAAGGCTTTCCGCGATGTAAACGAAGCTTTGATGGCTTACCAGGATGGCGCTGTAGGTCTGCACGCTCCCATCCGTGTTCGTC
>JAZTXY010000124.1:0-19389 GCA_045636665.1 Eubacteriales bacterium
ATTGCTTCGTCAGTTATCGTTCTTCAGCACCGAAAAAAGCGTTTCATCGGTCTATTTCGGCGGCGGCACACCGCCAATGCTCGGAATCGACAGATTATGTAAACTTTTAGAAGCGGTGAAAAGCAAATTCAAGCTCGAACAGGATTGCGAGATAACGGTTGAGGTCAACCCGAAAACGGTTGATTTTGACGGCTTGGCAAAGCTGCGCGAGGTTGGTTTTAACCGTCTTTCGGTCGGTGTACAATCGGCAAACGACGAAATGCTTCGCAGTATCGGGAGAATCCACAGCTTCGGTGACGCGGTCGATTGCATTAAAAACGCAAAAGCGGTTGGATTTGACAATATAAGCGCAGATATAATCTTTGCACTTCCCTCTTTAACGCTCGATGTATTAAGGGACAGCGTTATTAAGATTATGTCAACCGATGTTTCGCATATTTCGGCATATTCGTTGCAGCTGGAGGAGGGCACACCGCTTTATAACAGGCGAGAGGATTTGAGCCTTCCGACCGAGGAAGCCGAGGAGGAGCAATATAATTTATTGTGCGACCTTTTAAGCGGAAACGGATTTTCGCATTACGAAATTTCATCGTTTTGCAAGGACGGAAAAAGGTCGCGCCACAACCTTTCCTATTGGAAAAGGGATGAATACTTCGGCTTTGGCGCAAGCGCGCATTCCTTTTACAACAACCGCAGGTTTTCAAACGTTTCGGACGTTAACGAGTATATAAGGCTGACGAATATCGGACTTTTCGCGCCGACCGATTACGATAAGGCGCAACCGATTTCAAGCGACGAAGCGCTTGAGGAATCGATACTTTTGGGGCTTCGCACGTCCGACGGCGCATTGATTCCCGATCGTGCGGTCAAAGCCGCAAAGCAGGTTTCAAATTTAGGCTACGGCAGCTTTGAAAACGGTATTCTTGCGCTCAATTCAAAGGGCTTTCGCGTTTCGAACGCGATTATCGGCAAAATCATTGAAAGCATTTAATATTAACAACTTGAACAGAATCGTTTATCGGTTCTGTTCTTTTTTTATGCACATTTTACAGATTACGTGGGATTTCGGTGAGAAAAACACGGGATGAAATCACGTTTAAAAAGCTTTACAATAATGTCATCGGATGCGAAAGGAGGCGAAAAATTACGCATGGACGATAGCAAGAACAAAAGCACTGTTTTCGATTCACCCGAGGAATTGAACCAAGCGATCGAAGAATATTTCGGCGAGCATTTACCGACAAGCGGTGAGATTGCCGATATTGAATCGCTTGCCGATTACTTGGGCACGACAAGGGACGAGCTTATTGCGATGATGAACGATAAAAGGGTTGGCTTTACGTTGGGGCTGGCGAGGAACAGAATCGCAAAAATCAAAAAGCAGTTGGCGTTTGGCGGAAAGATACCTGCGGCGGTTCTTTCGTTTGATTTAAAGAACAACCACGGTTACAAGGACAAGCCCGAGGATACCGACACGACTCCACACGAAAGCGTTGTATTTAAGGGCAAGACCTCACAATGGGCGCAATAAAGGAAATCCTTATCCAACCAAACGCAAAGCAGAAGCAGTTTTTCGAATCGAAGGCTCGCTATACCGCCTACGGAGGAGCACGTGGCGGCGGCAAAAGCTGGGCGATGAGAATGAAGCTGATACTCCTTGCGCTTAATTACGAGGGCATTCAAATACTTCTGCTTCGCCGTACACTCTCCGAGCTTCGCGAAAACCACCTTCTGCCGATGCTTTCGCTTTTATCGGGCATTGCGAAATATTCGAGCACCGAAAAGGAGTTTCGCTTCCCCAACGGCTCACGGATAAAGCTTGGGTACTGCGAAAGCGTGAACGACGTGCTTCAGTTTCAGGGACAGGCTTATGAGGTTATCGGTTTGGAGGAAGCCACACACTTCACCGAATTTCAGTTTCTCGCCCTTACCGAAAGCAACCGAGCAAGCGGTTTTATGAAAAAGAAGTTCGTTCCGAGAATGTATTTTACCTGCAACCCCGGCGGTGTCGGGCACGAATGGGTGAAAAGGCGCTTTATCGACCGTGATTACCGCGGTAACGAAAAGGAAAGCGATTACCTTTTTATTAAAAGTCTGGTGTTCGACAACGAATACATTATGAAAACCAACCCCGAATACGTCGACACGCTTCTTAACCTTCCCGAAACGCGAAGAAACGCGATGCTTTACGGCGATTGGAACGCATTCGAGGGTATGTTTTTCCCCGAATTCGACCCGAAAAAGCATATCGTTTACGGCGATATTCGCATCCCCGACGGCGCGATACGCTTCCGTGCGCTCGATTACGGACTCGATATGACGGCTTGCTTGTGGTGCGCGGTTGCGCCCGACGGCAAAATCACCGTCTACCGCGAGCTTTACGAAAAGAACCTTTTGCTTTCCGAGGCGGCGCAAAAAATCATCGCTCTGACCGAAAAGGGCGAAAAAATACGCTATACCGTCGCATCCCCCGACCTTTGGAACCGACGGCAGGAAAGCGGAAAAAGCGGGTTCGACATTATGTCGGAAAACGGACTAAGGCAAATGATAAAGGCGGATAACAGCCGTATTTCCGGCTGGCGCGTCGTTAGGGAATATTTGAAATCGGGCGAATTTACCTCTCCGAAGCTCGTTATTTCAAGCAATTGCCAAAACCTTATTCGCTCAATCCCCCTGCTTCGCTTCGACGAGCGCATCCGCGAGGACGCATCCGATTCGCCTCACGAAATAACCCACGCGCCCGAAGCGCTGCGTTATGCGTTAATGTCGCGTCAGCCGAAAACCGCACCGCAAAAACGAAACCGCTATGCGTCGAGCGTTTACACCTTTGACAACGCAAACGACAGCAACGAAAACAGCGATTTCCAAGACTTTATTTCCTATTAGAAAGGAGAATCGAATGAAAAGACTTAAGCCCTTTACCGAGGAATGGGAGCTTTATGAAAAGGGCAAGGAGTATAACTACTCGCTTAATCTTTATGAAAAGGTGAACACAAACGAAAGGTTTTACCGAGGCGACCAATGGGACAACCTTAAATCTTCGGGACTTCCGACACCCGTGTTCAACATCTTTAAGCGCATTATCGGGTATTTCACAAGCAGTATAATGCAGTCGCCCGTTAAAATGCGCTATACACTCGCATCCCCCCAATACGGCAAGGGTATTGACGGCAACAAGGCAAAAATCGCCTCGGCTAAGCTCAACTCCATCGCGGATATGCGCTGGGAGAAGAACAAAATGAACTCGCTTCTTGCCGATAGCCTCGTCGATGCCGCCGTATCGGGCGATGCGGTGTGCTACACCTATTGGGACAACGATATCAAAACGGGACAGCCCTTTACGGGCGATTTCGTAAGCGTCCTTATCGATAACACAAACGTCTTTTTCGGCGATCCCAACTCGAAGGACGTTCAAAAACAGCCCTATATCCTTATCGCCCAGCGCGAAACGGTCAAGGACCTTATCGCTCAGGCAAAAAGGAACGGAATGGGCAAGGACGTTACCGACAAAATAACGCCCGACGGCGATTATCAAACCCAATCGGGCGATATGGCAAGGTTCGAGCTTGAAAACACGAAATGCATTTCGCTTATCAAGCTTTGGAAGGACGAAAACGGCAAGGTTATGTACCGCAAATCGGTGAAAAACGCCGTAATTAAGGACACGACCGACACAATGCTCACGCTCTACCCCATCGCCTTTTACAATTGGTCGAGCGTTAAAAATTCTTGGCACGGTACCGCCGTCGGAAGCTCGTTAACCGACAACCAAATATTCATTAACAAGGGTTTTGCAATGGTAATGAAGCACATGATGGATACCGCGTTTTCAAAGGTCGTTTACGATTCGACGTTGCTTGACGGCTGGTCGGACCGTGTTGGCGAGGCGATTGCCGTAAACGGTCCGGTTGAAAACGTCGCCAAGGTCATCTCGCCCGGGGTGATGCAATCGGGAATGCTCGACGTGATTAATATGGCGATTGCCAACACGAAGGAGTTTATGGGCGCGACCGACGCCGCATTGGGCAACGTTGCACCCAACAACACAAGCGCAATTCTCGCACTGCAAAACACGTCGGCTGTTCCGCTTGAAAACGTCAAGCGCAATATGTATCAGTTCGTCGAGGATATCGGTCTTATCTGGCTCGATTTTATGTTTTCCTATTACGACGACGAGCGTCTTGTCGCAACGCTTGACGGCAGTGACGAGTCCTTCACCCGTTTTGATATGTCGGTATGGAAGGACGCGCTGTTTTCCTGCAAGGTCGACGTCGGCGCAAGCAGCTATTGGAGCGAAATCAGCGCACTTAACACGCTTGACCGACTGCTTGAGCTCGGCAGGATAAACACAATTCAGTATCTCGAACGCATTCCCGACGGAATCATTCCCGAAAAGGAAAAGCTTATCGAAGAAATCAAATCAAACGAAGCCGCACAGAAAGGAAGTGAATTAATTGAAAAAAATTAACAACGAAGCTATTCTCGACGTCATCTATGACCTTGCGGATGCAAACGGTATGAGAATAGACAGATTTTTGGAGCTTATCGAGGAGGAATTCGGCGCACAGCCCATCGACACAGATGGACTCCCCGAGGAAATCGTCACCGAGCTCGAAAACGCGCGTTTAAGCGCAAAGGAGCATAAAAAGCAGCTCCGCGAGAAAAGGGATAAAGAGGAAATGGCGAAGGATATACAAGCCTTCCGCGAGGTCTTTTCCGACGTAACGGCGGAATCGATTCCCGACACCGTTTGGGACGACGTTGCAAACGGCATACCTCTTGCCCACGCCTATGCACTTCATATCGCCTTAAGCACGCGTCTTAACGAACGCGCCGAAGGTATCAACGCAAGAAACGGCAGTATTTCGGCAATGAGCGTACAGGGAGGCGCAACCGAGCCGACCTTTACCAAGGAGCAGGTCGAAAAAATGTCGGGTCGTGACGTCCGCAACAACTACAAAAGCATTTTAAAATCAATGAAAAATTGGAGATTTTAGGAGGAATTTAAATGGCAAACTACAACTCTATCGAAAAAATCATTTCGGCGGAGATTCTCCGCACCAACGAGGATAACCTCCTCGCAAACACCATCTGTAACACCGAATTTTGCGGTGACATCAAAAACCGCGGTGACAGCGTGACCTTTATCGGTCTTAACGACCCCACCGTTTACGATTACGAGGGCAATATCGTCTATGAGGACATCGACGACGCATCCCTCACCCTTCTCATCGATCAGGACAAGGCGTTTTCCTTTAAGGTAAAGGACATCGAGGCGCTTCGCTCCTCTATCGGTCTTGAGGACAGCCAAACCAAGCGCGCAAGCTATCTTCTTAAGAACGAGGTCGATACCTACGTATTCGGTCTTTACAACGAAGCGGGTGAAACGCTTGACGAATCCGAAATCACCCCCGACAACGTCATCGCGACCGTTGCGGCAATGAAGCAAAAGCTCGAGGAGGCAAACGGGCCCGACGGCAGAACCTGGATCGTCGTACCCCCGTTTATCAAAACCAAGCTTATGCTCGCAGGCATCAAGTTCCAAATCAACAACGGCGTAAACGGTACCGGTGCAGTCGCCTTTACCGACGAGCTCGGCTGCGACATCTTCGTGTCCAACCAGCTTGCCGAAAGCGGCGATTACACAATGATGCTTGCAGGCTCTTACTCGGCTATCGCCTATGCCGAGCAGGTGCTTGAAACTCAAGTGCTCGACCGTCTTGAAAACTCGTTCGACAAGGCGGTGCGCGGCAGACTCGTCTTCGGCGCAAAGGTAATCAAGCCCAACGAACTCGTGTGCTGTCCCGTAAAAGACGGCGGCAACACGCTCTAAAGCAAAAAAGGAGGTTTCTTAAATGAACGTTATCACTGCAAAAGGTTATTTTAATTCAACCGCACTCACTCTCCAAAAGCTCGAATACGCCGATACTCAATATCAATTTTCGGCAAACGTTTCGGGCGGAAAAAGCGTTACCGTGCTTGTCGAGCTTGCCGCACAGGCATCGACGAAATGCAAGCTCGTTTGTGTAGGCGTGAACGGCTATCCCGACAAGGAAATCGCCCTCACCCCCGGTGTGCTCAACGTTATCCCTATCGAAACGATGGGCTATATCAGAAGCGACGGCACAACCGAGTTCATCTTCAAAAGCGACAAGGCGGTCCTTGACGCAGGCGCAATGATGGGCGTTGTAAGACATATCGACGCAGTAAACAACTAACTTTTTTCAGGGCTGCCGCACAAAAGGGCGGCGGCCCTTTTTTAATTAAGAAAGGAGGAAACAATGACAGGCAATCAACTTTTTGAAGCATCGCTTGACCTTTTAGGTCTTCGCAACGAAAATGCACAAGCGCCGAGCGACACCGACGATTTAAAATCGCGTGCATTGACGCTTATCAACACCGCCCTTGCCGAAGTGTCGACGCTCGATTGCAGAATCCGCCGATGCGAGCACACCGTCAAAAGCATCCCCTCGATGGAAAGCGAAATCGATTGCTCGGATATCGTTTTACATACCGTATTGCCCTATGCGGTTGCGCGCTTGCTTATCATCGGCGAGGATGAAGCGCTTGCCGCTTCGATGTCACGTCTTTGCGAGGAAGGCAAAAAGGGCGCGATAAGGTTCGGCAAAGCCAAAGCCCAGCCGATTGCGGAGGTGTATAAATGATAACCACCCAAAAAGGCTTTATCGGTATCGACAAGCGCATTAAATTCGCCGACGGTATCCAAGCCGCGGCAGATTTAACGAATTTCAAAATCACCGACAGCGGCTCGCTCGAAAAACGCGCGTCGATTATCGAAAGATTCCGCTTTGCGGGTAACGTCGACGGGCTTTGGAGCGGTATGCTCGGCGGAAGCGAGTTAGTCGCGGTGGTTGCATCGGGCAAGCTTTATCGTGTAGACGCATCGGTCGAAAACGCCGAAATCCACCTTGTCGGCAACGCCTGCTCGGAAAAGTGCAATATTTTCGAATTCAACGGCGCGCTTTACATCAAAAGCCAAAGCTATTACGGAAAATACGACGGCAAAAACCTCAAGGAGGTTCAGGGCTATATCCCCTGCGTCGCGTTAAGCTGTACGCCCAACGGCGAGGGCACACCGTTCGAGCAGTTAAACCTTTTGACCGACAAGCGCCGACAGCTTTTTTCGTCAGACGGCGAAAGCTTGGTCTATACCCTTGCCGAGGAGGACGTCGATTCGATAATAAGCATCATGGTAGACGGAGAACCCTACACCAAGCCCTATTCGCTTGAGGATTGGTGCAGCGTGGCATTTCAATCGCCCCCAAAAGCAGGGCTTAACAACGTTGAAATAACCTATTCAAAGGCGATGCGCCAATCCGACCGCGAACGCATTATGAAATGCACAAACGTGATGCTTTTCGGCGGTAACTCCGACGGACGCGCATTCCTTTGGGGCAACCCCGAGCTTCCCAACTACCGCTTCCATTCCGACCTTGCAAACGGTGTGCCGAGCGTCGAATATTTCCCCGTAAACGCGTTCACCGTCATCGGCAACAGCAAAATTAACTGCATCGTACAACAATACGACAAACAGCTTATATTCACGAAAAACGAAGCATATTATTCCTACAGCGAGCTTCGTGACGACGGCTTGGGCAACACGATAACCTCGTTTCCGGTATTCAGCCTTAACGGAAGCAAGGGCTGTACGATCGAAACGTCGGGATGCATTATCGACAACCGCCCCGTAACGCTTTGCGACGACGGGTTTAATATGTGGGAATCGACAAGCGTCGAAAACGAACGCAACGCGATATGCTTCTCGTCGCAAATAAATGCGGATTTAAACAAGCTTAGCTTGGCGGAAAAGGAATCGATGGTCATCTTCGATTTCCAAGCGAACCGCGAATTTTATTGCATCGTCGGAAGCAAGGCGTACGTTTTCAATTACGGCAACGGAGCTTGGTATTGCTTCGAGGGATTGGACGGCGAGCTTTTTTCGGCATACGGAAACAAGCTTTACTTTTCAAGAAAAAACAGTCTTTTCAATTTTGGCAATTCGGTGCGCGAAGCAGACCTTACCTGCGAATTTTCAAGCCCGTTTATCTCCAACGCGCAAGGCAAAAGCGATTGCGACGTAACCCTGCTCGAGGCAGACGTTTTTATCGACGGCGAGGCAGGGTTGACCTTTGAATTTGAAAAAAGCAACGGCGAAACCAAAACGCGAAGATTCTATTACCCCAACGGCACAAGCCGATTCTTCCGCATCTCGATGCGCCCGTCGCTTAAAAGAGCGATGCCCTTCCGCATCAAAATCAAGTCCGAGGGAGTCGGCAAAATCGCCATCCACGGCATAACCATTAAAACAAGAGAAAAAGAAAGGAGCAAAAAATATGGCATACTCTGATACCGTCAAGGCGTTCAAGGACGCGTTAAACGGCTATTCCGAAGAGGAAAACAAGCTGTCGGAGCTTTATAAAACCGCGCTTTCGAGAAACGAAAAGGCAAAAAACGATGGACTTACCCGGCTCGATACCGCCTATAAAAGCGACCGCAACGAGGTCTTTGCCGACAACGCCCGCGCCGAACAAAACGCCGCAAGAGTATTAAACTCGCGCGGGCTCGGCTTTTCGGGCGAAATGGCTCAATCGAAGCTGAATTCAAACCTTTCGCTTTCAAACCGCTTGGGCGATTTGGCAAGTGAAAACGCAAAAAACAAACAAGACCTTATAAATCAGCACGACCGCTATGCCCACGAGCTTTCGGTCGAGGAGGCGGAAAAGCGCTCAACGCTCAACGAGGGCAAAAGCAAGCTTCTTGCCGACATCGCAAAGGCAGAGCTCGAAAGCGAGCAAAAGGAAAAGGAGCTTGAGCTTGGATATGCCGAGCTTGAAGCCGAAAAAGAGCTTTTTAAAGCCGAATTGGAGGCAAAATACCAAAACACCCAAAGCAACGGCTCGACCGGTAACACAAACGGAGGAATCAACGGCTCGCAAACCGAATCCGACGAAGTCGACGATTACTTTTCACCCGAAATAAAGCCGAAGGACCTTGCAAACCTTATGGTTCAAAACGCGACCGGAGGCGATTACATCAAAACCGAACGACACGCCTACCTCGTCAACAAATATCTTCTCGAGGCGACCGAAAAATACAACCTCTCCGATTCGTATATGCAAGAGCTTGTATTTATGCTCAAGGCATACGGTCTAAAGGAATTGTCCTACTCCGAGCTTCGCAAAACCGTCATCACCCAAGACGCGCAGGAGCTTTATAACCACTCCTATGAAAAGCGCTATAAGGAATACGTCGAGCGCGGCGCGAAGCCCTTCAGAGCGCGTACCTACGCAAGAGGACTTGCGGTGACCGATACCTTCGATTACATCTTCTCGCACACCCAAAGCAAGGAGGAATTTTTGGAATACTGCGAGCTTATAAAGCTCGATTCCGAAGCGGCGAAGAATTACGCGTCGAACAAGGTCTGGAGCAAAAAAACCGACAAATCAAGTCCGCCTAAGCTTCAAAGCGCGACTCGTTTAACAAAATAGGAGGCTTTATGGATTTTACCGAATATATCGACCCCGAGCTTTTCGTCACCGTACCGGTGCTTTACCTGCTCGGTGTGATGATTAAAAAAAGCAGCATCAACGACAAATTCATCCCGTTAATTCTCGGTATCGTCGGTATTCTGCTTGCGCTCAGCTATCAAACGGCATCCCTTTTGCCGTCAACCGCTTCGGAAATCGCCTCGCTGATATTCGCAAGCGTAACGCAGGGAATACTTTGCGCTTCGTGCAGTGTGTATGCAAACAATTTGTTAAAGCAGCTCGGGAAAGGAAACGGAAATGCTTCTTTTAAGGATAGCGAAAAAGGCGATTAAATTCTATGCCGATTGCCTTTACGCCCTGATTTACGAGCCTTAAATGTCCTTTGAACTGTTAGCCGAGCTTCTGCCGATAATCCTTTCTTCCGCAGGTGTGACGGGATCGCTTTTCGCGGCAATAACGGTATACGCGATAAAAAAGGCGAAAAAGGATGCCGAACAAAAGCGTGAAGAACGGCTTAAGCTCGAAATATTGCGTCTTGAGGGCGATGAAAAGCTTTCTTCCCTCATATTCGCCCTAATACGCACACTCAACGGCAACGGCGACTCTCACGAGCTTGACGAAGCAATCCGCGCATACACCGAGCACATAAATAAATCCAACGCGCTGAAAAATCTTATCATCACAAATCACACGGCAAATTAGCCCGATTTTTACTCACCTGCCTTTTAAAAGAATCGGGGGCCTTTTTAGTTATCAAACGGCTTAAAGGTCACCGATTCCTCAAAAGGCGCAATTAAAAAGCAATTAACTTTTGTCTTGCATTTTTTCAGTTTCCGTGGTATAATTGATAAAATTTCACCTATGGAGGTAAAAAAATGAAAAAATGGTTTAAATCAACGCTTGCTTTATTGCTTGCTCTCACCATGCTTTTGGGCGTTCTTGCGTCCTGCAACGATGAAAGCACCGATAGCAGCGAAACCGAATCGGGCGCAGAAAGCTCGGCTTCTTCCGACGAATCCAAGTCCGAAACAAGCAAAGACGACGGCGCCGAGTTTATTAAAGGCGAACCTGTTAACAACCCCGAATATGCTACCGTTGTAAGCGTAGGTCGTTCTTACAACTCCACCACCGAATCCAATACTCAATATCCCGATACTTACGGTATCGAGCTTACAGACGGTAAATACGGCCCTCCCGAAGGCAGTGACTATACCTCCGTTGATTTTAACGGATATTCAGGCTCTACCCCCATTATTTTGTCTATCGACCTCGGCGAACAATTCGATACCCTTTACGAATTTCGTCTTGGTTATCTTTCGACCAACAATGCAGGCGTAAAGGCACCCACGAAGGTTCGTGTCGGTGCATCGATCGACGGCAAAAAATATTACACCGTAGGCGACCTTGAAATCCCCGAATTTGTTGAAGGCAAGCGCCTTGAAGCAATCCTCAAGACCGAAAATTACGTCAAAGCGCGTTACATCCGCTTCTCTATCATCAAAGGCGGCTGGCTCTTCCTCGATGAAGCAGAGGTCATCGGTAACGTCGAAAAGGTTGCCGACTCCAGCGAAGTTATTCTTGAAAACCTCAAAGCGGCTTACGATAAGCTCGGCACCGTTAAATACGAGGGCGGCAAAGAGATCGATATGAACCTGCCTCTTTCGCTCATCAGCCAAAATAAGAGCTATACCGCTTCCGTTGAACCTGCCGCAGGCTTCCTCGATAAATCCAACTACCTCACCGACGGTCAGATTACCGGTATTCTCAGCGGCGGCAACTGGGTTGGCTATGACGGAAACCAAAATCTCGAAATCGTCGTTGACCTCGGCTCCTCGAGAAGCGATATTTCGGACTTCCGTCTTACCTGCTATGCCACCAACACCGTCGGCAACGGACTTCCCGTCGCAGTTACCTATTCGGTAAGTGAAGACGGCAAGACATATACCGAGGTCGGCAGAGTTTTCGGCCCCTCCGCAAGACAAAACACCTTTGATTACGGTCTTTCGCTCGTCAAATGTGCAAGCGGCAGATACGTTAAATTCGCTATAGAATCAACCGACACCGCAAGATATCTTATCGAAGAAGCGGCTGTTTACAACCGCGCACTCGGTCAGCTCGGTCACGAATCTTACCCCTATCCCACCTTTGACCTTGAACCCAAGGAATGGGATAACCCCTCCTCCAAGGAAACCAACCTCGCTCTCGGTCTTCAGCAATGGGTTTACATCCCCGCCGATATCGATGTTGAGCTTAATAACACCACCCCTGCAGATACCACCATCCTTACCAATGGCAAGAAGGGCCCCAACACCGATATACATAACGGCTGGTTCTTCAAGATTCACAGCTCCTCTTCTCCTCTTGAAATATTCTTTGACCTTGGCGCAACCAGCACGGTAAAGAGCGTCAACATTGAATTTATCAACCGCGAAGGCTGGGGCGTATTGCCTCCCGCATCTTACGACGTTTACGTTTCCGATGACGGCATTAATTGGTACAGCGCAGGCACCTGCAAGCCCGAACCCAAAAACGAAAACTGTCTTGTAGACGCAACCCTTAAGTTGAAAAAGCCCGTTCAGGCACGTTACGTCAGCGTTTATATGATGACCAACGGTTGGGTTGGCTTCTCCGAGGTTGAAGTATTCGGCTGCACCTCCACAAAGGGCACCGCAACCATCGAGGGAGCTAAATATCCCAAGCGCGGCGAAGGCAATCTCGGCTATCTCGAGCCCAGCGAAGACCTCATCAAGGGCTACAAGGACGTTTGCTTGCTCTACCACCGCGTTGACAGACCCGGCTACAACGAAAGCGAGCTCCTCCGTTACCTTGCATACGTTGACGAACAAGGCAATATCAAGGACACCCTTTTCGACAGCTTCCTCTTCCTGCAAAGCGGCGACCTTCCCTCGGGCAAGGCGAATAACAGCGCAATAACCAAAGCCGACCTTGATTGGATGCTCGATTCGATATTCTCGAAGGATATCAACCTCGGCGCTATGGAAAAGGTTGCGGCTCAAATCAAGTCCGAGCTCGGTCTTGACAAGGACTTCAAGTTCGGCGTAAGCATGACCATCTACAAGCCCTTCCTCGGCACCGATTACGGTGATTACGACGGCGACGGCAAATCCAACGTACTCAACACCGAAGCAGACAGAATCGCGGCTATCGACGCATATATGACCGAGGTTGAAAAGAGATTCGCAGAAGGCGGCTATGAACATCTCGAGCTTATCGGCTACTATTGGTACCGCGAAGGTATTTATCCCGAAGATGATAACGACATCGAGGTTATCAAGGCAACCAGCAAGAAGAGCCACGAGCACGGCTATGATTTCTTCTGGATTCCGTGGTACAACGCTCCCGGCGTTGAATATTGGAAGGACTGCGATTTCGACGTTGCAGTAATGCAGCCCGGTTACGTATTCGACCTTGCAATTCCCGAAGGAAGACTTGAACAGGCGGCTAACTATATCCGTCAGTACGGTATGGGTATCGAAATCGAAATCGGTTGGGCAAACCTCAACGACCCCGCACTCCGCGAAAGATATATCGAATATCTTATGGGCGGCGTTCAGTTCGGTTATATGAAGAACTGTATCCATATGTACTACCAAGAAGTAACCGCTATCTATGCGGCTTCCGCTTCGACCGACCCCAAGGTAAGACAGCTTTACGATTACACCTATCAGTTCATCAAGGGTACGCTCCAAGCATATCCCGATGCACTTGAAACCGTTAAGGTAAGCGGAAAGGCTAACGAGCTTATCACGGGTAAGATTACCGAGGATGCTGTTGATTACATAATCAGCACCGTCCAAAGCCCCGAGCACGGTACTCTCTCCCTCTGTTCGGACGGTTCCTTCACCTACTACCCCGAAAAGGACTTCAAGGGCACCGTAACCTTCACCTACACCTTCAATGCAGGCCTCGGCGAATCCAAGCCCTGCACGATCGAAATTACGATTGAATAAACCGAAAGGACAGAGATTTTTCTCTGTCCTTTTTTCTATCTATGACCGTAACAGTCAAGAAAACTTCTCTTTAAATCCTACCAAAATAATGCCCCTCATCCGTCACCTTCGGTGCCACCTTCCCCCAAAGGGGAAGGCAATTAAGACCGTCACGCATACAGAGATTTTTCTCTGTCCTTTTTTCTTGCAATTTGCGTTTTAATATGATATAATATCCAAAAATTAAAAAGGAGATAACGATGAAAAGATTTATCGCGTTCATTCTTACTATGTTATTTTTAACAGTTCCGCTCACCGCAAGCGCAAAGGGCGACATTAACGAGGTCGCTACCTTCAACACCTACAAAAACGACAACACCGTACTCCCCTACCGCCTTATCCTCCCCGATAATTACGACGACAACAAAACCTATCCCCTTATTTTCTTCTTCCACGGCGCAGGCGAACGCGGTAACGACAACAAGCTTCAATTCTTCCACCTCGTTCAGTATATCTATGACAACGCACCCGAGGATTGCATTATCGTTGCGCCTCAATGCCCCGTTAACAACCAATGGGTTGATACCCCTTGGATAAGCGGCGCATATTCCACCGATACCGTCAAGGAATCCAACGAAATGGCAGCAGTTATGGAGCTCCTCGACAACCTTGAAGCAAAATACAGCGTTGACGAAGACAGAATCTATGCAATCGGTCTTTCGATGGGCGGCTTCGCTACTTGGGACATCATCACCCGCCACAACGACGTTATCGCGGCGGCAATTCCCATCTGCGGCGGCGGCGACCCGAGCAAAGCAGAGCTTCTTAAGGAAACCCCCATCTTCACCTTCCACGCAGTAAACGATACCTCTGTTCCCTACCAAGGCACAAAGCAAACCGTTGACGCTATCAAGGCAGTCGGCGGCACCAAGATTGAATATACCCAATATACCACCGGCGGCCACGGCATTTGGAATCAAGCTATCCAAACCAAGGGACTTCTCGAAAAGCTCTTCAATTGCAAGCTTTCCGACCGTTATCCCGATGAAACAAGCACCGATGTATCCGAAACCGTTTCCGACGTAAGCACCGAAAACGGCACTGACGCATCGACCGACGCTTCCGCCGAAATTTCCCAACCCACCACCGAAGAAACCGAAGGCGGATTCTGGAATGCAACAACCTTAACCTTGGCAATTTCTATCGGCATCGCCGCAATCATCACCGCACTTCTTTCGGTATTCAAGAAAAAGAAAAAAGCATAAAGGATAAATTATGAGAAGAGAGATAGATATATACGACCCTATCGAGGATAAGCTTCCGCAAAAAGCTCAGTTAAATCCCAAGCTCAAAAAAATACTTATCTATCTTCTTTGCGCGGTCATCGGCGTCGGCGTGGCATTCGGCATCATATTAATTGCCGACCTCGCCGTAACGGGCGCCTCAAGCCCTGCGGAAGCGGTCAAGGAGTATGAAACCGCCGCGCTTCTTTACGATATCGACGGTATGATTGAATATTCCTCGGAATATAACAAAGTTGTGCTTTACGACAACCGTACAACGAGCGACCGACTTTTGGAGGACTACCTTACAAAAGCCTATGAGGGCAGAGCGCCCAAGTACAGCGCGGATGAAATCAGCTTCCGCCTCATTTCCTCGCTCGAATACGAAAAAGGAAGCCGTAAATACGAAGAATCTCTCCGCAAATACGACGAAAAGATTGAAAACGGCTCGGAATCGATCGATTCCGTGGCAATCGTCAAAATGAAGATGATCACCGGCAAGGACGAGCTCACAAAGGACTACCTCGCAGTGAATATCGACGGCAGATGGTTCTTCGCCTACGCAGGAGTTAAGCTATGAAAAACTTTGTTAAAGAAGAAAATAATCTTATCCTCAATTTCGAAAAGTGCGAATACCACGAAAACGGACAACCCTATGATAACCGCTTTTACTACGGCGAAAAGAGGTTATCACTTACCGAAAAGCCCTATGTTGCCGAAATCGAATATTTCAAGCGCACAGGCGGTAGATATATTTATTCTAACAACCCCGAAATGCTGGCAAGCGAGGATATCGGTCAGGCAATATTGCGAACAAAGGACCTTGAAGGCGACGTTAATTTCACCTATGAGCATTCGAACCATACGGGCGTACCCGTCTATTTCGGCTATCAGCTTTTAAACGAGGGCGAAACCGAAGTTACCGTTACGGTAACCAACCTCGGCTTCCAGCCCGACGGCGAATGGCTCGGTCAAAGGTCTTGGAGCGATTATTTCAATTACAGATTCGAGCTTCCGACCGATTATTTCAACGCTGACGGAAGCGTCAACCCAATCTACGTCGGCTGCGACTATATCGATTATACCCCTATTCCCCGTGCACCGATAAGCTTTAAAATCCCGCCTCACGAATATATCTACGTGCTCGGCGGCACAAGCGAGGATGCCTATGGCAACGCAAACGTATTTTCCTCCGCCGACGTGCCGATACTCCCCGGAAAATGCTCTAACGCCGTTGTAAAGTTCAACGTTTCGGGCGGAAGCGTAACAGGTACGTTCTACGTCTATACCGATGCTTCTCAGGTTCGCGCAAACCCCAAAGAGCAGGGCTTTATTACAGAACGCTTCAATTCCCGCACCGGCAAAATGACCGACTATTCCAAGCAATACAAGGGCGTCGACCCGACTGTCGGTGTTATCGAATCGAACATAACCCTCTTCGTCGATGACGAAACCGAAAACGGCAGACTTCCCGTTCGCTACACCAAATATTACGACCCCGATTTCGCTTCAAAAAACACCCCTTACGCGAAATACGAGCTTAAGGAAAAGATTATCGAATCGGATCATTGGGTGACAGCACTTAACCCCAACGGCGTCGATATGGCTATCGGCACCGATATGATGATATTTAGGTGCGTCGATACGAACGGAAACGAAATAGTTATCGATACCGAGCGTGCCGATTCAAGCGGCGAGCCTGCAAATATCGGCAACTGGATGGTTCAGTATACCGACAATTTCACGCTTGTAAACGCGGCAAGCGTCGATAAGACCTTCACCTTCTCAAAGCGCGGAAACAGCGGCGTGCTGTTCGTTATGACGCGTGAAGAAAACGGTAACGTCTTAGGCGCAAAAGCGCTCACAGGGCCTTATAACTTCCCAAGCCTTGACGCCTGCTTCGATGGCGTGGATAAATCGCTCCTCACCGAAAAGAACGGTCGTTGGTGGTTTAGAATTGCCGACGGCAGACCGTTTTGCGACGTCGTCGACGAGCGCAGTGAGGTTATAAAAATAACCGTAAACGCAAAAAGCGTCGAGCGTATCAGTATCGACTACGTAATACTCGGCAACTCCTGCGGCGGCACCACCCATTGGGTGACGGTTGAATAAGAAAGCCCCAAAAACGCAAGCGTTTTCGGGGACCCCGAAGTCGCTGACGCTCCTGACACAAAATGCAGACATTTCGGTCGTCTTTTGTGAGCGTCGTTCGCTCGCGCAGCATTTGTGCGCACCTGCGGCTTGTCCAAATGCTCGACGCTCCAAGGTATAAAAATCCACGCGCATGTCGCGGATTTTTATGTGATTTAAAAATATAATCGCTTTGTCAAGCGCCTTACGGGAAAACCCCTTTTGCAAAAGCGGTTTTCCCGTCCCCTTTCCCTAAAAACCTTTGTGGATTTAAAAACAATTCCCCCCGCTTGTCACATAAAAAGGATTAATTTATGAAATCGAAAAAATCGAATTACTTTTTCAGCATCTTTGTTATCGTTTCCACGATCGCGGCATTCGCGCTCTTCACGGTTTTGCTGAATATGCTCGAAAAACCGCTTACCGAGCCCTCCGACACCCCTACGGTAATTTATCTTAAAATACTCTATAATATCGCGCGTTGCACGCCCGTTCTTTTGATTTTAATTCCCTATCCCTATTTCGAAAAGGTCATATTCGACGAATACGGCGTTACCTTCAAGCGCTTTTTCAAAACCGTCGGCTTCTTCTCGTGGCACGAGATTGAAAGCGTTTCGGTCATCTATGGCGCCCCCTTTCGCTTTAAAGGTCAGGAGATTACGTTACCCTACGTTATCGCAATAACCAAAAACCACCGCACGATCCCCACCATTGCAAAACGAGGTTGCGTAACCAACCGCGATGAAAACGGCAAAAAATTGAAATTCAACCGCGATAAATCGCCTCTCGCGTGGATATTCGGTATCGGCGCTTCCTGCTCCGATCTGTTTGTCGAGCACGTCAAACGTTACCGCCCCGAGCTTTTAAAACAAAAAAACAAAAACCTTTCCTGCATCGGCTACGATTGATTTTAAATCCCCCCCCACAAAAAAACAAAACGCCCACTCGGGCGTTTTTTGTTAGTCATTATATTCTTTGAATTCGTTTTCGATAGGACTTGCAAACTCGAAGCGTGTTACCTTTATGCCGAATAATTTCTCTAACTGTTCAAACGACATCTCGGTCGAGATAACGTGCGACACCTTTTCTGAGGACTGATATTCCTCAACGTAATTAATACAAGGCTTTCGATCAATTTCAACCGGATCTCCGAGATAATATCCGCCGTCGCCGTAAAAAAGCGTTACTCTCGACTCAGCGTTAATTCTCCCCTCGGTCAAAAGCGATTCGCTGTTTTTGGGAAACTCGATAAGTATGCACTTATCCTTATTTCCGCTTTTAAGCGTTTGATGCCAGGTGCGCGAGTAATCGATAAACGGAAAGCCGTTTGATTTGTCATAGCCGTCGAACGTGCAATAAACGGTATCTGAAATCAAATATTTTTCGCCGCCGAGCTCATATTCAAACACAAAAGGAAACTCCCCTTCGGTTATCAACGGCATATCCTCATATCCTTTTTCACAAGCAGAAAAAGTAAATAACGCAACAAAAATCGCAAATATCAAAGCAAGCTTTTTCATTACTCTCCCCCCGCGCGGCTTTCCGCGCTGTCAGACGTTATATGATAATTTGACGTTTTACGAGCGTTTCCAAGCGTCATAAAAAACGCAAGGCTTACGCGTTTTTATTTTGTTTGCTTTTTGCAGTTTTAATTGAGGCGAGCACTTGTTTATTTGTGATTGATTCGGTCCTCGATTGTAATGCAAGAAGAAGTTAACATTCGTTGTATTCTGCCGCAAAGATTTCTATATTTTTTAAATGTTCCTTCATCAATGGAATTGTTTGAATATAAAAGCTTTAACCAACCTTCTGTTTCAGCACATTCTTTGCGAGCTATTTTAAATTTGGACAGCATATCAGGCAGACTTTGAGGATATTGTGCTTCGGTTATGTTAGCAAAAACGCTTGATGATGATTTGCGAATTTGAAAAATAATATTCGAGTTACCTTTGTATTCTAAAGTCTTACAAAGCGCCTCAATATCAAAAGCTAACAATTCTGCATTTTTAAGTAACGGATTATCTTTCATACCCTCACCTCGCCAATAGTATAGCATGAAATTATTTAAAAATCAAGGTGAAGCCTTGTATGTCATCAACACGGAGTGTTGTATGTAATCGACGAAGTCGTATGTAATCATTTTCGCAAGAAAATGCATGTAATCAATCCGAAGGAAATGCACCTTCGGTGATGCCATACACGCCCCGCGTGATTACATGCGCCTGACGGCGATTACATACCAATCCTTCGGATTGGATAGAAAAAAACCACTTCTTTCGAAGTGGTTTTTTCTGGTGCCTCCGATCGGAATTGAACCAATGACACGGAGATTTTCAGTCTCCTGCTCTACCAACTGAGCTACAGAGGCATATCACTCCCCCACTATTGCAGGAAAGCGATGGCGATTCGGATGGGACTCGAACCCACGACCTCCGCCGTGACAGGGCGGCATTCTAACCAACTGAACTACCGAACCATTTTTGGAGCGGATTACGGGGTTCGAACCCGCTACCTCCG
>JAZTXY010000125.1:0-4074 GCA_045636665.1 Eubacteriales bacterium
ATTAAACATATTGCCTCAAAAAAGTCAGGACAACCAATCGGTTGTCCGCATGGATTATTTAGTCGGTGATATAAGGGATAAGGGCGAGGTGCCTTGCTCTCTTAACAGCGATGGTGAGCTGTCTTTGGTGACGAGCGCAAGTACCGGTAACTCTGCGGGGAAGAATCTTGTAACGTTCAGAAAGGTTCTTCTTAAGACGCATAGTATCCTTATAGTCGATATAATCTACTTTGTCAGCGCAGTAAGCGCAAACTTTCTTTCTTCTCTTGTTACGGAAGGGAGCACGTGCATTGTCGCGTTGTTCACGAGGTTCTCTGGTTTCTCTACCTTCGTTCTGTTCAGCAACGGGAGCAACGGTCTCTTCGGTAGCAACTACCTGTTCGTTTTCCATGTTATTCTCCTTAAAAATTTTTTAGAAGGGCAGTTCGTCGTCAGCGGAAAGATCCTCAAAACCGGAATCTGCCGAGGGTGTGCTGTAAGTAGGCGAACCGTTAGACATAGAGGGTTGTCCGGGCATACCGTCACTCTTGCGATCGACGAAAGTGATTTCATCTGCAACGATTTCAACGGTGTAATGCTTTACATTGTTGTTATCGGTCCAATTGTTGTTTTGAAGAGTACCCGAAATGAGAATCGGTCTGCCTTTGGTAAAATAACGACAAACAAATTCAGCAGTTTGGCGCCAAGCAACGATATCAAAGAAATCGGTTTTAGGTTGTTCACCTGCGCGAGTAAAGTTTCTGTTTACAGCGATGCGAAATCTTGTAACGTTTGTGCCATTTGTGGTAGTCTTCAATTCAGGGTCAGCGACAAGGTTGCCGACAAGGATAACTCTGTTGAATGCCATGGTGTTACCTCACTTATTCAGCGAAAGAATTCATTACTGTTCGCAATTTACGATGAGCGAACGAAGAATGCCGTCGGTAATATTATAAATTCTGGAAAGTTCGCTCGGAAAATCGGGAGCCGATGCGAATTTAACGAGAACATAATAGCCTTCAGTCAAATCTTCGATGGGGTACGCGAATCTTCTGTTGCCCCACTCGTTAACGGTTTCAACTTCTGCGTTTGCACCGATGAGCGAGGTAAACTTTTCAACAAGTGCCTTAACTGCTTCTTCGCCGAGAGCACTGTTGACAACGAAAATTGTTTCGTACTTAGTCATCATTCTACACCTCCTTCTGGACTTTGACTCCACCGCGTTTGGATGGAGTAAGGAGAAAACTTAAAGTTTTCATATCTAAAATATTATATCACGCAAAAAACTGTTTGTCAACATATTTTTTGCTAATATACAAATTAAGCTTGGTTGTATCTCTTCAAAAGACGACGGATTCTTGCCGCACTGTCGAGAAGGGGCGAGATGGATTCGTCATTGTTGAGGGTGCAAAGAATCTTTGCGATAAACTTGGACATATCAACCTGTACGAACCAAGGACGTTCAAGCAATTCCTTGGGTGCATAGGTAAGGTTGGTGGAATAGAGCTTCTTGAGCTTGCCTTCTTCGTAAAGCTTGTCGAACTTTTCGAGACCGCTTGTGAAGAATGCAAAGGAAACAGCGGCATAAACGTCGCTTACGTTTTGCTTCTGAATCTCATTGATTACGTCGATTACCGATTCGCCGGAAGCGATCATATCGTCGATAATAAGAACGCGCTTGCCTTCAAGAGGACCGCCGATATATTCGTGCTGAACGATCGGGTTTTTGCCGTTAACGATTCTGGAATGGTCTCTTCTCTTATAGAACATACCAACGTCGAGGCCGAGAACGTTTGCGTAATAAATAGCTCTGTCCATAGCGCCGGTATCGGGGCTGATGACGGTCATATTATCCTTGAAAATATCGTCACCTTCGTTTTGGATGAAGCGCTTAAGCATCGAATAGGTGGGATAAATGTTTTCAAAGGAAGTGCCGGGGATAGCATTGTAGATGGTAGAGTCGTGAGCATCAAAGGTAAGGATGCAATCTACGCCGAGATTTTGAAGTTCTTCAAGCGCCTGTGCGCAGTCGAGAGATTCTCTGCCTTTTCTCTTGTGTTGACGGGAAGAATAGAGAAGGGGCATCAAAACGGTGATTCTGCTTGCTTTGCCGCCGATAGCGGAAAGAACGCGCTTGATATCACGGAAGTGATCATCGGGACTCATTCTGTTTTCGTAACCGAAAAGGTTATATGTGCAACTATAATTGCCGATATCGCAGAGGATATAAATATCTCTGCCTCTGACAGAGTCTTGAATTTTGACTTTGCCTTCACCGTTGCTAAAACGTACTTCCTCAATGGGAATAATGTAGCTGTCTCCGTCATCCTCATTTCTTAATTGACGGATAAATTGGTCCACTTCACTACCAAGCTGAGCACAGCTTTTAAGAACAATGAGACCCATTTTTCCATGGTGTTGATTCTGCGCCATAATTACACTCCTTGCTTTTGCTGTTTTAGGTACTCCTATTTTACATAAAAAAACAAGATTTGTATATTGACTTATTTAACAAAAAAAATCTAATTTGTGAAAATTTAATATAGTTTTGACTAAATATGATACTTACGTAATATTTCGGCGCGATTTTTGGAAAATTCAATTGACATTTAAATTAATTTATGTTATCATAATTAGAACAAAAGTTCGCGTGGAGGTTGTGCTTTATGGCAATCAAAGATACGAAAATCGACAGCAAGAAAATGGCTCTTGAAACAGCTCTTGCACATATTGAAAAACAGTGTGGCAAAGGTGCTATAATGCGTCTTGGTGAAAATGCTGGTATGGAGGTTAAAAGTGTTCCTACCGGCTCGCTTTCTCTCGACGTGGCATTGGGAATCGGCGGTGTACCCAAGGGCAGAATTATTGAAATATTCGGCCCGGAATCTTCGGGTAAAACTACACTTGCGCTTCATATAATTGCAGAGGTTCAAAAGCAGGGCGGAGAAGCTGCTTTCATTGATGCAGAACATGCTCTTGACCCGATTTATGCTCGAGCTTTGGGCGTTGATACAGACTCCTTGCTTGTTTCACAGCCCGACTACGGCGAACAGGCGTTGGAAATAACCGAAGCATTGGTTCGCTCCGGTGCTGTTGATGCGGTCGTTGTCGACTCTGTAGCAGCACTCGTTCCGAAGAATGAAATCGATGGTGATATGGGCGATTCTCACGTTGGTCTTCACGCAAGATTGATGTCTCAGGCTTTGCGTAAGTTATCGGGCGCTATTGCTAAATCCAGCTGTATCGTTATTTTCATAAATCAGCTTCGTGAAAAGGTTGGTGTTGTTTACGGAAATCCCGAAACCACAACCGGCGGACGTGCGTTGAAGTTTTATGCTTCGGTTCGTTTGGACGTTCGTAAATCCGAACAGCTTAAAAACGGCAGTGAAATTATCGGTAACCACGTTAAGTGTAAGGTTGTTAAAAACAAGGTTGCGCCGCCCTTTAAAACTGCTGAATTCGATATAATTTACGGCAAAGGCATTTCAAAGGAAAGCGAAATTATCGAGCTTGGCGTAGCTTGCGGTATAATTGATAAGAGCGGTTCTTGGCTTTCCTATAACGGCGAAAAATTGGGTCAAGGCAAGGATAAGGTTCGCGCTTTGCTTGAAGAAGATGAAGCTTTGGCGGCAGAGCTTTGCGAAAAGATTATGGCGCATTTTTCCGGTAACGACGTTGAATGTTATGAAACCGTAAACGCCGAAGATTTGTTTGACGAAGAATAAAATGTTTACTGTAACACGTATTTATAAAGACGAAAACAGTAACGAAGCTACGGTAATTTGCGGTGGCGAAAGTTATCGCATAACTGTTCATGAGCTCGAAACGTTAGGATTGGAAGAAGGCGCAGAAATCGACGAGGAAACTGTTGAATTATTAGCCTCTGCGGTTTTGAGACTTTCGTGTATTAAAAAGGCGTGTGATTTTCTTTCTTACGGTGATCTTTCCGAAAAGCAACTGCGTGATAAGCTGTGCAGAAAATTTCAGAAAGAGCTTTCTCCGGATGTTGCCCCGTTGTTTGTTGAACGTGGATACGTTAATGATAACACACTTGCAAAACGTTATGCGGAAACCTTTTACGAGTTCAAAAATATG
>JAZTXY010000126.1:0-38643 GCA_045636665.1 Eubacteriales bacterium
ACGCTTAACGAGGATGTAGTCGAACTTGTCAACTGCGTCGTCGCCGTTAACGTCAGCCGCGATCAATTGATCATCATCGAAGGTGATGGTCTTCATTACGTTACGCTTAACGAGGATGTAGTCGAACTTGTCAACTGCGCCGTCGCCGTTAACGTCGCCAAGCATAACGGGATCGGGTTCGTCTTTAACGATTTCGATATATGCCGCAACGCCTGCCGCGCCCTTTTCGATATCCAAGCCGTAGAACTTAAGGGTTTGACCAACCGCTACGCTTGAAAGGAGGGTTTCGTTTGCACGGCTGCCGACAACGGGATTGTCAACGCCGTCGCCTTCCCAAGAGTGAGCGGCAATCATAATCTGATTTGCTTCCAACTTAACGGAAGGAGTACCTGTGCCCGAGCCCTTGAACTTTCTAACAACGATATATTCATCGTCTTTTTCGCCCTTTTCAAGAACAACGTTGGTGGTCCAGCTGTGGTTTGCGTTTTCTCTGGTAACGGTGCCATCTTCGCTGATAGCGGGAGTGAAGATGTTACATGCGCCGGAAACGATAGAGGTGTTAAAGCCGGTAACGTAGATTGCATCGGTAACGGGAGTGCCGAGAAGGCCTGCTTCAACCTCGTCAATCCAGATAAAGCCGTTGCCTTGTGCCTTGTGGGTGATAACTATCTTAATATAGCGAGAGGTTACTTCCTTTTTACCGGTAGCGGTAAGAGTATAAGTGCTCCAGCTGCCTTCGGTTTGGTTGCCGCCGGTGTGAACGATATCGTCAGCGCTTGCGGTTGCAACGGATTTAAAGGTTTCGTTATCGTCGGAAGCGAATGCTTCGATAGAAATACAGCCAACGGGAAGGTTGATACCCCAGTTACCGCCTGCCATATAAATCTTATAGTTGTTGGTGGTGGTAGCTTCGCCAAAGTCGATGGTCACTTCAACAACGTTGGGCTTGGTTTTATCCTTGCTATCCCAGCCCGCATATTTAGCGTTACCCGCATCTGCGTTGCCCTTGGAGCCGTCGGTAAGACGGGAGCCGTCGTCGTCATAAGTGTCGTTTCTGTTGGGAGCGGTGGTAGTGTAGGATTTGCCGGTAGAGCCAACAAGAGTTGCTTCGCCGGTAAGAGCGAGGAGAGATTTAAGCTCTGCAACCGCAGCTTCAACAGCTTCGATGGTAGAATCGTCTGCGCCGAGAACTGCAACTGCGTTATCGTATGCCTCGCGGAGCTTGGTAAGAACTACCTTGCTGTAATCCTTATAGGAAATGCCGGTTGCTTGTGCAACAAGATCAGAAAGCTCATCCTTGCCGGAAAGAGCGGAAGAAAGGTCGGTAAGCATCTTGCGAACGTCGCCCGAAACGGGAGCGTCGGAAGCGAGAAGTGCTTCAGCCTTTGCTACGAGTTCAATGATCGATTCGTTGGTGTTGGACTTTGCTTCGTCAATCTTTGCCTGAAGTGCCGCGTCGAGAGCTGCGTCGTTAACGCTGGACTTCTTAACTACGAGGATACAGTCGCCTACTGCACGGGTGCTCTTTTGTGCATAGCCGGGTTGACCCTTGCCGTTGTTTGCAACGTACATTGCGCTCGATCCGCCGCCGTCCATACGGATAACGTTTACACAGCCCTGCGAGATCATATAGTCTGCAACGTCACGGAGAGTAGCCGAACCGCTTGAGCCGGAGGAGCCGCCTTCGGTGGTGAAGAATACGTAAGAGCCGTCTTCTTTTTGACCGAATGCAGTCCAACGAGCCTGATAGGTTACCGAGTGGGTACCTACGGAAGAATCGATTCTGGTACGGTCAACGCCGTCCTTAACGAGCCAACCAACGTTGGTGATAACGCTGTTAGCGTTTTCCATGATTTCACGGGATGCTTCGACAGTTTCGTTAACGCCGATGTTGATGCTGTCGCCTGCTACGAGTTCCTTAGCATACTTTACGTTGGGAGAAGTGGACTTAACGAAAAGAACGAACTTGTTGGAGAGGTCATAGGTGTTTTCGGCAAGTGCCGCACCGTAGGAGTTTTCCTTAACCTCCAAAACCTTGCCCTTGAGAGTGCCGCCTACGGTAAGGTCGGTATTATCAACCTTTTCGCAGATTATTTCATAACCGGGGCAAATTTCATAGGTATCGCAAACGCGACCGCAAGAGGTATCGTAGTAATAGAAATTGTTGTTCCAGTTGGATGCAACCTTATTACCCGAGGTTTTGTTGATGTAGTAAAGACCGTTTTTAATTTCTTGCCCCTTGATGAAAAGCTTATAGTCAAGGCTGGACTTAACGATGTTCATGCTGCCGTCGGTACCGAAAGCAACAACGTAATCGGAATATCCTGCGTGAGCGGATGCGACCTTACCGTTGGAAATAACGATACCTACGAGAGTACCGTAGTTACCGTAGGAAACGGTACCGCTGTCCATCGAGAAGAACGAACCGTTGATAAGACCGGGTACTTCATAGCCGTATTTTTGGGTAGCGAGCTTGTATTGGGTTTCAAGCACTGCAGAGGTGCCCGAATAACCCGAGAATACCATCGGAATATAACCGTCCTTGGGATCGAATTCCATCGAAACGCCGGTAACGGTATTGCCGTTTTGGCCGCTCTTGATGATAAGATTTGTGTAGGAAACGTCTTCGTTAATGTTAACGGTATCGCTAACGGTAATGGTTGCCTTATCTTCAGGCGCCGCGTTAACAAAAATGCAGGACGTTGCGAGCATTACCGCGCAAACCAAAAGCGCGAAAATTCTCTTTGTGAGTTTCATAGCTTTTTATCTCCTTCGTATATTATTTTAGTAATTTATTATACAAAATCCGTTCAACGATGTCAATAAGTTTATGCGTATTTACTAAATAAAATTTTGCCATTCGGGCAAAATGCCGTGGTTTTTAAGCGGAAAATAAAGCTTTTGAATCGGAAGTCCGATAATGTTGAAAAAATCGCCCTCAAACGATTCGGCAAAAAGGCAGGCGCGTTCCTGAATCGCGTAACTACCCGCTTTATCTATCGGCTCATTCGTGGCAACGTAGGCGCGGATTTCTTCGTCGGAAAGGTCGCGGAATTTGACCTTTGTGACGCAAAATCCGCTGTCGAACCCGTTTTTGCCGACGATAGCAAAGCCGCTTATTACCTCGTGCGTGCTGTTCGAGAGGGTTTTAAGCATCAAAAACGCATCCTCCTCGTCGGTCGGCTTGCCAAGCACCTGTCCGTTTACCGAAACGACGGTATCGGCACCCAAAACAACGCAATTTTCGTTGCCCAAGCGTTCAAAAACCTCTTTCGCCTTGGCAAGTGCGTTTAATTCGGCAAGGGAGTATGCGCATTCGCCCTCCATTACCTCGTCGGCATTTGACGGAATTACCTCGTATAAATACCCTGCAGTATCCAAAATTTCTTTCCTGCGCGGAGAAGCAGACGCAAGAATAAGCTTTTTCGACATAAATTATGCACCCTTTCAAAAAATCCTTGAAATTTACTTACGATTATATTATAATACTTAATTATCAAATGTAAAGAAGGTTTTTTGAAATGAAAATAAAAACCGATAATATCAAACGCATTGTAGTTAAGGTCGGCACATCAACCCTGACTCACTCCTCGGGTTATATCAACATTCGCAAGGTAGAAAGACTTGTTTCCTGCCTTTCCGACCTTTATAACAGCGGTCGTCAGATAATTCTCGTATCGTCGGGCGCGGTAAGCTGCGGCTTGGCAAAGATAGGCTTCGACCGCAAGACGCTTACAACCGAGCAAAAACAAGCGGCGGCGGCTGTCGGTCAATGTCAGCTTATCGATATGTATGCGCGCAGATTTTCGGATTTCGGCCATACTATCGCGCAGATACTTCTTACAAGAAGCGTTATTGACGATAAGGAATTGCGTACCCACGCAAGCACTACCTTTGAATTACTTCTCGAGCAGGGCATTATCCCTATCGTTAACGAAAACGATACTCTTTCAAACGAGCAGATAAAGATTGGCAGTAACGATACCCTTGCGGCTACCGTTGCAAAGCTTTGCCATGCCGATTTGCTTATAAATATGTCGGACATCGACGGTCTTTACGATTCCGATCCGAGAAGCAACAAGGATGCGAAATTCATCGAATTCGTTCCCGAGGTTACCGAGGACATATTTGCCATGGGCAGCGGCGCGGGAACCGCACGCGGTACCGGCGGTATGGCAACCAAGCTCGAAAGCGCAAAATACGTTACCGAGCGCGGAATCGCAATGATAATTCTTAACGGCGCAGACCCCGAAATTCTTTATAACGTGTTCGACGGTGATTTCGTCGGAACCTATTTTGCGGCAAAAAATTAGTGTTTGAGGACAAAAATATGCTTGAATCAATGTGCACAAGCGCAAGAGCGGCTTCGACCGTTTTGGGCGCGACCGATACAGAAGCAAGAAACAGCGCGCTTTTGGCGATGGCAAACGCGCTTGTCAATCGCTCGGACGAAATAATCAAAGCAAACGAGCTTGATATCGCGCGTGCGAAGGAAAACAATATGTCCGCATCGATGCTCGACCGCTTAACGCTTACAAGAGAGCGAATCGTTGCGATTTCCGAAAGCGTAAAAAAGGTTATCGCGCTTCCCGACCCGCTTGACGGCGACGAAAAATGGGTTCGCCCCAACGGCTTGGAAATAACCAAAAAGCGCGTGCCCTTCGGCGTTATTGCAATAATTTACGAGGCACGTCCCAACGTTACCGCCGATGCGGCGGCATTGTGCGTTAAATCGGGCAACGCGGTTATTCTTCGCGGCGGCAAGGAGGCGATCGATTCCAATCTTGCCATTGCAAAAGTGCTTTCTGACGCGCTTTGCGAAAAGGGGCTTCCCGAAGGCTGTGTTGCGGTTGTTCCCGATACAAGCCGCGAAACGGCAAATAAATTGATGAAAATGAAGGGTTATATCGACCTTCTCATACCGCGCGGCGGCAAATCGCTTATCCGCTCGGTCGTTGAAAATGCGACCGTACCCGTAATTGAAACCGGCGCAGGCAACTGCCACGTATTTTTTGATGAATCCGCCGATATTGAAACGGCATTGAACATCATCGACAACGCAAAAAGACAGCGCCCCTCGGTTTGCAACGCGGCGGAAACGCTGGTCGTTCACGAAAATATCGCAAAAACCGTTCTTCCGCTTGTCAAGGAGCGTTTAAATAACGTCGAGCTTCGCGGTGACGAAAAAACGCTTGAAATTATCGATATAAGCAAAGCGACCGACGAGGATTTTTATACCGAATATAACGATTATATCCTTGCGATAAAGGTCGTTCGCGACGTAAAAGAGGCGGTTGACCACATAAATCTTCACGGCACGGGTCACAGCGAGGCGATAATTACCGACAATTCCGAAAACGCGCAGTATTTCTGCAACACTGTCGATGCGGCGGCGGTATACGTTAACGCAAGCACGCGCTTCACAGACGGTGAAGAATTCGGATTCGGCGCCGAAATCGGCATTTCCACCCAAAAAATGCACGCTCGCGGACCTATGGGCTTGCCCGAAATGACAACCTATAAATACGTCATCAACGGCAACGGACAAATAAGATAAAAAAACAAGCTTGGAAGCATATTCCAAGCTTGAATTTTTTTATTTATCCTTTTTGATAAGCTTCTTTAACGATCTTTTGCTCTTTTTTTCGGCGGCTTTTTCTTTTTTTGCCGCGCGCTTTTCTTTTCTTGTGGTTTTTTGGGTTTTGTCGGTCTTTAATTCATCATAAGCCATATTAAGCGCCATTTTTGCCGCCATACGTCTTACCTCATTGCGCTTGCCGGCAAAAACAAAGGTCGTTGCATAGCATTTTTCGGTCGTTGCGATTGAAATGCAAACTGTGCCGACGGGCTTTGCGCTTCCGTCGTTGTTGGGGCCTGCGATACCCGAAATCGCAATCGAAATATCGGCGTTTGCCAATTCAAGCACACCCTTTGCCATTTCGCACACAGTATTTTCCGAAACCGCGCCGAAATTGTTAAGGGTTTCTTCCTTAACGCCCAAAAGCTTTTGCTTTGCCTCGTTGGAATAAACGGTAACGCCGTAACCGAAAACCGAGCTTGCGCCCGAGGTGTCGGTGATTATTTTCGAAACCAGACCGCCCGTGCAGGATTCCGCAACGGCGATTTTTTTGTTTTGCTTTTGTAAAAGGGTTATAAGACGCTTCATCTATCAGCCCAACCTTTCGTAACGGTCGGTCGCCATTGCGCGTTCAACAAGCGCATCGACGTCCAATTTTGCTTCTTCTTCAAGAATTTCCGCCATATCGGGACGGGTATCGGGGTGCTTCGGGGTGAACACGGTACAGCAATCCTCATACGGAAGAATCGAGGTTTCAAAGGTGCCTATTTCTCTTGCGCGGACAACGATTTCGTCCTTATCCAAGCCGATGCAGGGACGCAAAATGGGTAAGGTCGCAACGGCATCGGTAACCGCAAGCGATTGCATTGTTTGACTTGCCACCTGACCAAGACTTTCGCCGGTTATAATACAGCCTGCGCCGTATTTTTCGCCCAATTTCGAGGCACAGCGAACCATAAATCTGCGCAAAAGCAGGGTGAAAAGCTTTTCCTTGCAGGTCGCAACGAGGGTTTCCTGAATTTCGGTAAGCGAAATTGAATGCAAATATATTTCGCCGCAATATTCGGTCAGCTTTTCGGCAAGAGTGCGTACCTTTTCTGCCGCCGCTTCGCCGGTATAAGGGGGAGTTTCAAAATAAACCGCATCGATTGCCGCGCCGCGCTTTGCAATCATATGGCCTGCAACGGGGCTGTCGATACCGCCCGAAAGCATAAGCATCGCTCTGCCCGACGAGCCGACGGGAACACCGCCTGCGCCCTTTTCGCCGTTTCCGTGGATAAACGCCTGACGGTCGCGTATTTCAATGGTGATAACACGGTCGGGGTTTAAAACGTCGACCTTCATATCGGGGCGGTTTTCAAGCACGATACCGCCGCAGATAGCGCAAATTTCGGGCGATTTAAGCGCAAACTTCTTGTCGCTTCGCTTTGCCTCGCACTTAAAGGTCTTGGCACTTCCCAAAAGCTCGTTTACGTTTTCGGCAAGATGCTTTGTGATATCGTCCATATCCTTTTCACACGCGATACCGCGGCAAACGGTCGCGATACCGAAAACCTTTTTTACCTTTTCATAAGCAAGGTCAACGTCGGCATCGTCAGACGGAGTAAGACAAAGCGTCGATTGCGCATAATCAAAATAAAATTCGCCCTGAACGCTTTTAAGCGCACGTCTTACGCGGCTTTCGAGCTTCGAATTGAAAAACGAGCGGTTAAGTCCCTTAAGAACGATTTCGCCGTATTTAACAAGTATTACTTCTTTCATTTTTTACCCAACCTTTTTGCCGCTTCTTCAAGCTTTTCCACCAGAAATTCGGCATCCTTTAAAGTATTTCCGACACCGAAGCTTATTCTGACGGTGCCGTCTATTTCATTCTTTTGAAGCCCGTATGCCGAAAGTGTTCCGCTGTGTCCCTTTCTTGCCGAGCAAGCGCTTCCGGCGGAGATGCAAATCCCATAGCCGTTAAGCAGATTTAACACGACCTCGCTTTTTGCGCCGACAATCGACACCGAAAGTATGTTATCGACCTTGTTTTCGGGCAGATTCAGCTTGAAGTTGCAATCGCTCTTTTCAAGCAGGGTGCGTGTATGGTCGCTGACCTTTTTAATTTCTTCCTTATATTTCGGAAATTCCTCGCAAGCGGCGGCAAACGCGGCAATGCCTATGACGTTTTCGGTACCCGAGCGAAGATTGTTTTCCTGACCGCCTCCGCGAATAAAGGGGGCAAGGTTTTTGATGATGCTTTGCTTACAGTAAAGCGCGCCGACACCCTTTAAGCCGCCGATTTTATGCGCGGAAATGCTCACCAAATCGCAATTTTTTGAAACGGCGCGCATATCGGTCTTTAAAAAGCCCTGCACAGCATCGCAATGAAGCAAAGCGCCGCATCCGCTTTTATCGATTGCGCGTTTTACCGCTTCGATATCGTAAATCGCGCCCGTTTCGTTATTGACGAGCATAACACTGACAAACGCCGCGCCCTTTGAAAGCTCGGCTTCAAGCTCGTTAATATCGATTTTGCCGAATTTTGTGGAAATACGCACGATTTCAAACCCCGATTCCTCAAGAGAATTAATGGGGTTGCCGACCGACGGATGCTCGCTGTCGGTGGTAATTACACGCTTCGACCGTCTTGCGCGAAGCTTTGCCAAGCCGAAAATCGCTTGGTTGTTGCCTTCGCTTCCGCCGCCGGTGAAAATAATTTCCTCGGGCTTGCAGAAAAGCGATGCCGCAACAGTTTTTCGCGCGGTATCTATTATTTTTTTCGCCGCTATACCCATCGAGTGTACCGAAGAAGGGTTTCCGAACACATCGAAGGAGTCGGTTGCCGCTTTCCTTGCGCTATCGAGCACAACGGTCGTTGCGGCATGGTCAAAATAAAGTTGATTCATTTTTATTTTCTCCATTGTTATACAGTTTAATTATAAACGTAAATTAACAAGAAGTCAATAGCAAAGGACCTATGAAACCATAGGTCCTTTTTTGTTACTGTGTAATAGTATAGGTTTTTAAAACGTGACGTTTAATGAGAATATAGTCGAACTGATTTACAATCAAATCGTCGTTGATATCGGCAACAACGGTTTCGCTGTCGTTCAATGCCAAGGACTGAAGTATCGAGCGTTTTACGCGGATATAATCATACGCATCGATGCTGTTGTTTTCGTCAATATCTCCGCGGTTCAAAAGCTCGCCGTAGTTAATGGGAAGATAAGCGTTGTCGACCGTTTTTATAAAGCCGGTAATAACGCTTCCCTTTGCGGTCTTATAGGAAATGCGGTAACCGCCTGCAACCTTACGTTGAATGGTAAAGGTCGTGTAGCGGGGCATTGTCGTGCGCGCAGACTTAAAGCTTGCATCGGGGAATACGGGTGTTGCGCGGTCGGTGATATAAGTGCCGCCCGTGACGGTTTTGCCGCTGTGGTCAACCTTGTTGCCGCTTGCGGTTTTATAAGGCATAACGCCGTAGCCGCTAATATAGCTGCTGGTTATGGGATAGTTTTTAAAGTAAACACCGCCGCCGTCGGTTTGCAAGCCCGCCGCATCCGCAGTGTTGCCTTCGACAGTATAAACGGTTGTGCCGTCACTGTAAACAACTATACCGATATGGTCCTCGGAATTCTTTGCGCCGTCCCACGCGAAGAAGATAAGGTCGCCGCTTTGAGGAACGTAATCGTTTCCGTTATATTTGGAATATTGCCAATAGCCGTGAGTTCTAAGCGAACTCGCCCAAGCGGGACAGCCAACCTCACGCCAGATGTAATTTTTATCGTCCTTGTGCTTACGGCACCAATCCGAAATCTTGTTTTGTGTGGTACAGCCCGATTGAAGAAGACACCAAGCCACGAAAGAAGCGCACCAAGCATAATCTCCGCTTCCGTAACCGACGCCCCAGTCGCCCATATTGTAGTTATATTCGGTGAAATTGCTGCTCGAACCGCTGGGCTTGCCGTCAAAATCGTTTTCGGCGCCGCTTTCCTGATAACCGAGCTGAGAAAGAGCAACCGCAAGTACGTCCTGACGTCCGTCGCCGGTAAGAGTGACGTTCATTAATTTTTCGTAATAGATGGAATTTTTATAAGATTCCGAAACGTCGTTCGAGCCCTTAACGTAAGTAACCTTTTTTTCTGCCGCAACCGCAGAAAAAGGCATACACGTTAAAAGCATCGCAAAGCAAAGCATAAGCACTAATGTCTTTTTCATATTATTCTCCTACGCAAAAAGCCCAATTTTGCATGGGCCTTTTTATAACGCGAAATTATTTTTTCTTGAAACCGATAAGGATAACGATTGTCGCAACAACCGCAACGCCTGCCACGATAATGGCAATGAGCGCGCCGGTGGAAAGACCGCCTTCTGCTTCGTCAACGGTTGTATCGGAGGATTCGGAAGCGGTTGCATTTTCGGAAACCGATTCGCTTTCGGTGGATGCGGTATCATCGGAAGTCGCACCGTCTTCGGAAACTTCTTCGGAAACTACTTCGGAAACCGAGTCTTCTTCGGAAACCGAGTCTTCTTCGGAAACGTCGGTATCGGTTTCGCCGGTATAAGGAGCGATGGTAGCGGTGCAAACGTAAGCATCTTCATACCATTCAACGTCGGGTGTGGTTGTGGGAATAGTTTGGCCTTCGAGGTCAAGACCTTCAAATACAAAAATCATGCCCTCTGTCCAGGAAGCTACCATGGTGAACGAGTCGGTGCATTGCTGACTTGTATAGTCGGGCATTGCCGCGTGTTCGGCATCGTCAAACCAGAATTGATCTTTTTTGCTTCCGTCGCCGGTAACGCCGTTATCGGCAAAAAGCTTGGGCCAGTTGTTGCCGGTGTTGATACCGTAAACAAAACCGCCTTCGGGAACGGCAAGAGCGTATGCAGAGCCGTCACCAATGCAGATTTCAACGACTTCATAAGTATTCTCTGCGCCTTCGACCGGAGCAAACGCAACGTGATGCCAAAAAGCGCCTGCGCTGTCAACTTCGGTAAATATTACGCCTGCGCCTTCAGCGCCGCCCTTGTTATAGTGCGTAAGAAATAACGGGAGGCTGTTGTCTGCAGATGCGGGGATCGAGAAAAGTGAAACTAAAAGAATAGCAGAAATAAGCAATGCAAAAATTTTCTTCATTTCAAAATATCTCCTTAACTTAACATAAGATAATTATAACTCTTATTACAGCTGTTGTCAAGAAATAAAAAAATCCGAGCAGAACAAATTGCCCTGCTCGGATGATTTAATTAGTCAAGAGTAATAACGGGAATCTTGGTCCAGTCGTTTCTGCCGATAATGCCGCCACCGTTGCGGTAGGTGATGTTTTTCCAAACGTTGTCAATATCGTTGGAGGAGTTGATCGAGAAGGTAAAGCCGATCTCAGTGCCCTTTTCGGGGGTAACGCCGATTGTAGCAAAGGGGATCGCAACCTCGTAAACGGTTACTGCGTTTGCATCATCGCGCGAGCAAGCAACCTGACCCTCGAAGGTTTCGTAATCGGTGCCGCTTTGGTAATATATGGTTTCGCCGCTGTCGGAAGCCGCAAAGCCGAAGTTGCGGATAACGCCGTCTTGTTCAGCGGTCTTGTTGGTAGCGCGGTCGAAGTTTTCGAGAATATATTCGCCTGCGGGGCTTTCCGAGCTGATCTTTGCCTGAATGCACTCATATTGCCACATATCCTTTGCGGCGTCCTGAGTGAGAGGACAATAGTGATAAGGCGAGTCTACAACAACGCAGAGATAGAGATATTCGTCATCGTAGGTGGTGTAGTAGGAAGCGGTCGCATAGTAGTTGTTGGTTTCAAACTGTGCGTAGGACCAGTTGGGGTTTTCGGCATTAACGTCTTCGACGTGGTAATCCTTCCATTCGGATTTGTTGAACACACCGTCGATAGTGGGCGCGGTTTTTGCCTTGTCGATTTCATAGTCGACGCCCTTGTAAAGGTGTACGCCGTGGGGGAAGATGGGAGTCTTGCCGTCAAGCGCCTTTACACGGTTGATGTAATCGGTTTGAGTTTTGTGGATTGCAACCGCAAAGCCATCGTCGGGAGCTTCGAAATCGCCGGATTTGCCGACTTCCTTGAAATCGGTCATAAGATATTCAAACGCTTCATGGCTGTAGGTGAAAATTGCAACCGCAAAGTCGGCAACCTCGACTGCATCAACACTGCCGTAATCGTTCGAATAAAGAACGATCGAGCCGAAGGTCGGTTCAACGTCAATGCCGGTAAGACGGAGCGCGTTTTGCGAATTTGCGTTAACCTTGGTGTCGACAGTACCGAAGGAAACGAAGCTTGCTATAAATTCGGGCGCGGTTTCGTTTTCGGGTGTGCTTTCTTCGCCGCCGCTTGATGCATCACTGCTTTCGTCGGTCGTATTGGAGGATTCGTCAACAACCTCGGACGATTCGGTATCTGCAACCGAGGAATCTTCAACAACGGCCGAGGATTCATCATCGGCTACGGACGATTCGGTCTTGGATTCTTCCTGCTTGGAGGAGTCCGAAACAGCAAAGGATTCGTTTTGCTCGGTTTCGTTTCCGCCGCAAGCAACAAGCGCAAAAACGAGTAAAAGAGTAAGGGTAAATGCGATAATTCTTTTCATTTTTAACTCCTTGTTTCTTTGTTTATTATTACTTTTTTAAAAACTTTTCTTTCCGATGCGCCGTACCGCATTCCGTCAATCGATATGTTTTCCGGCATAACTGATGCGCATTTGATGTTTACCGAATTATTATAACACATCGCTTTTTTATTTGCAAGAGTATCGGTTATGCATTTGCGCAAAAAACAACCGCCCATATAATGAGCGGTTGAGTGTGATTTTCGTTATTCGGCGATATCTTTTCTGCTCACGCCGATGCTGTCGTCAACTGCGCTGTCATACAAACCGTAATACTGCGTATTTCCGTTTGCGTCCACAAAGGAGATTCCTCTGCACGTGTAAACGTCGGTGAACACCACTTCCGCAACGAAAATCATTTCGGGGGTGAATTCATCGAGAGTATAAAGAATTTCATCTATCTTAAGACCGCCGTCGTCCGACCAAGTATCGGTGGCAACAACGCTGAAATATCTGAAATTCGTTACCTTTGTGTCGGTAGTAAACGCGGCAAGACTGTAATCGGTGTTGGGATCGTCATACAATATATATGCATCCTTATCCGCAAGAAGCTCGTCGGTCGGATATTCCATGCTTATTTTAACCTTGACCTCTTCCTTTTCGCCCTCTTTCGACTCCTCGCTTTCGTCAACGGTTTCGCTTACCGTTTCGCTTACCGTTTCGCTTTCGTCAACGCTTTCGCTCGATTCATCGGCAATCGAGCTTTCGGTGTCTGCGGCAGAGGATTCAACCTCTTGCGCGGTGCTGCTTTCGGCAACCGAGCTTTCGGTGTTTTCGTCGGCACACGAAACGAGTGCGCAAGCCAAAAGCGCGGTGATAATAAAGGCGGCGATAATTTTTTTCATTGTTTTTTCCTCCAAGTACGATGTTTACAAATCTATAGACGAACGTTTTGCAGTTTTGTCACATATTTTTTGGAAATTTCCTTCGCTATGCTCTGCTTAAAAGAATCGTCTTTTGCCATTGTAGCGGATTTTCCGCTAAATGTCAATAGTGTATTTTCCGCTAAACTATAATAAGGTATACTGTTATTGGGGTGATGACGATGCATTACAAAAGAATTCGCGACCTGCGAGAGGACGGCGACCTTACTCAGAAGCAAATGGGCGAAATTTTGTCCTGCAGTCAGCGCGTTTACAGCAACTATGAGCGCGGAGAGCTTGACATCCCCACCGAAATTCTTATTAAGCTTGCCGATTTCCACAACGTATCGGTAGATTATCTTCTTAACCGCACGGATAAAAAGGAAACAAACAAGTAAAACCGATTTGACTTTTACGTCAAATCGGTTTTTGTTATACAATGAAAACTCGTAAAAATCCGCGACAAGCGCGTGGATTTTTACACCTATGATGTCCGAGGATTCGGACAAGCCCAAAGGGCGCGCACGAATTCTGCGCGAGCGAACGGACATCATAAAAAGAAAAAACGCAGGAAAACTATGTGTTTTCCTGCGAGCGCGTCAGCGCATGGTGTGGATAAATGGACGTAAACCTTCGACCCCTTGCATGTCAAGCCCGCCTGACGGCGTGAAAACCTTGTATTTGCTTGCTTTTCGCTGTGCGATTTGTTATGTTTTTTTGTTTTGTTGACCTTTTGTTGACTCAAAAAGCTCAAATACACAATACCACACTCTCGGTCCCGAAGCACAGCAAGATTTTTATGAGATTTTTATGAGAAAAACATGGGATGAAATCTTCTTCAAAAACAAATATAATGGTTATATCCCAAAAACAACCGTTTCGTTGTATACTTTTCCCACAATTGCTCATAGTATATAACGAGCAGTTGCTCTACGGACAGATCTCTATAAAATTAGAGACTGCGGGAGGATATATTTATATATCCTCCCATCTTTTGTATAGCAATTGTAGCATTTTGACAAAAAGTATTGACATTTTGTCAATACTATGATAAACTAATCGTACGGAAAGAACCTTGTTTACTCAAGGTCTGCAGGGAGTTTCATTTATGGAACTCCCTAAACTTTTTATATGGATGAGTTTATGAAGGCATTTTTTACATATGAACAACAAGTAGAAAAATTAAAAAAACAGGGTCTTTTTATCGAAAACGAAGAAAACACTATTAAGTTCTTGAAGTTAGAAGGATATTACAACATTATTAACGGGTATTCTCCTATTTTCAAACACAATGGCATTTACAGAAAAGGAACTTCCTTTGAAGATATCTGTAGTCTCTATAAATTCGATAAAAACCTCAGAAGTATAATATATAAACACATTTCATCTATCGAAACTCACGTTCGTGCTCTTGTTGCACACGAATTTACGAGAGTCCATGGTGTGGATGAAAAAACCTACCTTTCCAAGGATTCTTTTACTGCGAACCCCAAATCCGAACAGGCCGTCGAACGGCTTTTAGAAGACTGTAATAAAACAATTGCCGATGCTTTGAAGGAAAACTCCAACAAATATCGAGAATATATTGCCCACAATTATAAAAATCACAACCATGTGCCTATGTGGGTTTTGGTCAGAGCACTTTCTTTTGGTACCGTTTCGATTTTTTATAAAAACATGTTGCCGAACGAAAAGGATAAAATAGCACATACATTTAATATTTCATCGGATCAATTGACAAATATTTTGGAAGTCTTAGTTTCATTCAGAAACATTGTAGCACATGGAGAAAGAACATATTGCGCCAAACTTCCCAAAACACGTTTATCAACAGAACTCAACATTACCAAGAAACTTATGATTGCGAAAAATGCAAAAGGCCAAAACAAGTTTGGTCGAAATGATTTTTTGGCTCTTTTGATATGCTGCAAGTATCTTTTACAACCTGAGGAATTCAATGAGTTAATCAATGAGTTAACGGCGGTTATTGATGAACTATCCACAACGCTAAACAATTCTATGGTAGGTAAGATTAGAATCCAAATGGGATTGCAGTCTAATGCATGGAAAAACCTGCCTAAGCTCATCTGCGATGATATCAAATACTAAAAAACCTTCTTTTGTGATTCCTCTAGAGTTCCATCTTTTGAAAGACAAAAACAAGAAACGCAAAAGTTGTTGACCTTTTTGTTGACCCAACAGCCATTTTCATTGTGAAAGAAAAAACAAAAAACCGTGAAAACCCTTGTGGTTTCACGGTTTTTGTATGGTGTGGATGAATGGACTTGAACCAACGACCCCTTGCATGTCAAGCAAGTGCTCTAACCAACTGAGCTACACCCACATATTTTGTTTGCCGCATTATTCTATCACAACGATTCGCAAAAATCAAGCCCTTTTTTATTCTAAATCAAATTTCCTTTAAATATAAATGGAACAAACGAAGGGATGTTATAATATGAAAAGTTGGCTTTTGCTTTATCTTGCGTTTGCTTTGGTCGTCGTGGCAATGCCGTTTGTTGCGGATGCAACGATCGACAGAAGCGCGGAATTGACTCTTGCGGTGCAATTTTCAAACGGAACTACCGAAGAAATATCGATTGAAGACTACGTTTTGCGCGCACTTGCCGCAAAAGAGGACGAGGTTACCTCGCTTGAGGCGAAAAAGGCGTTTGCCGTTTCGGTGCGCTCGATTGGGATGTATTTTGCGACCTTCGGCTGTAAACACGGCGATTTTGACTGCTGTGACAGCGGAGAATGCTGTGTTGCGCTTTCACCGAGTAATTCCGCAAGCGAGGGAACGCAAAACGCAGTGCGCGAAACGAAGGGGCAATATCTTGAAATCGACGGCGCGCCTGCAATGGCGCTTTTTACGCTTTGCGCTTCGAGCGGAACACGGCAAAGCGATGAATTTAAATATCTGACCGCCGTTGCCTCGGGTGGAAAATGCGATTTGCACAAGGTCGAGCGAGTTTTTACCGCAAAGGAGGTCCTTGCGATTTTCCCCGAAGCCGAAAAGGATTTGAAATTTTACGCCGTTTACGGGGAAAACGGTAAGCTTTCGTTTGCGATCGTTGACAACAAGCAAATCGACGGCGATATTTTGGCAAACGCATTCAACCTTAAAAGCGTTGAGATGACTATCCAAACGCTTGAGGACGGAATATGCGTTACCTCCCACGGGAGCGGACACGGAACGGGGCTTGACCTTTGCAATGCCGAAAAATTGGCGCGCGACGGTATTTATTACAAAAAAATACTTGAAATATATTTTCCGAAGCTGAATTTAAAAGGATTTTGAATATTTTTTCCTCTGAAGGCAAACAATAGGTTTGACAAAAAACTTTCAGGGGGAAAACCAATGAACGACAATCAAGAAAACAGGGACTTGTTCGAAGACGAGCCCAAGCGCGAGCCGTTGACAAAAAGGGTTGCAAGGTTCTCGGCGTTTATATATCTCGGATTGGCAATAACCGTTGTTATTACGGCAACTGTCGGTATTTTCAGCATCTCCTATGATTACGATGCAAGCCTGCCGCCCGTTTCCTTTCCGGATATCGACCTTAATATTCCCGACGTTTCGATTCCTTTTGAGGAATCCGAGCTTGAGGAGGAATCCGATTCTCACGTAAACAACGAGCAAAGCGGCATTACGCCCGACGTTTCGACACCAACACCGCCTCGCACTATGTACTACTTCCCTGTTGAGGGCGAAGTGATTAAAAATTACAGTATGGATGCGCTTGTTTACTCCGAAACGATGAAGGATTACCGCGTTCACAGCGGTATTGACATCGCATCGACCGTCGGAGCAGAGGTTATTGCATTCACCGACGGTGTGGTTTCGGCGGTATCCGACGATTATTTCAACGGAATGACTGTCGTAATCACTCACGAGCAGGGTGTGGTTTCTTATTATATGAACCTCGATTCCACACTTGCCGAGGGTATTGAGGTCGGCACCGAGGTTTTGGCAGGACAACCCGTCGGTTACGTCGGAACAACAGCGCGCGCCGAAGCGCTCGAGCCGTCGCACCTTCATTTTGAGCTCCGTGTTAACGGCTCGCATATCGATCCGTTGCCCGAATTACCCTAACGAACCGAATATAGCCCGTTCTACAAGACGAAAGGAGCAGTTCGATGAACTGCTCCTTTTTGTTTTGCATTGATTACTGCGCCAAAAGTGCTCTTACCTCGTCTTCGGTAGGCACGGAGTTTATCGCGCCTATCTTCGACACAGCCAAAGCGCCTGCCGCGTTTGCGAATTTTGCGGAAGCGAGAATATCGCCTGTGCGGAGATATTCGGTCGTGATAGCGGCGGTGAAAACGTCACCTGCGGCAGTTGTGTCGGCAACGGTAACGTCAAACGGCGAAATAAGGTCGCAATATTTGCCGTCGTAAACGTAACAGCCTCGGCCGCCGAGCTTCAAAACAACGTATTTAATATCAACACGGTTACAAAGCGCGATAGATGCGCGCAAGCAATTTTCAAGATTGTTCGGTCGGATACCCGTTAAAATTTCGGTTTCCACCTCGTTGGGAGAGAAGATTTCGACACGTTCAAGCTGCTCCAACGGAAAATCGCGGTTGGCGGGGCCTGCGTCCACGAAAAGCGGAACCGATTCATCCGCCGCACATTTCGCCGCGGCAATAACCGCTTCGGGACGGATTTCAAACTGAGTAAGCACCGCATCGGGATAAGAGGTGGAAAAAGCGTCCTCGACGTCAACGTCGTTTATCTTTGCGTTTGCGCCGCTGTAAACGATAATTCTGTTCGCGCCGCTTTTTTCAAGCATAACTACAGCCAAGCCGGTTTGCTCCAAACGGTCAACGCGCACGTTGCGAGTGTCAAGACCGCGCTTTTTAAAAAGCTCTATCAATCTGTCACCGTAAGCATCATCGCCCACGCGTGAGCAAAAAACAACGTCTGCGCCGAACGAAGCCGCGGCAACGGCGGCATTTGCGCCCTTACCGCCCGGTGTAAAGGCATATTTACCCGATGATATCATTGTTTCGCCGGGTGCGGGAATATAGGGCGTTGAAAGCAGGAAATCTATATTCGAGCTACCTGCAACAAGTATGCGTTTTGCCATTTTTGCCCTCCAAAAATACATTATTCAATTCATTTTACAACATCTGTCACCTATTGTCAAGAGGCGGAAAACACGAGTTCCTCATCAATAACGCAAGGAACGAAGTTATTTTTGCGAAAAATCTGCGACAGTCGAGTTTTTCGTGAAAGCCCTTGAAAATACAATGAAAAATTAATTCCTTATAAAAAAATCAAGCTTCGGGATAAATCGAAGCTTGATTCTTTGTTGTGTTTATTTCTTTCAAGGGCGTAAAGAACGAGTTCCCGACTTATTCTAATTCGAATGCGCCCGTATAGAGCATATAATACTGCCCCTTTTCGGCAATCAATTTTTCGTGATTGCCGCGCTCGATGATATGTCCGTTTGCAAGAACCATTATTACGTCGGAGTTGCGTACGGTTGAAAGCCTGTGCGCGATAACGAAAACCGTTCTTCCGTGCATAAGACTGTCCATACCCTTTGAAACTATCGATTCGGTTCTCGTGTCGATGCTCGAGGTTGCCTCGTCAAGAATCATAACGGGGGGATCGGCAACTGCCGCACGCGCGATGGCAAGAAGCTGTCTTTGTCCCTGCGAAAGACCGCTTCCGTCGCCCGAAAGCAGAGTATTGTAGCCATCGGAAAGAAGCTCGATAAAGCCGTGAGCGTTTGCGAGCTTTGCGGCGGCAATACATTCCTCGTCGGTCGCATCAAGACGTCCGTAACGGATGTTTTCCATAACCGTACCCGTGGAAAGGTGGGTATCCTGAAGCACCATACCGAGTGAACGGCGGAGGACGGCTTTCTTTATTTTGTTGATATTTATGCCGTCGTAGCGTATTTTACCGTCGGCAATATCGTAAAAGCGGTTGATAAGGTTCGTTATCGTCGTCTTGCCCGCGCCCGTTGCGCCGACAAACGCAACCTTTTGACCGGGCTCGGCATAAAGCGTTACGTCGTGAAGCACCGTTTTTTCGGGAACGTAGCCGAAATCGACCTCGACCATTCGCACGTCGCCCTTAAGCTCGGTATAGGTCAAGCTTCCGTCGCCGTGGGGGTGCTTCCAAGCCCAAAGGCCGGTGCGCTCCTCGGTTTCGACAATTTCGCCGTTTTCATTGCGCTTTGCGTTGACAAGAGTAACGTAGCCCTCATCGGATTCGGGCTCCTCGTCCATAATTTCAAAAATACGCTTTGCGCCCGCAAGCGCCATAATAACTGCGTTGATTTGCTGAGTAACCTGATTTATCGGGTTGGTAAAGCTCTTTGAAAGCTGTAAAAACGCAACCAAGCCGCCGGGGGTAAGCGATTCGGTAAGAATAACCAACAAGCCGCCGAGCGTTGCAACGAGAATATACTGCAAGTGGCTTAGATTGTTTGTAACGGGGCCTAAGCTGTTTGCAAAAACGTTTGCGTTTTTCGCGTTTTCACAAAGCTCGTCGTTAATGGCATCGAATTCTTCCTTTGTTTTCTTCTCGCGGCAGAATACCTGAACGACCTTTTGACCGTTTATCATTTCTTCGATATAGCCGTTTGCCTTACCGACGGACTTTTGCTGCTTTAGGAAGAAGGCGCCGCTTTTTCCGCCTATTTTTTTAACGATGACCATTATCAAAAATGCGGCAACGACTACGAAAAGCGTCAACCACACGTTTGTGGTGAGCATTGCGAAAAAGACGGCAACGACCGTACAAAGCGACGAGAAGATCGAGGGAATGCTTTGCGATATCATCATTCGAAGCGTGTCGGTGTCGTTGGTGTAACGGCTCATCGTGTCGCCAAACGAATGGGTATCGAAATATTTAATGGGGAGCGATTGCATTTTTATAAACATTCGGTCGCGTATGTCCTTGAGCACCGATTGAGCGACAACGCACATAATGCGGTTATATGCAAACGCCGCCAATGCGCCGAGCACGTAAACGATAGCGAGAACGATAATTTCCTTTAAAAGTCCCGACATATCGGTGCTTTTTGCCGCGATAAGCGGATCGATATAGCCGTCAACGAGTGTTTCGAGAAATTTCGAGCCGTAAACGCCTGCCAAGGAGCTTGCGATGATACACAAAATTACCAAGAAAAGGCGCCATTTATAGGCTATGAGGTAGGAAAGAATGCGTTTTACTACCTTGAAGTCCATTTTTTGTCCGGGCACGCGCACTCCGCGCATCGGACGCATTTCTTCTTGCGGTTTTTTGCCTTGATTCATTCCTTATCCTCTCCTTTCACCTGAGATTCATATACCTCGCGGTAGATGGTGTTATTTTCGATCAATTCGGCGTGAGTACCGATTCCGTTAATTTCGCCGTTATCGATAACGATTATTCTGTCGCAATCCTGCACCGAGGAAATTCTTTGCGCGATGATAAGCTTTGTCGTGCCGGGAATCTTCGTTGCCATGGTTTTGCGAAGCATTGCGTCGGTTTTGGTGTCGACTGCGCTTGTAGAGTCGTCCATAATGAGTATTTTCGGGTTTTTAAGTAATGCTCTCGCAATACAAAGACGCTGCTTTTGACCGCCCGAAACGTTTGTACCGCCCTGCTCGATAAAGGTATCGTAGCCGTCGGGGAAGGAATTGACAAATTCGTCGGCGCACGATGCGATACAAGCTTCTCTAATCTCCTCGTCGGTGGCATTTTCGTTGCCCCAGCGAAGATTTTCCTTGATTGTGCCCGAGAAGAGCAGATTTTTTTGAAGCACCATTGCAACCGAATCACGCAAAACGTGCAGGTCGTAATTTTTGACGTTTTGACCGCCGACGGTAACTTCACCCTCGCCGACGTCGTAAAGACGGGGGATAAGCTGAACGAGTGTCGATTTACTGCTTCCCGTACCGCCGATTATACCGATTGTTTCGCCAGATTCGATGCGGAAATTGATATTTTTAAGCACGTTTTTGCCCTCGTTATAGGCAAAATTTACGTTGCGGAATTCGATACTGCCGTCAGTTACCTCGGTAATTGCGCCGTTTTCGGGTGTTTTAATGGTGCTTTCCTCGTCAAGAACCTCGCAAACACGCTCTGCCGATGCGCGCGACATAACGATAGTTACGAAAATCATCGAAAGCGACATAAGCGACATAAGGATTTGCATTGTGTAGTTGAGCAACGCGGTAAGGTCGCCTGTTTGCATCACGTCGCCGACGCCGAGCACGTTGTAATTGACGATAAGCGATGCGCCGAGCCAGCTTAAAAGCAAAATACAGGAATAAACCGAAATTTGCATAAGCGGCATATTAAAGGCAAGAATCTTTTCCGCCTTTATCGAATCATCCTTGATTTCAGAGGAAACCTCGGTGAATTTGCCGATTTCCTTTTCCTCGCGCACAAACGCTTTAACAACACGCACACCGCGAAGGTTTTCCTGCACGACGCGGTTCAATTTGTCGTAGCGCTTGAACATTCTTTTGAAAATCGGGTGCGCCTTTATCATAATAAGCCAAAGACCGATAACCATAATCGGAACAGCGCCAAGGAAGATAAGCGCAAGCTTTGTGTTGATTGTAAACGCCATAATAAGCGAAAAAATCATCATAGCAGGGCTTCTCACCGCGATACGGATGAGCATATGGAAAACATCCTGAAGACGGTTAACGTCGGTGGTCATTCTTGTTACAAGACTCGAGGAGGAAAATTTGTCGATGTTTCTGAAGGAAAACTCCGAAACTCTGCCAAACATTTTTTTGCGAAGATTTTTCGCAAAGCCGGTACTCGCAATTGCGGCGCTTCTGCCCGCAAATACGCCGAAAAACAGCGAAAACAAAGCGCAGACCGCAATAAGTCCGCCCATGATAAGAATGTACTTCATATCACCCTCGCCGTTATTGCCGTAAATACCGACGTTTATAAGACGCGCGATGAGAAGCGGAATAATTACTTCCATCGTAACCTCGCCAACCATAAACAACGGCGAAAAGACGGTATGCTTAACGTAGCCTTTTATGTTTTTTGCAAGCTTTTTAATCATTTTTGTCCTCCTTGGAATCGAATGAATGCATTTTTTCGGCGTTTGCCGCGTTGTTCGCTATCTTTTCTGAAACCGAAAGCCAAACCGCTTTTTCTTCCTCGGTAATTCCGTTCAGAAGCGCACGTTCGAACGATTGGATGTGCTTTTCGTGCTTTTCGTGAATAAGCAGTGCCTTTTCGGTAAGCTTTATCCGCTTAAGACGCGCATCGCTTTCGCTTTTTTCGCGAACGACAAGCCCGTTTTTTTCCATAAGCTTTAAAATCTCGGTCATTGTCGGACGGCGCACCGAAAATTGCTTTTCTATATCGCGCTGAAAAATATCGCGGTCGCGGTTGTCGTAAAGGTATCCGATTACCCAGCCGTGTGTGCCCGTGCATTCAAATCCGCTTCGCGATTTGCTGGCTTCAAACGCACGCTTTATGGCAACCGAAAGCGTTCTTACGCGGAACCCGACGCTGTTTTTTCGTTCCATAGTTAGCCCCCTAACAGTTAGTACCCTAACATTGTATTCATATGCTCTAATTTGTCAATAGTAAAGTTGTTAAATATTTGAAAAAATATCCGTAAGGGCTTGACTTTTTAAAGAATCGGTGTTAGAATAGTCTGCGCACAAGGGTTTGTGCAAAAAAATATTGCGGAATTGTGTAACGGCAGCACGGCAGACTCTGACTCTGTTTGTTGGGGTTCGAATCCCTATTCCGCAGCCATAAAAGCAGATAGGCTATTGCCTATCTGTTTTTTTGTTCTATATCGCGGAAGATTCGAACGGGTCGGTAGTGAATGACAGTCCGGGGGACTGTCAGAGCCGACCCTGACCGAGCCCGCAGGCGAGAACGAATCCCTATTCCGCAGCCAAAAAAAACCACCACTCGGTGGTTTTTTTGTTTTACTTTGAAATTTAATATTTTTTCGTCTTTTCCTTCGCTTGCCGTCATATTATTGAACAAAACCCTTTTCGGGAGTGATTTTTATTACATACAGCGATATTGAAGAGAGAGTAAAAGAGGTTGCGCTTTACGTTGCCGAAACGGGTGCAACGGTGCGTGTGGCGGCAAAAAGGTTCGGCATTAGCAAAAGCACGGTGCACAAGGATATGACAAGCCGGTTGAAATACATAGATCACGAGCTTTTTTTGGTTGTAAGCGCGATTCTTGAAAAAAACCGAGCCGAGCGGCATTTACGCGGCGGCGAAGCGACAAGAAAAAAGTTCAGAAAATAAAGAAAGAAGGCGCAACTGTTTAAGCGCCTTCTTTTTTGTTTGTGACCGTTTATTAATTAACCGCCGATGGTGTAGGTGCCCATAACGTGGCGCTTGATAAGAATGTAGTCATACTTTTCAACGCCGTCCTTGCCGTTAACGTCAGCAGCCTTTTGCTGTGCGTCGGTAAGGTCCAAGGTGCCCATAACAGCGCGCTTGAGAGCGATATAGTCGTATTTATCTACTTCGCTGTCGCCGTTTACGTCGCCGAGCACAAAGAGCTCCGCAGGGTCGGCAAGCATATAGAAGCTAAGATGGGTTGTGGTGAAGGTGTAATAGCCGTTTTCGAACACAGCATTCATATCGGTCATCGTGCCGTTATCCGCAACGTGATATACCTTCATGCCGTTATTCGAGCCTTCGGGTGCGAGAATCGAAATTTTAAGCTCGCCGTTGGGCTGAACGGAAACGTTTTCGTCATTGATAAGAGAAATATCATAGATAACTGCCGAGCTGATATTTTCGATAGCGGGAAGTATTTCCTTAAACTCTTCCTTGGAAACAGAGTTGATTTTAAGCTCTGCATCGGTAGGAATTACTCCCTCAGCCGCTTCAACCGAAACAGCTTTTTGGGTGGAATTGCAAATAACGAACTTGCCTAGGGCAGAAACACAAATTACGATAGAGTTTGTGGACTTATCGATGGTGGCAGGGAGCTTTTCGTTGTCTGTAGAGCTGTTAAAACGATAAACAACGGGAGAATCGTAGCCCTCGGGAATTTTAAAGGATATGTACGCACCATCAATGGGCTTTGCGGCATCGGAATCAAAGTTATAGCCGTAAATGTTGTAGTATTTGAAATCGTCCGCCTTGTCAGCCAAAAACTTTGCGGCCTGTGCATAGCTGTAATTTTCTTCGCCATATTCGAATTGCTTGATCTCTTCAATGTTGATGGTCGTGAAGGGAGCAAACTGTTCAGCGGCATTGAGGATATCAACGTCGGTTTTATAATGCTTTTCAACGAAAACCACACCGGTGACCGACTTCGAATCGAAGCTTTCGGGAAGATCGGCTTCGGTGTAATCCTCTTGAGCTAAAAAGCGCACGTATCCGGTTTCCTCGCTATATTCAACGGTATAGCGTCTGCCGCTGTTTGCAAGGCCTGCGGTATACGTATATCCGTCTGGGCCGGCTTCGAAGATTTTTCCATCATATTCATATTCGTTCGGCCAATCCAATTCCGATATCTTGTCGTATTCCGAATCGGGAAGCTCTTCACGAATATACGTAGCGTAATAAACGTAATAGGTGCCGTCGGCGTTTTCCTTAAAGCCGATATATTCTCTGGGCGCAAGCGTGCCGCCGAAGCCGCCAATCCATTCTACCTTGTAGGTATGGCTTTCTTCGTCGTATTGTGCCCAATATCTTAAGTTTTCAAAATCCGCAGAGCTGAGCTTGAAGATTTTGTTAAGGTGCTCTTCGTAAATATTGCCGTCGATTTGGTAAGTGTACTCGTTTGCTGCCTCATCGTATCCTATAGGAAGATAGGTATCGTAAAGATCACGCGACATTCTGAATTGGACGTAGCTGACACCGAGAGAATGGAAATAGTCGAGCGAGCCAACCTGATTCTTGAACACCGAGTCAAGAGATACACTTGTTTCGAGAGTTTCGCGTGCGCTTGTGGGGATGCAAAAGGCAGAGATGGTTAAAATCGCCGCCAAAAGAATTGATATAAGTCTTTTCATTGTCAGTTTCTTCCTAATATATTACATATTACTTTCTTTGCGATGCGGCATAGAATTCCTCGAAGGCGAATCCGTCGAACGAGGGATCTTCTTCGGTAAGGTCGGCGATATTTTCGGTCGTACCGCCGTTTGCCATACTCTTCTTGCCTGCAAGCATAATTTTGATCGAATCGGTCATTTGCTTAACGGTTGCAAGCTTATTTTCCTTGCCTGCCATATAAGCGCAGACCTGCTTAAGCATTGCTTCGTAAACCTTGTTGCTGTCGATCTTATAAGCAAAGCTTGTTTTGCTTGTCATTACGAGCGCGGTGGAGGGCTGCCAACCCTTTTTGCAGATGTGGTAGCAAGCCGAAGCACCGTTTTCGAAAAGAACGTAAAAGCTGTCGCAGGGAACGTCGCCAACCGTATTTGTGCCGAGGTAACGGGTGGAAACGGGAGTTACGTCGCCAAGGAAGCCCATTATCGATTCGACCGCATGTATTGCATAGTTAAATTCGTCCACACCTACCATTACCGAAATGTGGATAACGTTGCCTCTTTCCTCGTCGGGGATGGCAAAAAACGAATCGTGCTCATAGGTATAGCGCATTGCACTTGTTCCGAGAATTACTTTGCCCTGATTAGCAAGCTCTTCAAAGATTTTAACGTCTTTAAGGTTACCTGCAAGCGGTTTATCGATAAAAACGGGAACGTTTGCTTCGATAAAAGGCATCGCCTGACGGACGTGGTTATCCCAGTTACAGCTTTGGATAAACGCGATGTCGATATCCTTTGCCATTTCTGCGAGGTCTGTATAACGCTTGTCAAGACCGAATTTTTCGATAAAGGAATTAACCTCCTCGTCGGTACGGAAAGCGTCGTTATAGATTGCGGTATATTTGCCCTCGTCGCCCTTTAAAAGAATTTCGGCAAAGGAGGGTGCGTGAGATGTGTCGATATTAACGGTACCAATTCTGAACATAACGTTTTATCCTTTCGTAATCAAAATTAAAGAGAGGAAATAGATGCTCTTAATTTTTCTGCAAGCTCTTGGAATTTAGCCAACTTTTCTTTTTCTGCGTTAACTACCTTTTCGGGCGCTTTTGAAACGAATTCTGCGTTGTTAAGCTTACCCTGAGCGCGCTTGATTTCGTTTTCGGCGGTTGCAAGCTCCTTGGTAAGACGCTCGCGCTCTGCTTCGGTATCAACGATATCGGCAAGAGGAAGGAAGATTTCGCAGGCGTTGGTTACGATACGAACCGTGCCTTCATCCTCGCACTTATCGACAACGGTAATACCGCTTGCCGATGCAAGACGGGTGAAGAAGGGCTCTTTATCGGCAAAAAGCTCTTTTTCCGCAGTTGCGATAATGACGTTTGCCAATCTCTTGGGAGGAACGTTCATTTCTGCGCGGCGGTTTCTGATTGCGCGGATAGCGGTGAGCATAATATCCATATTGCGCTCTGCTTCGGGGAAATTGAGCGATTCCGAAACGGTGGGATAATCGGAAATCATAATGCTTTCGCCCTTATGCGGCAAGGAAAGCCAAATTTCCTCGGTAATGAAGGGCATAAAGGGATGCAAAAGCTTCAATGTGTTCGAAAGAACGTAGGTAAGGGTGTTTTGTGCGGCAATATTGGTGTCGCTTCCCTTTTCCTGCAATCTCGGCTTTACAAGCTCGATATACCAGTCGCAGAATACGTCCCAAATAAAGTCGTAAAGCTTCGAAACGGCGATGCCGAGCTCATATTTATCAATATTTTCTCTTACCTCGCCTACAACGCGGTTGTAAAGCGAAAGTACCCATTTATCCTCTTCCGCGAGGTTAGCGGTATCGATATTTTCGGTATCGCAATCGCGGTCGAGATTCATCATAACGAATCTTGCGGCGTTCCAAATCTTGTTTGCGAAATTACGCGAAGCCTCAAAGCGTTCGTCGGAAATACGCATATCGTTTCCGGGGCTGTTGCCGGTTGCAAGGGTAAAGCGCAAAGCGTCTGCGCCGTAGGTCTTGATAACCTCAAGCGGATCGATACCGTTGCCGTGCGACTTCGACATCTTTCTGCCGAGCGCGTCGCGTACAAGACCGTGAATGAACACGTCGGTAAAGGGCTTTTTGCCTGTGTGTGCAAGACCCGAGAATATCATTCTCGAAACCCAGAAGGTAATTATATCGTAGCCCGTAACGTGAGTGTTTGTGGGATAGAAGCGCTTGAGATCCTCGGCATCCTCGTTCGGCCAGCCCATTGTGGAGAACGGCCAAAGCGCAGAGGAGAACCAGGTATCGAGCGTGTCGGGGTCTTGGGTCATTGCCTTGCCGCACTTCGGGCAGATTGCGGAATCGTCCTTGGTAACTACCAATTCGCCGCAATCGTCGCAATAGAACGCGGGTATTCTGTGTCCCCACCAAAGCTGACGGGAAATACACCAGTCGCGGATGTTTTCCATCCAGTGGAGATAGTTTTTCGAAAATCTGTCGGGAATGAAGCGGATATCGCCCGATTTAACAGCGTCGATAGCGGGAGTTGCAAGCGGCTTCATCGAAACGAACCATTGCTTGGATATCATCGGCTCGATAACGTGGTGGCAACGGTAGCAGGTGCCTACGTTGTGCTTGAGCGGTTCAACCGACTTCAAAAAGCCTGCCGCTTCAAGATCGGCAAGGATTGCCTTGCGTGCCTCGGAGGTGGTCATTCCTGCATATTTACCGCAGTCAAGCACCTCGGGCTCGCCGACAGCGGCAGTGCCGCGCGCCAAGCTTTCCTCGTATGCGGCTTTGTCGGAAGCGCCCGTCATCTTGCCGTCATAGGTGAATACGCGTACCAAGGGCAAATCGTGACGTTGACCGACCTCATAGTCGTTGGGGTCGTGCGCGGGAGTGATTTTAACAACGCCGGTTCCCTTCGTCATATCTGCGTGTTCATCGCAGATTATGGGAATTTCCTTGTTTATCAAAGGCAAAATAACGTGACAGCCGTGAAGATGCGCGTAACGGGGGTCGTCTGCGTTTATAGCAACGGCGGTATCGCCGGGCATGGTTTCGGGACGTGTGGTGGCAAGCTCAAGCATATCGCCCGTTTCCTTAACGGGATAAAGCAGGTGATAGAAGTTGCCGTTTTGATCGTCGTATTCAACCTCGGCATCGGAAATAGAGGTCATACAGGTGGTACACCAGTTAACCATACGGTTGCCGCGGTAGATAAGACCTTCGTTGTAAAGCTTTACGAAAACCTCTTTAACAGCTTCGCTGCAGCCCTCGTCGAGAGTGAAGCGGCGCTTCGACCAGTCACAAGACGAGCCGAGCTTTTTGAGCTGCTCGCAAATTCTGCCGCCATAGGTATTGTTCCAATCCCAAGCGCGTTCCAAAAAGCCCTCTCTGCCGAGGTCTTCCTTGGTGATGCCCTCTTTACGCATTGCTTCAACGATCTTCGCTTCGGTAGCGATCGATGCGTGGTCGGTACCGGGAAGCCAAAGGGTTTCAAAGCCGCACATTCTCTTGTAACGGACAAGAATATCCTGCAAGGTGTTGTCAAGCGCGTGGCCCATGTGAAGCTGACCGGTAATATTGGGAGGAGGCATTACGATAGAAAACGCTTCGCTTCCCTCTTTTGCGTTGGGTTTAAAATAACCCTTGGAATCCCATTCGCTGTATAACCTCTCCTCAAATTCGGCAGGGTTATACTTCTTTTCAAGTTCTTTCATAATTTATGTACCTCGGCAATTATTTTTTCAAAACGTTCATAACCAAGCCGGTCTTGAGCTTGGGATAGAAATAGGTGCTCTTTTGAGGCATCTTGTCGCCTGCAAGCGCAACCGCCTTGATTTGGCTTACTTTTGTTGCATTGATAAGGAAAGCGGCGGTCGCTTTGCCCTCTTTAACCGATTCGATAGCTTCCTCCATCGAACGGGTATAGCGCAAATTGATTTGGTTTGCCATATTTTCCTTGTCGATTCCCAACGCGTTTTCAAGCACGTAGGAGTGAAGGATGCTTACGTCAAGGTCGCTGTATGCTTCGCTTCTGAAATCGATAATTTCCTGAGCGTTCTTCTTCAATTCCATCAACAAGAAATCTTCGCCGCCGGTGTAAAGAGCAAAGGTGTGACCGTTTGCACCCTTGTTAAGCGCCGATTCAAGCTCACCCAAGGGAAGCTCCGTAAGTTTGAATCTGCCCTTGCACTTACGAACGATATCATCGCGGTCAACGGGCTTGTCAACGATAAGACGGTGAGTCGGGAAAACCACCAAGCCCTTATCGTCCATATCAACAAGCGTCATCATAACACAGCTTGCGTCTGCGCCTTCGGGGGGATTGGTAAGTCCGCGCTTGTAGTTAAGTGCGGTTTCATATCTGTGGTGGCCGTCCGCGATAAACAGCTGCTTGTCGATAAGAGTTGTCATTATCGCAAGGACGTCCTTGTCGTTATCGATCTTCCAAAGAGTGTGGGTAACCTCTTCCTCATCGGTGAAACGGCAAATGGGCGCTTCCTCGGTCTTCTTCGTAAGAATTTTTGCAATCTTCTTACTGCTGTCGGAATAAAGCGAATAGATCGACGAGAAATTACATCCCGTACCGCGCATAAGGTTAAGACGGTCCTGCTTTGCCTTGGTAAGGGTTTCCTCGTGAGGGAGAATTACTCTTTCGGAAAATTCGCAAAGCTCAACCAAGCAGACCATACCGGTAAGGCAATAATCCTTTCCCGCAACGTTAAATTCCTCACGGTAAACGTAAATGCCCGCTTCTTCATCGCGTGCAAGGATGCCTTCGTTAAGCCAAGAATTCAAAATTCTGCCTGCATCGTTATATCTGTCCTCGCCCACGGGGAGCTCAAGACGTACGACGTTGTATTCGTTTCTGTTAATAAGCGCTTCTCTTTCGCTTTCCGAGATAATGTCGTAAGGAGGACATACGCAGTTCTTAATATCGCCTGCTTTTTCGGTAAATCTTAATGCCTTGATCGGCTTGATTACTGCCATTTCTTTAGTTTGCGCGTTTTTTCGTTTTCGCGCTTCCCTTTCATTTATTTAAGTGTTTTTATTTACTTTTTAAGTGCTTTTTATTTGCTTTTCAGCCGAGCAAAGCTGCCCATAATACGCTTTACGCTTCCGTTTTTGAATTCGATTTCGTAAAGCACGTCGCCGCCCATCGGAGCCGCGCTTAAAATCTCGCCCTCGCCGAACATCGGGTGGACAACCAAGCTTCCTGCCTCGAAAAACTTGGGCTTTTCCACATTTTGTGCATTCGCGCGTATGTTTTCGAGATATTTGCTTCGAGCCTCTCCGTTATTCGCCGTTTGCTGTTGCGAATAGGAGTTATAGTTGCTTCTTCCGCCGAGAATCTTAATATCGCACGATTCTTGCGGTATTTCCTTTGCAAACCGAGAAGGCTGACGCATTTCGGTTCTGCCGTAAAGCATACGCGAATCGGTATTTATAAGGAAAAGCTCCTTCTTGGCACGGGTGACCGCAACGTAGGCAAGCCGTCTTTCCTCTTCAATCGCGCGTTCACCCTCGTTAAAGGATTGCACCGACGGGAAAAGTCCCTCCTCAAACCCCGGAATGAATACCGTATCGAATTCAAGTCCCTTTGCCGAGTGGACCGTCATTAACGATACCGATTCACTGCCCGAATCGTAAGAATCGAGGTCACTCACAAGCGAAATTTCGTTTAAAAACTCGGCAAGAGTCGGATTTTCCGCAGTTTCCTCGAAAAGCTTTGCGGAGGAAACCAATTCAAGCACGTTTTCTTCTCTTTCAACTCCGTCATCCTCCTCGGCAAGCATTAAACGGTAACCCGTTCCCTCGATGACCTCGGAAACGGTTGCCGAGAGGGAGTGCGTATGTGCAAACTCGCGCAGTTTTTTTATCAAAGCGGTAAAGCCAATAAGCTTTTGCGATGCGCGTTGCAATTCGGGATATTTTTGCGCGTTATCGATGACCGAAAACAGCGAGATGCCGCTTTTATCGGCAAGATTTGACGCTCTTTCGACCGTTGTTTCGCCGATAGCTCGCTTGGGCACGTTGATGATACGCCTTAATCTTACCGCGTCGCTCGGATTGGCGACGACCGAAAGATAAGCGAGAATATCCTTAATTTCGCGTCTTTCATAAAATCGAAGACCGCCGAAAATCTTATAAGGTATGCGCTTTTTCACAAAAGCCGTTTCGAGCGATTGCGAAAGCGCGTTTACACGGTAAAGAATGGCAAAATCCGAATAGCTTTTGCCGTTTGCAACACGTTTTTCGATAGTGTCGCAGATAAATTCGGCTTCCGCAGACTGACTTTCGACCTTTCTTAAATGAACCTTTTCGCCGTCGTCGGCTTCTGTCCAAAGCTCTTTTCCCTTTCGGTCGGTATTGTGCGATATAATTCCGTTTGCGGCGGTAAGAATATTGCCTGCGGAACGGTAATTTTGTTCTAACCGAATGGTTTTTACGTTGTTATAGGTCTTGTCAAACCCAAGTATGTTTTCAACCGTCGCGCCGCGGAAGGAATAAATCGATTGATCGTCGTCACCGACAACGCAAACGTTTTTATGCTTGCCCGAAAGAAAGGCGACAAGCTTGCTTTGCGATGGGTTTGTATCCTGATATTCGTCAACGAGTATATATTTAAACTGCTCGCGGTAGATATCAAGCACGTCGCGGTGGGTTTCGAAAAGGCGGTTGGTAAGCATTATAATATCGTCAAAGTCAAGCGCGTTTGCACTCTTTAGCTTTTCCTGATACCTTGCATAAACCTCGGCGATTCTTTTACCGAAGCGGTCAAAGCCCGAATCAAGCGCAATTTCCGACGGTGTGCGGTCGCTTTCCTTTGCCATCGAAATCGAATGCATAACAGCCTTGGGCGGAAGCATCGATTCGGGGATATTAAGCTCCTTGATTATCGAAACGATAAGCTTTTTGCAATCGTCGGTATCGTAAATGGTAAAATCGTTCTTATAACCCAAACGGTCGATAAACCGACGCAAAATGCGAACGCATATCGAGTGGAAGGTGCCTGCCCAAATATCACGTGCGGCTTCTCCGAGCGTTTTTTCCAAACGCTCCTTAAATTCCTTTGCCGCCTTGTTTGTAAAGGTAATGCAAAGCACTCGGTAAGGGTGCGCGGGTTCAACGGCGCACCTTTTAAGCATTTCGCGGACGTGTTCCCTTTTGCCGTTTTTGATAACCGATTGCATCATCGGGACAAGCATATTAGCGTTTTGCGGTATTTCTTTATCGTTCGAAGCGCGTCCGAAAAGGATAATGTTTGCGATTCGGTTAACTATAACCGTCGTTTTTCCGCTTCCCGCGCCCGCAAGAACAAGCAAGGGTCCTTCGGTCGAAAAAACCGCTTCCCTTTGTTTGGGATTGAGATATGAAAAATATTTATCGAAAAGCTGCCGTTTTAAACGGTCAAACTCGTGTGAAACCTGCATCTGAAAAGACTCCATACTATGATAGCATATATTATAATATAAAGGAAATCAAATTGCAATACAAAATCAAAAAAAGCATCGGCTAAAAACATTCGCTTTGTCAAAAATTACGAAAATGAAAAAATTGAAAAATCCTCTTGCATTTTTTTATTTTGTCGGTTATAATGTGTACATCACAATAGGGCTAAATTGCCTAAAAATAATAAGGAGAAACACTATGAAGAAATTACTCGCGTTTCTTCTCGTAGCTACCATGATCGTTGCTATGTTTGCGATTCCCGCAGCAGCAGAAGACACTGTTAACTATGAAGAAGAATTCAAATTCGTTAAGACTGCTCCCAACATCAATGGTGAAGTTAAGTCCAGCGAATACGGCACTGTTCCCGTACACTCCTATCCCGATGCAAAAGAACAATTTGACGATTCTACCAACTTTGAATTTGGCGAAGATGAAGTTAAATTTGATTTTTACGCAGCATGGGATGCTGAAAACCTTTACATGGCATGGGTTGTTGAAACCGACATCCACACCGGTATGCCCGAACAAGACTTTAAGGGCGACGGCGCTTGGAACGTTGAAGGCGACTCCAACTATATGTGGCAGTACTCCTGCTTGCAGTTCATCCTCATCCCCGGCGCTCCCGCATACGGCGAAACCCTTTACCAGACCAGCGAATGGGCAGGCGACTACCTCGAAGTAGGTCTTGCACTCACCGCTGAAGGCACCTCCGTACGTGCTTGGTGGAGTAAGCCCACCAACGCTCCCAACCTCGACGTTAACGAATGGGACGCAGCTATCAAGAGAGATGACGCTAAAAAGACCACTACTTATGAAGTAAGAATTCCCTGGAGCAAGTCCGGTGTTAACGAAATCGGTAACGAAGCTCAGTTCGGCCTTACCTACGCTGTAGCTGCTCAGAACGACTACAACGTTAAGAAGGGTATGATCGAATGGCAGGATGCTATTCTCAGCGGCAAGCAAGCAGACAAGTCCGCAGTTATCACCCTTACCGGTAACGATGATATCGGCAAGACCGAGAACTCCCACGACGGCGGCACCGTTGATCCCAACGCAGGCAAGACCGAAGGCACCGTTCCCGATGCAGCAAAGGACGCTATCCAAATCGCTATCGACGGCGTTAACATTTCCATCACCGGCGAAAAGGCATACCTTTACACCGATCCTTCCAAGATTTCCGAAAACAACAATACCTGGGCAGCTTGCCTCCTTCTCAAGCCCGTTGACGGCGAAGACGGTATTTACGAAATCGTAGAATCCAAGACCGGCGCAGGCGAAGCTTTCTCCTTCGATTCTACTATCGAAGACGGTATGATCGCATTCGCGGCTCACTCCGACGGTTCGGGTATTGGTAACGATCGTAGAAATGCTGTTATGGCTCTCGGCGTTGGCGACAAGCTCGGCCTCTTCGGTGTTGACCTTGAAAAGGCTGATACCACCTATACCAACGCTATGTTCTACGTAGTTGGTTCCACCGGCAGCACCGACACTTCTGATGATACTTCCGAAGAAGTTTCTGACGCTACTTCCGAAGACGCATCTACCGACACTTCTGTAGAAGCTTCTACCGCTACTTCCGAAGATGCTTCTACCGAAACCTCTGAAGCTACCAGCACCACCACCTCTGAAGGCGACACCACCGTTGAAGAAGAAGGCAGCCTCCTCTGGCTCTGGATCGTTATCGGCGTTGTAGTTGTTGCAGGCGTAGTTGTTGCAGTAGTTGTTCTTAAGAAGAAGAACTAATTTAAGCTGATAACTCACAATAGTGACTATAAAGAACTCCCGTAGCAACGGGAGTTCTTTTTTGCGTCAGTCGGCTTCGCTTTTCCTTGACAATGGCAATAAAATGGTGTAAAATTCATAGTGAATAGATATAATAATCGAAAGGGGATAAAAATGGAACCGTTCGAAACAACCGCCTTTGCGGTACAAGATAACAACTTTCCTGCAGAGGCATTAAGACAAGCCAAAGCGGCGGCGAACATACGCATTTCCCCGTACCTTTCTAATAGGTTAGACTTAAGAGGGAAAACGCTTTTATCTTTCGGAGAAATAACCGATAAGCATTGCGAATGCGCGGTTTCGGTATACCGCAAGGAAGGCGGAGCTTGGCAATTGGGCTTGCACGTCGCCGACGTTGATGAATACGTTTGCGAGGGCTCGCCGTTGGATGAAGAAGCGAAATTGCGTTGCGGCGCAATAAGAAACGGATTCGGGGAAGTGGAGATGCTTCCGCCGACGATAGTGAACGACGTTTGCGACCTGCAAGTAGGGAAGGACAGACTTGCCGTATCGGTGTTTATGGATATAGGCGCAAACGGCGAGTTGGAAAACATATCCTTCGAGGAATCGGTCGTACGCATTGCGGAAAAATGCTTTTATAACGAAATCGACCATCTCGGATTTGCGAATGACAAATCTTCGATTCACGCACTGCGCGAAAAATATGCGCCTTATTTGAACATTTTGCTCGATATGTATGAGCTTGCGGCGATTTTCTGCTCGAAACGTCGCGAAAGAGGCGGTCTTGACTGTACGGTATTCCGCCGCAGCTTTGAACGCGGCGAGGACGGAAAGCTTTGCTTTTCCTATGACCAAGAGCCCGACAGCCGCGCAATGGTGCGCGAGCTTGGATATTTTGCCGCCGAAGCTATCGGCAAATATATGTCCGAGCGCGAGTTGCCTTGTATTTATGTAGGTCAAGAAGCGCTTGACGTCAGTGCGCTTGATTTTCTCGGCGCTTTGGTCGGGGAAGTCGACAAAACCGCACCGAGCTATGTCAGAGCGTCAAGCATTGCCGATAACGCAAAGGGTTCGCCCTTTTACGGGTTTGTTTGCACTGCGATAAGACGCGCGCTTCCGTGTGCGACGTTCTCGGACAAGCCGATTTTCAATTCAATCGGTGTCAGCGATCATCTTGTGTCGTTTATTCATCCGGTAACTAAATATTCAGCATTGCTTACTTTAAGAATGATTAAAAACGGAATCCTTGCATCGGGCGACCCTAAAAACCTCAATCTTAACAAATACCGTCAGATTGCAAGTGCCGCCGCCGAAAAAGCAACCGAAGCAGAAGGAATGGTTTGCGGCGCGCAAAAGCGTTATTTCATTATTTCCGCCGAAGAATTTGTTAAAAACAACCTTTCGGCACTGCACAAGGGTTTTCCTTTCAGAATACGCGAAAACGGGGACGTTTCGGTTATGCTCATTTGCGGACTTATTGCCACTGTTCAAAGCCAATACGTCAAAGAAAACGGTCTTGTTATCGGCGAAGCCTATGATTTCGAAATTGTCGACTTCAACACCGAAAAGCCGCTTGTTTATGTAAAACCACATTAATTATGTTTCACGTGAAACAAAAAGCGAAAGGTTTCACGTGGAACAATTGAACGGAGAATGTTAATTGAAGAAAATTATATTGGCATTTTTGCTTTTGTTTGCGTTTTTACTTGCGATTGGATGTGAAAACGTAGAGTATATCGAGGAAGCTTCGTCAATCGCGCCCGAATCGTCCGAGGATATTTATGAAAAGATTGAAAGCGAACTGCCGCCTCCCATTGATGAATCCGACGGAGAAGTCAAAAAGCAGGAATTTATTATAGTGACCGATGAAAAATCGGCGTTTATCAACGAAGAAGGCGCTTCGGGTTCGATAAATAAGGCGATTGACAAGCGAAATGATTTTCTTTATGATACCTACGGCGCAGAAATCAAGGTTGTCGAGGTCACAACGGCTGACCTTTCAAAATCGCTTAAGGAATCGCTTGAATCGGGGTTGCGTTATTGCGATATGATATCGGTATCGGCAAAAGAAACCGTAAGGCTTATGAACGCAGGGCTTCTTGCGGATATGAACAAGCTTCCCGATTTTGACGCGTCAAGCTCTTATTTTGACAAGAAAAATGCAACAGCTCTTGCCACAAACAGCTCGCTTTATATGCTTGCAGACCCGACAGTGCAGTTTTTTGAAGAAGAATTTGTGATGTTTTACAACCGCGATATTGTTGTGAAAACGGCAGGCAAAAACCCCGAAACCCTTGCGCTGCAAGGGAAATGGACTTGGGACAGCTTTAACGAGGTTGCACGTGCTTCCGCTCCGAGGGTTTACGAGCACTCAACGAGCGACCTCGAAAAAGACGTTTTCGGGTTCGGCGCATATTACAACGAAAATTCCTTCGCGCACGTTATGTGGGCAAGCGCGGGATATAAAATGATCGACAACACTTATAAAAATCCCGTTGCGCTTTCGATGAGCATCGAGGAGGTTCAAGCGGCGGCAAAGCCCTTGCGCGATGCATATAATTCGCGCGGAAGATTACCGTTTGAGGGCGAAGACGTTGCGAGCGCGTTCAAAACCGAACGTTTGGCGTTTATGGTGCATAAATTCTCGTATTTTTATACCTTGCGTAACGAAAACCCCGAAAAATACGGATTTTTGCCCATTCCGAAGAAGGACGAAGCACAGGAAGGATATAACTGTCTGCTTTCAAACGATGCGCGCGTTATTTCGATACCCAAAACCGTTGAAAACGAAGGCGATGCCAAAAAACGCTTTGTTTCGGTAATTATTTCGGCAACCTGCGCGGCAGGCAGAGAAACGATAAAGAATGCATTCATTAACGAGCATATCGGCACCTATCTTTATAATAACGAGGAAACGGTTTTGCTTTCGATGCTTTGCGATGCGGCGACCTTTGATTTTTCGAACGTCTATGGAAGCGTTATAAGCGAAATCAGACGTCCTACCACCGATGCTATCGCAGACTATATCGAATTCGGTTCGGCGCTTAGCAGCTCGATTTCACGCGGAATGAGTGCGCTTAACAAATATTCCGCAGAGAAATTCAAGTAAAATTCGAAAACCCCTTGATTTGCAACGCTTTTTGTTATATAATAAGCTGATTTGGGATGTATTTTCCCAAATATTTCCATTATCAAAAATTTAATTTCATACAAAACAGGAGAAAAACAAATGAACGCAAAAAAGTCTGTTGAAGATCTCAGAGTTGCCGGCAAACGCGTGCTTGTTCGTTGCGATTTCAACGTTCCTCTTAAGAATGGCGTGATCACCGACGAAAACCGTATCGTTGCTGCACTCCCCACCATCGAATTCCTTCTCGATCAAGGCGCAAAGGTTATTCTTTGCTCTCACCTTGGTAAGCCCAAGGGAGAACCCAAGCCCGAATATTCTCTTGCTCCCGTTGCAGTACGTCTTGCTGAAAAGCTTGAAAGAGACGTTGTTTTCGCTGCAGACGACTGTGTAGTAGGCGAAAACGCTAAAAAGGCAGTTGCTGAAATGGAAGACGGCGACGTAGTTCTTCTTCAGAACACCCGTTACCGCGCAGAAGAAACCAAAAACGGCGAAGCTTTCTCGAAGGAACTCGCTTCTCTCTGCGATATCTTCGTTAACGATGCATTCGGCGCGGCTCACAGAGCTCACTGCTCGACCGTTGGCGTTGCTTCCTACGTTGAAGAATCGGCAAACGGCTTCCTTATGGCTAAGGAAATCAAGTTCCTCGGCGATGCTGTAAACAATCCTGTAAGACCCTTCGTTACCATTCTCGGCGGCGCTAAGGTTGCAGATAAGCTCGCAGTTATCGAAAACCTCCTTACCAAAGCAGATGCTCTTATCATCGGCGGCGGTATGGCATATACCTTCCTTAAGGCACAGGGCAAAGAGGTTGGTTTGTCCCTCGTTGACAACGAAAAGCTCGAATACTGCAAGGAAATGCTTGAACGCGCAAAGAAGAACGGCGTTGAAATCCTTCTTCCCGTTGACTGCGTAGTTACCAAGGAATTCCCCAATCCTATCGACGCTGTAGTTGAAACCAAAATCGTTTCTGTTGACGAAATTCCTTCCGATATGGAAAGCCTTGACATCGGTCCCAAGACCCGTGAACTTTACGCTTCCAAGGTTAAGAAGGCAAAGACCGTTGTTTGGAACGGACCTATGGGCGTTTTCGAAAACCCCATCTTTGCTGAAGGTACCATCGCAGTTGCGAAAGCACTTGCAGAAACCGATGCAACCACCATTATCGGCGGCGGCGACTCTGCTGCAGCAGTTAACATTCTCGGTTTCGGTGACAAGATGAGCCACATCTCCACCGGCGGCGGCGCTTCTCTCGAATACCTTGAAGGCAAAGAACTTCCCGGTATCGCGGCGATGACTGATAAATAAATCGCTTCGCTCTCGCCCGAAAT
>JAZTXY010000127.1:0-6200 GCA_045636665.1 Eubacteriales bacterium
TATAGAAAAAACTTTAAAACAAGACTTGTATTTCCGATTGGAGTATGATATGAAAAGCCGATTAACGTAAAGAAATATTGATTTTTCTTTCGATTTTTTGTATAATGAATTTAACTAAAAGCTTTCAGAGGGGAAATATGCCGTATTTAACGATAAAAAATGGCGAAAATATAATAACCGTTGAATTTGTCGGCACACCGATTCTGCGCGACGTTTTGGCAGAGAACGGCTATGCCGTCATTTCGCCGTGCGGCGGCAAGGGTATTTGCGGTAAATGTGCCGTCAACGTCAGCGGCGATATTACCCCTTCCGACGAGAGGGAAATTGAGCTTAATTGCCGTCTTTCTTGCAGAACAAGGCTGCTCGGCGATGCTTTTGTTGAATTAAAAAGAGATAAATACGTTTTTGATAAAAGCGATGAAACCGAAATTTATGAAAAGAAAAGCGATTGGGTCGGCTTGGGTGTAGCAATCGACATTGGCACGACGACGGTCGTTTTGAAGCTTTTTGACGATGGCGGTAAGTTGTTAGGCGAAGCTTCCGCATTGAATCCGCAAAACAGCGTTTCCGCCGACGTTATCGGCAGGATAGATGCCGCTTTGCACGGCAAGGGAGAAGCGTTGCGCGGAAAAATCGTTGAATGTATCGATAATTTGGCAACGCGTTTATGCGTTGGAGTTAACCGTTCAAAACGCGAAATCAACCGCGTAATCATTACAGGTAACACGGCAATGATGTACCTTTTAACAAACCGCAATCCCGAATCGATCTCCCATTATCCCTTTGAAGCGGACGAGCTTTTTGGAATTTGGGCTGACGAAAAGACCTATTTGACGCCTTGTATGAACGCGTACGTCGGCGGTGATATTACCTGCGCCTTGCTCGCGTCGGGAATGTGTGAAGGTGACAAGACGGTTCTTCTTTGCGACATCGGTACAAACGGCGAGATAGCCTTGAGGAAAAACGGCTCTCTTATCACTACCTCTGCGGCGGCAGGCCCTGCCTTTGAGGGAGGCGCGATAAGCTGCGGCTGTCAAAACGTTCGCGGTGCGGTGAATAGGGTAAGGATCGAAAACAAAACGGCGGTTGCCGAAACGGTCGGCAACGAAGCCGCAATCGGAATCAACGGTACCGGTCTTATCGATGCGGTCGCTTCGTTTTTGGAGCTTGGTTATATCGATAAAACGGGCTATGCCGCAAAGAAGCTTATATTAATCGCAAACGGAAAAGATATTGAGCTTACGCAAGACGATATCCGCGCATTACAGCTTGCAAAGGCGGCGATACGCGCGGGAATCGAAACGCTTCTGGAATCGACCGACACGAGGATTAAGGATGTTGACGAATTTTTGATTGCAGGCTCGTTCGGCAGCAATCTTTCGATTCCGTCGGCGGTAAAAATCGGCTTGATACCCAAGGAGCTGGAAACCAAAGCAAAATGTATCGGAAACGCTTCGCTTAACGGCGCGGTGCTTATTCTTTCGGACGATGCGAACATCAAAAAGGCAGAGGAAATCGCAAAAAATTCAAAGCATATTCAATTGGGCGGAAGCGAAGAATTTTACAACAGTTTTATTAAGGCTATCGATTTTGAATAAAATAAAACTCGCAGAGGTTTTAAGCCCTGCGAGTCTTTTTTTTGTTTGCTTATTTGGTGGTTTCGTTTCCTTCTGCGGTGTAGTACTTAAAGGTGTTTTCCTCTGCGTTATAGATACCGTAAGCGGCATTGGATTCTTCGTTGTTGAATTCAACGAGATAGAAGTTGCCTTCTTCAAGGTCGCAATGCTTTGCATAAGCGGATTCAGCGGTAATCTTCGAGAGATAAATACCGATAAGCTCGCGGTAGCCCTCGGTGCCCTCGTTTGCTTTTGCCTGTTCATAGGTCATATTGAACATCGCGCAAGCCATTTCGGGGCTTTCAACCGACATAAAGGTCGAGGAGTTATAGCCGCACATATAAATATCGGGGTAGAAGAAGAGGATAAGCTCTGCATTGATCGAGGATTCAACGTCGATAAGGTCGAGATCCTCAAGCTGATCCTGCTTGTCGGGGTGGTTAATGGTGGGGGTGTTGGGGTGTCCCTTGTAGTAATAAACGAATTCTTCTTCGCCGTAGTAAGCCTTAACAAGGTTTACGTAGTCATTGAAATCGGGTTCGTTTTCGGCGTATGCCCACGAGCCGAGAATCATCATCGCCTTCTTGTTTGCTTCGTCAGCCGCTTCAAACATTTCGTTGTTGAAGTTGTAAAGCGATTTAAGAGCGGTCTTTTCGTCGTCGGTCATTTCCTTAAGAGGGTTAGCGAAGTTACGTTCTTCCATAACGCCTTCTTTTTTGTCGTCGTTAAGAACCATATTGATGAATTCTTCATCGGGCGAGCAAAGAACGCCTGCGCGGGGACGGAGAATCCACCATTCGACGTTGTTCATTTCCTTAGCCGCAACAAAGGAATACTGTCTGAACGTTTCACCGTTTACCGAGAAGCTGCTGCCGCCGTCGTAATCCTTGGCTTCGCGTACCTCGGTGTAAAGGGTTTTAAGCTTTTCTGCCATTTCGGCATATTTAGCATCGGCATCAAAGCCTTCTTCTTCGATATTGAACGCCTTGTTGAAATCGGCATAAGAAGCGCCGCCATCGGAAAGGAGGGTAACGTAATAGTTGCTTTCGGGGATGCCGTTACCTGCCAAGAGCTTCAAATAAAGGTAGGAATTGTAGTCGTTGATATAAAGATTGAACTTCGAGCCGCTGTTGATGCTGTAAAGCTCTTCGATGTAAGCATCGGTCGCCGCAACCATTTTATCGTAATTGTTGTGGGTAAGAACCTCTTCGATAGAAGCGTTGGGCATTGCATATACGTTTTCGGGAAGCTTATCCCAGTTCCAGCTATCGGGACGAGCAAGCCAAACGAATGCGGGGATTTGGTGGTCGTTGGTAATCTCTTTCATATTGAGAGTGAAATAAAGCTGGGGCATCGAGCCGGAAATGGGCGCGATAACGTATTCACTTGCGGAAAGAGAAACTTCCTTAAATACCTCGGCAACGCCGCCGGATTCGGAGGTAGCGCGAATATTCACGGTGTGCTTGCCGTAATATGCGTCAACCGTAACGTTGTTTTCCTTAAGCGCATCGCCTTCGAAAACGTTGTTGGAAACTACTTGTTCGCCGTGCTTAACGGTAATTTCAACCTTTTCGATAGCTTCATCGCTGTTATAGGAAACGTTGAGCTTTTGTTCTTCGTTAACCTGATTGATAACGAAAACGCAAACGAAATCACTGTGGATGGTGCTTACTTCAACGGTGTCCTCGCTACAAGCCGAAAACAGCATTGAAAAAGCAAGGATCAGTGCAATAATCGCGAATGATTTTTTCATGCAAAAAATTCTCCTGTTTTTAATTATTTTACAAAATCCGACAGTATATTACCACATTCGTGCCGAAATTGCAACAGTTTAAAGACAATTCATTATTTCTTAATTAACAATTAACAAGTTTTTCGGCTTTTACGGTGTATTGCATTAATCAATCTTTTGTTGTATAATGGTAATAATATATATCGGAGAGAAAAAATGGAAAGAAAACGAATCGAAACGGTCGAGCTATATACAGAATATGAAGCGGAGTTGAAAAACGGCAATATTCCTTTTTCGGAATATCCCCGTCCGCAATTAAAGCGCGATTCTTATTTTTGCTTGAACGGATATTGGGATTTCAGCATCAGAAACAAGGGCGAGGTTACTTATAACGGCAAAATCCTTGTTCCCTTTGTTCCCGAAAGCAGGATTTCGGGAGTAAACACCGAAATAAAGAAGGATGATTTTCTTTGGTATGAGCGCAAGCTCACCATACCCGACGGATTCAACAAGGGACGTATAATTTTGCATATCGGCGCTTGCGATCAATATGCGGATCTTTTTATAAACGGAAAAAACGTCGGCTGGATCGGCGGTTATTTACCCTCGTCGAGCGATATTACCGAGCTTTTGCTCGACGGCGAAAATCTTATTCGTATCGTTGCGAGAGATGAGCTTGACACCGATATACCCTACGGCAAGCAGACAAACAAGCGCGGCGGTATGTGGTATACGAATATAAGCGGAATTTGGCAAACTGTTTGGTTGGAAAGCGTTCCCGAAAGCTATATAACCGATATTAAAATCACCCCCGATCTCAACGGCGTTGATATCGAAATCCTCGGCGGCGAGGACGAAAAAACGCTTATCTTCAACGGCAGGGAATATACCTTTAACGGCAACCGCTTCCGTCTTGACGTGGCAGAACCGATTCTTTGGACACCCGAAAACCCGCATATTTATAATTTCGTTATCGTTTCGGGTGACGACAGAATCGAATCCTATTTCGGCTTGAGAACGGTCGAAATTAAAGAGATAAACGGTAAAAAGCGGATTTGCCTTAACGGCGAGCCGATATTTATGCACGGCTTGCTCGACCAAGGGTATTTCCCCGACGGGATTTTTCTTCCCGCAACGCCGAAAGGGTTTGAGGATGACGTCGTTCGTATGAAGCGATGCGGCTTTAATATGCTTCGCAAGCATATTAAGCTCGAACCCGAGCTTTTCTATTATTATTGCGATATCCACGGTATGCTCGTGTGGCAGGATTTTATAAACAACGGCAAATACAGCTTTTTTATCGATACCGCGTTGCCGACCGTTTTCCTCCGCAAGGGTATAAGCCACAAGGCGACCGAAAGAAGAAGGGCGTTTTTCCTCGAAACCGCAAAGGGGATAATGAAAGACCTTTACAATCATCCGAGCGTTGTTTATTACACGATATTCAACGAGGGTTGGGGACAGTTTGATGCCGATAAGTGCTATGATGAATTAAAGCCGCTTGACCAAACGCGTATTTTCGATACGACCTCGGGCTGGTTTAAAGCCAAAAAGACCGACGTGGAAAGCGAGCATATTTATTTTAAGCCGATAAAGCTCAAAAAATCAGACAAGCCAATCGTTTTGTCCGAGTTCGGCGGTTATTCTCACCGTGTTAAGGGGCATATTTTCAACCTCGCAAAAAATTACGGGTACAGAACCTTTAACGATAAAGCCGAATATTCAAACGCGATTGCCAAGCTTTATCGGAATGAAATCATTCCCGCGATCAATAACGGTCTTTGCGCCTCGGTCTATACTCAATTGAGTGACGTTGAGGATGAAACGAACGGACTTTTGACCTATGACCGCAGAGTGTTAAAGGTAGAAGCGGAAGAAATGCAAGGGCTTTCAAACGAGCTGTTTAACGCCTTTGATGAAACCGTTAAGGGTTAGAAAACCGAGCCGTAACGAACAAAAAAGAAACCGATAATTGACTTTTGCGCGTATGTGTGGTATAAGCTTTTTGTGTCAGGTCACACAGACACGCCAAAATCTCACCGCAAAGGAAAATAAAAATGAAGAAATTGATTTCGATTTTTCTCGCAGTTGTTGTACTGTCGGCTCTGTTTACCGTTTACGCAGGCGCAACGAGTCAGGTCGAGGACGTAAGCTCTGTCGGCGGAGATGCAGAAGCGCAGTCTGTTGATATTTCCGACGAATCGAGCGAGCCCGTTGTCAGGGAAGCGTCTGCGTTCGAGAAGGTTTTTCAGGTGCTGTTTATCGCAATAATGAGTATTGGATTGCTCGGACTTCCTTACTATTTTTGGGTTAATTCCAAAAAGAATAAAGCGAATCGCGAATATGCCGAAAGCAACGACGACGAAGACGAAAGCAACGGCGAAGAATAAATTTTTTTAAAAAGGTAAAGAGGGCGGTTTTCCGCCTTCTTTTTTGCTGTTTTTTCACAAAAAACGTAAATACGGCGGTGAATAAAAGACACAAAAACAACAAAAAAATTTTACATTTAGTGTTAAATGAGCATAAAATAGATTGACAACCGAAAGAATATGTGATATATATATTTTTAAGTATAGTAATATACAAAAAAGTTGTAAGAAAGGAAATTCCGAAAGAAGGAGACACCCTCTCTCCCGCCCGCAGGTGTTCTCGTCTGGGTGTTGTTCGCTGTTGGTGTTTGGGGTGTTGTTATTTCCGCTGTTTGTGTTGGGAGAGCTCTGAATTTCTGCCTGCAGGCGGTCTGTCTTGCTCTGTAAAGCAGACAGTTGTTCCTGGAGCTTCTGGTTCTGCTGGGACCAATAATTATTCAGTACCATTCCGGATAGAAAACAGCTGGATGCAATACAGCCAAT
>JAZTXY010000128.1:0-14296 GCA_045636665.1 Eubacteriales bacterium
GAACTGAAAAGTATCGGTCTGAGCGACGTTGGAATAGACGAAAACGGTTACGTTTACGGCGTGCTTCCCGCAAGCGAGGGCAGAGAAAACGATCCGTCAATCGGATTTATCGCTCACATGGACACAAGCGACGGCGCATGCGGTGACAATATCAAGCCGCAAATCGTTAAATACCAAGGCGGCGACATTAAGCTTAACGAATCGGAAAGCATCACGCTTAAGGATTTCCCCTATCTTGCAAAGTATGCAGGCGGTGAAATTATTACCACCGACGGCACAACGCTTTTGGGCGCAGACGACAAGGCAGGCATTGCCGAAATCTTTACCGCGCTTGAATATTTGGTCGAGCATCCCGAAATCAAGCACGGCAGAATCCCCGTTTGCATTACTCCCGACGAGGAAATCGGACGCGGCGCGGACAGATTCGACCTTGAGCGCTTTGCGGCGGATTGGGCATATACAATCGACGGCGGCGAGCTTGGCGAGATTGAATACGAGAACTTCAATGCCGCTTCGGCGCATATCGTCATCAACGGCGTGAATATCCACCCCGGCAGTGCGAAGAATAAGATGAAAAACGCGCTTCTTATCGCAGGCGACGTTATTAAAATGTTCCCCGATGCCGAAACTCCTGCGCATACCGAGGGTTATGAGGGCTTTTATCACCTCGGCAGTGTTCACGGTGACGAAACTACTGTTACGATGAAATATATCATCCGCGACCACGATCGAAGCAAGTTCGAATCGCGCAAAGCGTTCGTTTCTAACCTCGTTAACTACTTAAACGGTGTTTACGGCGAGGGTACGGTTGAATTGACGCTCCGCGACAGCTATTACAATATGCGCGAAAAGATACTTCCGCATATGCACATTATCGATTCGGCGGTGGAAGCGATGAAAAAAGCAAACGTCGAGCCGATGATCGTTGCCATCCGCGGCGGTACCGACGGCGCGCGCCTTTCCTTCGAGGGGCTTCCTTGCCCGAACCTTTCGACAGGCGGCGCGAATTTCCACGGCGTTCACGAATTTATTCCCATAAACTCTATGGAAAAAATGGTCGAGATAATCGTTACTCTTATGCAAGGATAAGACTGCAAAGCAGGTGCTTTTATGGACGAATACGTTATAAAACCTATAGCATACATACATAACGACCTTAAAACAAAATTCGGTGTGCCGAGGCAGAGCGGATTGGCCAATTCGCTCCTTTCGAAAATCGTTTTCACGCCCGAATACCGCGTTTCCGATGCGTTGCGCGGAATAACCGATTTTTCGCATATATGGCTTATTTGGAGCTTTTCGGAGGCGCGCAAGGACAATTGGTCGCCCACGGTACGTCCGCCGAGATTGGGCGGTAACGAGCGTGTCGGCGTTTTCGCAACGCGTTCTCCTTACAGACCCAACAGTCTTGCGCTTTCCTGCGTGAAGTTGGTGCGTATCGAGCACCGCGAGGGCTTGGGTGACGTTATAACCGTTTCGGGAGCCGACCTTATGAACGGCACCCCGATATATGACATAAAGCCCTATTTGCCTTATGCCGATTCGATCGGGGACGCGATTGGCGGATTTGCGCCCGACGGCGGAAAAACGCTTGAGGTTATCGATGAAAGCGGCGCATTGAACAAGCTTTCGCTCGAAAAAAGGAATGCCTTGACCGAGCTTCTCGCCCGTGACCCGCGTCCGCAATATCACGACGATGCATCACGCGTTTACGGAATGGAATACGGCGATTTTGAAATTAAATTCCGCGTAGACGGAAGCGCGCTATACGTTGTTTCCGCAGAAAAAAGATAAAAAAGGTGAAAAACCATGGCAAGATATCATAACGAGTTCAAATTCAATCATCCTATCCACGAACAGCTTTTTGCGGATATTCATCAATATATGCTTAGCGAGGGATATGAATATCTGGATTACGAGGGTGAAAACCTTTATAAAAAGGGTAAAGGTCTTGCAACCGGCCCGACCTTTATAAAGATAATGACCGACCAAAATCATATCGTAATTGAAGCTTGGGTAAAGTTTGCGGTTCTTCCCGGCGTTTATGCGGGTGAAATGGGAATCGACGGAGCAATCGGCGCGATTCCGAAAAGCGTTCTTGGCGGACGCGTTCGTTATATCGAAACGATGATAATTAACAACGGCGGAATTGCTATCGGTACGGCGGCGTATGCGCCCAACCCCAACGCTTCCTCTGCATACGGACAGCCGCAACAGACACAGCAAAGCCGCGACCATATCTTTTGCACCAAGTGCGGAAACAAAATGCAGATAACCGCATCATTCTGCACCAAATGCGGAAACAAGCTTAAATAACGCGAAAAACGGAAGACGATTTCTTTAAAAGAAGTTGGCTTCCGTTGTTGTTTTTCTTTACAAATAAAGGTTTTCGTGATATAATATAAAATAGCAAAATTTGGAAGGATTATTTCGAATGGACATAATAGCAAAAATAGCAGAGGAATTAAAAATACGAGTAAAGCAGGTCGAGGCGGCGGTTGCGCTTATCGATGAGGGCAATACGATACCCTTTATCGCGCGTTACCGTAAGGAAGCGACAGGCTCGCTTGACGATGAAAAATTGCGCGAGCTTGGCGAAAAGCTTGAATTCTACCGCGCGCTCGATGCAAGACGCGCAGACGTTCAACGTCTTATCGACGAGCAGGGTAAGCTCACCGAGGAGCTTGTCAACGCTATCGAAAACGCGCAAACACTTTCCGAGCTTGAGGATATTTACCGCCCCTACCGTCCCAAGCGCCGCACCCGTGCGAGCATTGCGGCTGAAGCAGGTCTTACGCCTCTTGCCGAGCTTATGCTTGAGCAGAAAAAGGATATTGATATAGTTGCCGAGGCGGAAAACTATCTCAACCCCGAAAAGAAGATAAATACTGCAACCGACGCGTTGGGCGGCGCAAAGGATATTATTGCCGAGCGTGTTTCGGATAATGCCGAATTCCGCAAGTGGATACGCGAATTTACCTATCGTTCGGGCAACCTCGTTTCAAAGGCGAAAACCGAGGAGGACAGTGTTTACCGTCTTTATTACGACTATAACGAGCCGCTTGCCAAAATGCCGTCTCACCGCGTTTTGGCGGTCGACAGAGGCGAAAAGGAAGGCATCCTTTCGGTTAAGGTCGAGGTTGACAAGCAACAGATTTTCGATTACCTTCGCGGTCAGATGCTTTCTGCGCGTGAATGCTCGAGCACCGATTTCGTGCGCGAGGCGACCGACGATGCTTACGAGCGTCTTATCGCACCTTCGGTTCAAACCGAAATGCGTAACACCATAACCGAAAACGCACAAGAGCAGGCGATTCGCGTTTTTGGTGAAAACCTTAAAAACCTTCTTATGCTTCCTCCCGTACGCGGCAAGGTCGTTATGGGCTTTGACCCTGCATACAGAACCGGCTGTAAGATTGCAATAGTAAACGACGTCGGCGACGTTTTGGATACCACCGTCGTTTATCCGACACCTCCCCAAAACAAGACCGATGAAGCAAAGGCGAAGCTTAAATCGCTTATCAACAAGCACAAGGTCGACATTATTTCTATCGGTAACGGCACCGCATCGAAGGAAAGCGAAATTTTCGTTGCCGATATGATCAAGGAAATCGACCGTCCCGTCAGCTATATTATGACCAACGAGGCAGGCGCTTCGGTTTATTCTGCGAGCAAGCTTGCGAGTGAGGAATTCCCCCAGTTCGACGTTTCGCTTCGTAGCGCGGTTTCGATCGCTCGCCGTTTGCAGGATCCGCTTGCGGAATTGGTAAAAATCGACCCCAAAGCTATCGGCGTTGGTCAGTATCAGCACGATATGGAGCAAAAGGCGCTCGATTCCTCGCTTTCGGGCGTTGTTGAATCCTGCGTTTCGGGCGTTGGCGCAGACCTTAATACCGCGTCGGTAAGCCTTCTTTCGCATATTGCGGGTATCAACTCCAAGATTGCAAAAAGCATTTATGAATACAGAACCACAGTTTCGCGCTTTAAAACGAGAAGCGAGCTTTTAAAGGTAAAGGGCATTGGCGAAAAGGCTTATAAGCAATGCGTCGGGTTCCTGCGTGTGCCCGAAAGCGCCGAGGTTTTGGATAATACCTCGGTCCACCCCGAAAGCTACGAGGCGGCATATTCGCTCCTTAAGCTGCTCGGATATGGCAGAGAAGACGTTCGCGCACGTAATCTCGGCGAGATTCGTACAAGACTTGAGGAAAAGGGTGTACAATCGGTCGCTGACGAACTTAATATCGGCGTGCCCACACTTAACGATATCGTTTCCGAGCTTATCAAGCCCGGCCGCGACCCCCGTGACGAGCTTCCTCCTCAAATCCTCCGTACCGATGCGATGGATATTTCCTCGCTTAAGACGGGTATGGAATTTGTCGGTACCGTCCGTAACGTAGCCGACTTCGGCGCGTTTGTCGATATCGGCGTGCATCAGGACGGCTTGGTTCACATTTCGAAGCTCAGCAACAAGTTCGTTAAACGCGCAAGCGACGTTGTAAAGGTTGGCGACATTATCAAAGTGAGAGTTATCGACGTAGACGTTGCAAAAAAACGCATTTCATTGGAAAAAATTAAATGAAATATGCAAGAACCCTATTGAAATCTTGCATAAAGCATTGTATAATAACTCATTAAATTAAGTTTTATTTCTTATCGGAGGAAATAATTATGCAGTTTAACAATCAATATCTTCAAAATCTTTACGCTCAGGTAGAAAAGCGTAACGCAGGCGAAAAGGAATTTTTGCAGGCAGTAGGCGAGGTTTTTGAATCTCTCGCTCCCGTTATCGAAAAGCGTCCCGACCTCGTTAAGGCAGGTATTATGGACCGTATCGTTGAACCCGAACGTTTCATTCAGTTCCGTGTTGCTTGGGTTGACGATAACGGCTGTGTTCAGGTAAACCGCGGCTTCCGCGTTCAGTTCAACAGCGCTATCGGCCCTTACAAGGGCGGTTGCCGTTTCCACCCCAGCGTTTGCTCGTCCGTAATCAAGTTCCTCGGCTTCGAACAAACCTTTAAGAACTCTCTTACCGGTCTTCCCATGGGCGGCGGTAAGGGCGGCGCAGACTTTGACCCCAAGGGCAAGTCCGACAACGAAATTATGCGTTTCTGCCAAGCGTTTATGACCGAGCTTCAAAAGTACCTCGGTCCCGATACCGACGTTCCCGCAGGTGACATCGGCGTTGGCGCAAGAGAAGTTGGTTATATGTTCGGTCAATACAAGCGCATCCGCGATGAATTTACCGGCGTTCTCACCGGCAAGGGTCTTTCCTATGGCGGCTCGCTCGCAAGAAAGCAGGCTACCGGTTACGGTCTTTGCTACTTCACCGACAATATGCTCAAAAAGAAGGGCGATAGCTTTAAGGATAAAATCGTTGTAGTAAGCGGTTCGGGTAACGTTGCAATTTACGCTTGTGAAAAGGCAACTCAGCTCGGCGCAAAGGTTGTTGCAATGAGCGACTCCAACGGCTACGTTTACGATCCCAACGGCATCAATCTTGACGTTGTTAAGCAAATCAAGGAAGTTGAACGCGGCAGAATCAAGGAATATGCTGACCGTGTTGAAGGCGCTACCTATACCGAAGGTAAGGGTATTTGGACCATCAAGTGCGATATTGCGCTTCCCTGTGCTACCCAAAACGAGCTTAACGGCGACGATGCAAAGGCACTTATCGCTAACGGCGTAAAATATGTTGCAGAAGGCGCAAATATGCCCTCCACTCCCGAAGCAATCGAAGCATTCCTTAATAACGGCATCTATTTTGGCCCTGCAAAGGCTGCAAACGCAGGCGGCGTTGCAACCAGCGGTCTTGAAATGAGCCAGAACAGCATGAGACTTTCTTGGACCTTTGAAGAGGTTGATGAAAAGCTTCACGGCATTATGAACGGCATCTTTGAAAACGCATCCGCTGCAGCAAAGGAATATGCTTCCAGCGAAGACAACCTCGTTGCAGGCGCAAACATCGCCGGCTTCTTGAAGGTTGCTGATGCTATGAAGGCTCAGGGTGTTCTGTAAAACTCCCCAAAAATGACAAGCATTTTCGGGGACCCCGAAGGCGCTTCGCTCTCGACACAAAACGCAAGCGTTTTGGTCGGCTTTCGTGATGTTCGTGCGCTCGCGCCGAATCCGTGCATAAATGTCCGGATTCGCGAACATCTAAGGAATAAAAATCCACGCGCATGTCGCGGATTTTTATGGAATTGATCATAAGAAGGGTAGCTTAGGCTACCCTTTTGTTGTGGTGGTACACGTTTCTGCAATCTGCATCCACTCTGCTACGCCGTTCGGGTGAAAATTCAATCGGCACAACACAGTGGTCGCGGATTTTTATGTGAATCAAATTAAAAAAGGACGTCTTCGGACGTCCTTTTGTTTTTGGGCAGGGAAACAGTGCAAAGCAAAAACGGCTTGGAAAACCAAGCCGTTTTTTATAAGAGGAGATTACACTAAAGAGAATGTACTCTTTCCTGTATAAGTAATTTTGCGGATATCTTGTCCAATCCGAGTGCGGCGGCAAGCTCGCCGTAAAGAAGGTCTTCTACCTTCTTAAGAAAGCGTTCGTCGATAGCCGACACCTTCTTTTTTTGTTCGGACAAGAGTTTTTTCTTTTTGTGGAACGAAACGACAAACTTCATATATTCGTTGCAGTCGTGCGTTTTAATCATTTTGTCGTATTTGTCGGTAAGCTCACGCGGGGAGGTGGATTTTGTAATTTCGGGCTCGATCGTTTCAATCGAATCGATAACCGCCTGAGCCTCTTCGCGAGAAAGGATATTACGCATAAAAACAGTTTCGCTGTCTGCGGGGGTGAAAATCGTACAGCTTTGGTAAATGGGACATAACCTGTAGCAGGTCCGAATTTCGCCTAAAAATTCCCTTTCAACAATTTCCTCGACACGGCAGGTGCCGGATTCTCCGTAAAAAATCAAATCGCCTATTGCGAACCTCATATGAAAATACCTCTCTGGGGAAACAAAAAAGGTCTGTTCTGTTTTCCTACAAAACAAACTCGCGGATGAAGCGTGAATCTCAGTGTACAAAACAGTATAACACATCTTTTTTATTTTTGCAAGCACTTTTTTACTATATTATCATATTTTTTTGTTATTATTGTCGATTATTAAACATTAAACCTCCTCAAACGAGGAGGTTTTTGCTATTTTATAGGGGTATAGCCGTTTTCGTCGATTATTTTCTGTCCGTCCTCGGAAAGAATAAAGTCGACAAGCGTATGTACGTTTTCGTTTTGGTTATCCTTGCGGTATACGGCATAAAATTGGTAGATTATCGGATAACTGCCATTGCGGATATTCTCCTCGGTCGGCTCGATTCCGTTGACCGAAAGGAGCTTGATTCCGCCGTTTGCGACAACGCCCTCGACGTAAAACCTAAACGAAAAGCCAATAGCACCGCCGAAGATTCCAAGCGGATTCTTTTTTATCTCGCGGTCGCCCATAAATTTAAGCATAACCGTTTGGCTTCCGCTTCCTTCGGGACGGTCAAGCGGATTGATCTCGCGGTCTGCACCGCCGACGTCTGCCCAATTCGTTATTTCGCCTGCATAAATATCCTTTATCTGCGAAACCGTAAGGTTTTCCACGGGGTTGTTTTCGTTTACGAAGAAAACAAACGCTTCGTATCCGACGGGTACGTAAACCAATTCGACGCCTTGGTCCTTTGCATATTGCTTTTGTTGCTCCGAAGGTGCGGCGCAAAGGATTAAATCGACCGTTCCGTCGGTAACGCCCTTGTATGCCTCTATCGTGTCGGTGAAGCGAATTGCACTGTCATCGGCATACTTCTTTGCTTCTGTATCGAACTTGACCGATTCCTGCGGATATACCGAATCGACAATCGACGAATAAACGGGCACCAATGCCGCCGCACCGTCGATGACGGGAATATCTCCGTCAAGCTCGAAATCCGAATCGACTCGGGTGTATCCTGCGTTAGCATCGAAGGGAAGATAACGCTCGGGCTCGATGATGCGTGTGTCGAAATTGTTTCCGCAGCGTTGGGTGAAGAGCGCGTAAACACCGCCGTTGAGGCACAAAAATACCGTTGCGGTAAGTATCAGTATAAGTATCTGCCTTGATTTTCTCATTATCACCACAGCTCCCTCGAAACGAAATGAATTATCGAGGAGTTTCCGTACATATAAACGGCATAAATCGCGTGGGCGACGGTGAGTAAAACCCCTAACGCGATAATAGAATAGAGTATTGTTAGGAATGTTTTTGTTTTCATAATTACATATTGCTTACCACCTGCGTGGCAAGGTTTTCGATTAAAAGCAGAAACGAAAAGATTGCCGAAACGACTATTGAAGATGCGATAAGGTTGTCGCGCCAAACCTTTCGGTCGTAGGGGTAATTCTTGTGCTTTATGAACATAATAAGACTTACAATAAACCAAATGGCCGGTGCAATGCAGATTATTGCAAAGAATAAAAGAAAAAGTACATACAAAAAATAATTCATACAGCTTCACCTCGCTATTTGTTTACTTATAAATTATCGCATCCTGAGCGGAGTAGACGATAAGCGTGATAAAACGGCGAAAAGTATAATAACTATATCTCCGTCGGTAACGCCCTTGTATGCCTCTATCGTGTCGGTGAAGCGCATCGCGTTGCCGTCGGCATAAATACACCGCTGTAATCATTATAGCGGTAACTGTAGCGGATTCTTTGCATCGTTTAGTTGAAGCAGAGAGTGCTTTTAAACGGTCGCCGCAAGTATTTTCTTTTGCAATGCTTCGCGGATAACGGTGTGGCCCTCGGCGCTGGGGTGCATTCCGTCGATACCGAGCATATTGCCCATACTGCCTTTAAATATCGAGCGAAGGTCGAGTATCGCACAGTTTGCAATATGCGCCACCTTTTCGGAAAGGCGGCTGTAATATTCCTGCCAACGCGCAATGCGGTTAATATCGCCCATCCACTTGATGACGTTTTCATAATTGAGTCCTTTGGTTACCCAATTAATAAAACGCTCGGAATCGATAGGGACAAGAGTGCATATCGCAACCTTTGCGCCCTTATTACGCGCATATTCAACCAATTTTAAATAGGTTTCGGTAAATTTATCCTCGGGCGTGTTGGGAAAATATTCGCCCTTGGGATTTTCGGCGACGGCAGACCAGTTATAGTTGCAATCGTTTCCGCCGTATTCAAGCAAAACAACGGTGTCCTCGTCGCAATCGTCAAGAGTAGCCTTCATTATTTCCAAGCCCTGGTCAACGGTCGCGCCCATTTTGCAGTTGTTTTCAACCTCAATGCCGTTTTCTGCCAATTCGTCAAAGCGATAGCCGAAAAGCTTATAACGCTTTAATTCCTCGTTATACATTACGCCTTTGAGTATCGAATCACCGTAGATTTTAATTTTTTTCAAGTTGCTTCATCCTTTCGGGTTTTGTGGTCGGGCATATCGCCAAACAGCAACCTTATAATACCCGCAAAATGGTAAAAAGTCCACCTACTCACGAGTGCGCACACCCTCCCGTGTGTGTTTTTAACAGTAGAGCGATTTTTCTACTACTCTACCAACGGTAGAAAACCTTGGAAAATCAAGGACTTTGCGACTTGACAAGAAAAAAACGATGTGTTATGATATAACAAAGGATGTGCTTGTTGAATGACCGATTACAAAAGAATTATAGCAAATAATATTACCGAATTACGCAAGGCTGTTCCGCTTACACAAGCCGAGCTTGCCGAAAAATTGAACTATTCCGACAAAGCGGTTTCAAAATGGGAGCGTGGCGAATCGATACCCGACGTTGTTGTTTTGAAATCTATTGCCGATATGTTTGGCGTTACCGTCGACTATCTTTTAGAGGAAGTGCATCCGCTTAAATCGACAGCGCTTAGCGCTCCGCATCAGCTTAAAAAGAACCGTGTGCTTATCGCGTCCCTTAGCTGTGCGCTCACCTTTTTGATCGCAACCGTCGCATTCGTTTCTCTTTTGCTTGCAACTGAAATAAGCAACGCTTGGCTTGTGTACGTTTACTGCTTGCCTGTTTGCTCGATCTTGCTTATTGTTTTCAATTCGATATGGGGACGTAAGAAGCTTAACTTCTTTTACATCACCTGCCTCGTTTGGACTCTGCTTGCGAGCATTTATCTGACTATCGGCGATTTCGGTTATTGGCCTATATTCCTTATTGGCATCCCCGGACAAATCATTATTTTGCTTTGGTCGGGCATCAAGGCGAAAATTTTCAAGAAATAAACAAAGGACAGAGAACTTTTTTCGTTCTCTGTCCTTTTTATTATTCTAAATTAAATCTCATCTTAAACGAGGTGAGGGTGTTTTGCATAAGAATTGCAATCGTCATAGGGCCAACACCGCCGGGAACAGGAGTGATATAGGATGCTTTTTCGGCGCAGGTATCAAACTCAAGGTCGCCGACAAGCTTGTCGCCAACGCGGTTTATACCGACGTCGATAAGCACTGCGCCCTCCTTAACCATATCGCCGGTTATCATTTGAGGCTTGCCGACAGCGGCAATCAAAATATCGGCGTTACGGGTAAACGAAGCAAGGTCCTTTGTGCGCGAGTGACAAATGGTAACGGTTCCGTTTTCCGCAAGCAAAAGCGCGCCCATGGGCTTGCCGACGATATTGCTTCTGCCGACAACAACGCAATTCTTGCCCGAAACGTCAACGTTCGATTCCTTAAGCAAACGCATTACGCCTGCGGGGGTGCAGGGCTGGAATCGGGGTGCGCCCGTGAAAAGCTTACCGACGTTATAAGCGTGGAAAGCGTCGACGTCTTTATCGGGGTGGATTGCCTCGATAACCTTGTCGGGGTCGATGTGCTTGGGTACGGGCATCTGAACGAGTATGCCATCCACCGATTCGTCTTTATTAAGGAAATCGATAAGCTCAAGCAGCTTTTCTTCGGTTTCGTCAGCAGAAAGAAGATATTCAAGACTTGTGATGCCAACCGCTTCGCAAGCTCTTTTTTTGTTGCGTACGTAAACTGCGCTTGCAGGGTCGTCGCCTACAAGGATAACCGCAAGACAAGGAGCGCGCAAGCCGCTTGCGGTAATCGCCTTAATTTCTTCTGCGGTTTCCGCCTTGCATTTTGCGGATATAGCTTTTCCGTCGATTATGTTCATTTTTTATTCCTCCGTGGGTTCTTCTTCGATATCATCGACGTCGCCGTCGAGCATGTCCTGTTCTTTCAAGGTTTCTTCGTCATCTTCGTCGATTTCTTCGTTTTCGTCAAGCGCTTCGGCTTCTTCCGATTCAACGTCTTCAACGCTTTGAGCATTTAGCGCATCCTGTTCGTTTGCGAGCGCGATTTTTATTGTTTCGAACGAGGATTTATATTCCGACATCTCAAGCTTTTCTTCTTTATATCTTCTGTAAAGCACGATTTCGCCGATAATTGCGGCGATAACGCAGGCGATACCTACGAAAACCGAGAATTTAAGCTCGCCTACAAGATAAAGACTGTCGGCGCGGAGAGTTTCGATATATGCTCTGCCAAGTCCGTACCAGCCGAGGTAAGCAAAGAAAACCTGACCGTTGAACTTCTTTTTGCGGTAAACGATAAATACGATTATCGCAAGACCGATCAAATTCCAAAGCGATTCATAAAGGAAGGTCGGGTGTACTGCGGCAGTGCCCAAGCGCTGACCGTCAACGACTACGTTGTCAAGCTCCATTCTCCAAGGAAGCGTATCAACGCCTGCCGACCAGCCGTATGCTTCGGCGTTTATAAAATTGCCCCATCTGCCGATGATTTGACCGAGCATAACCGCGGGAGCAAGTGCATCGAGCATCGAAAGCGAGCTTGTCTTTTTGACCTTGTTATAAACAAGCACCGCAATAAGACCGAAAATTATCGCGCCGTATATCGCGATACCGCCGTTGCGGATGTTTACAATGTCCCAAAAGCTTTTATCTTGAAATTTTTCCCAAGAGGTTATAACGTAGAAGAATCTTGCGCCGATTATTGCAACGGGGAGAACGAGAAGCATAACGTTGAAAATGGAATCGCCGATAAAGTCCTCTTTTTTGGTCGCAAAGCGGTAAAACATTAAAAAGGCGAGTAAAATGCCGGTCGTGATGATAATTCCGTACCATTTAATTTCGAGTCCGAAGATTGAAAACGCATTTTCGTCGATGTTAAATTCCCAGCCCAATCCGGGGAATGCAACTCTGTTCATATACACTATCCTTTCTTAATTACGCTTATAGCGAAGTTTGTAAGGTCGATTGATTCAAGCGCCGATTTGATTTCCTCGTAAGTGATTTCACGAAGCACCTTTAAACAATCGAATTCGTCATAATTCAAGTGAGCGCTTGCCGCCAACGACGAAGTGAAATCCTCGTCTGAATCGAAAACGGTAATGCTTTCGGCATAAGCCGCCTTTTTCTCGCGCAAAACCTGTTCATCTGTGAAAAACACCTTTTTGCGGTATTCAAGCTCCTTTAATGCAAGCTCTTGAATTTTTTCATATTCGTTTCCGCTTCCCGAAATCACAACGTGCGACGCATGGCGCGATTGCGTGTATCCTGCATAAAAGCGTTCGTTCAGCAATCCGTTTTCATAATTGTTGCAGTAAAAATCACTTGCTCTGCCGAAGGTGAGCGAAATGGCGATTCTCATCGCAAGCGCTTTGCGGTAGGATTGCAAATCGTCGGTCGAATCGGGCGTGCATTTAATGCCGATGCAGTAAAGCGCGCTTGCGACCGATGAATATTCTGTATTTTGCTTTTTTGCGACCGTCAACGGCTCGGATCTAAATATCGTTTCGGGGCGTTTGTCGGATTTGTTGGGGAAATAACGGGTAACCGCTTCCGTTACTCTTTCAAGGTCGACTATTCCGCAAATACAAAGCGAAAGGTTGTTAGGAACGTAAAAATCGTTATATGCCCTTAAAAGCGTTTCCTTTGTAATTTCTTCAATGCTTTCAAGCGTACCCGAAACCGGCTTGATTGTCGGGTGAGAGAAATAGAGCGATTTATAAAGATTTCTGGTTACGGTGGATAACGGGATATCCTCGTACATCGTTATTTCACGCGCGATAATCTTTCTTTCCTTATCGACCGATTCATCGCTGAAATGAACGCTTGACACGGATTTCAGCAATACATCGAGGTTTTCATAAAAATTATCGGTGCAGGAAAAGTAATAGCAGGTGTTTTCAAACGACGTTGCCGCGTTTGCGTTTCCGCCAAATCGGTCGAAATCCAAAAACAAATCGCTTCCGTCTTCGTTTTCAAACATCTTATGCTCCAAAAAGTGGGCGGTGCCTGCAGGGAGGGTATAGGTTACGTCACCTTTTTTATATTCGGTGTCCGCTCCGCCGAAATTGCAACAGACCGATGCGTGAAACGACGGCGAAGCTTTTGGAATAACGGTTATTTTAAAGCCGTTATCAAGCTTTTTAAAGTAATATTTTTCTTTTAGCTCTTTATTTTCAACGGTGATGAAATTATTCATTTGCACCTCTGAGGGTATAAACAAGTTCGGGGGTAACGGTTTTTGCAAATTCGATGACCTCGTCACGGGTTACCGACAAAATAAGCTCGATATTTTGTTCAACTGTCGTTGCATCCTTGTTGAGTATCTGCGAGAGCAGATAGCCGTTTATCGAATTAAGGTCGGCTTCAAAGCTTTTAAGCGCGCGGATTATCGAATTTTTCGCATTGGTAAGATCATCCTCGCTGAAGTTGCCGATTTTCATTTCGTTAACCTCGTTGAAAATGGCGTCGGTCGCTTTGTCCTCGACACCCTGCTCAAGTCCGCACGAAACGAAGATGATGTTTTTCCTTGCCGCAGGATATGACGAGCAGTAATAGCAAAGCCCTTCCTTTTCGCGTACGTTCATAAAAAGCTTGCTTGCGGGCGAGCCACCGAAAATTTCGTCGTAAACGGTAAGGATGGCGCGTTTTTTGGCTGTGTTTGCCACTTCGGTCGTAAATCCGAGAATAAGAACGGTTTGTTCCATTTCCATTTCCTCGGAAACGCGCAAAAGCTCTCCGCAATGGTTGTGAATAACCGATTCGGGAAGCTTGTTTTCACGCGGCTTGAATCGGAGATGCGCATTAACGCATTCCTGCACGTATTCAAAATCCGCTTCGCCTGCGTAGGTGATAAAAACGGGCGCGTTATCGATTATATGGCGGTGGAACTTAACAAGCTCCTCGCCGTCGAGCGTAACACTTCCGTCGCGGCTAAGCTTATCCTCGGGAACGTGGCAGTAATCTGCAATGTACGGGATTTCCGCACCGGTGTCAAATGACAAGGCACAGGGCGTGTCAGCCGAGATTTTCATA
>JAZTXY010000129.1:0-4472 GCA_045636665.1 Eubacteriales bacterium
TATGGGCACCTTGGACCTTACCGACGCACAGCAAAAGGCTGCTGACGTTAACGGCAAGGACGGCGTTGAAAAGTATGACTACATTCTTATCAAGCGCCACGTTATGGGCACCTACACCATCGGCGAATAATCAAAAGGCATCAAAAAAGGACTTGCGCTACGCAAGTCCTTTTGTTTTGTTGTAAGCTTAACGATTTTTATATTCGGGGCGTTTGAATTCAAATATCGCAAAAACCACCGCAAGCAGGAATGCAAGGAAATCGGTTATCGGTGCGGCATAAAGCACACCGTCGAGTCCCAAAAACAAGGGGATGATCAAAAGCAACGGAACGATAAGCAAAACCTGACGGGTAAGCGAAAGTATTACGCCGCGCGTCGGCTTTCCGATTGCCGAGAAGAAGTTTGAAATAGTCATCTGCACACCCGTTGCAGGAACCATAAGCAGGAATATTCTAATCGTCTTAACGGCAAATTCCTCGTAAAACACATCGCCTGCGCCGAACATTCCGACAATATATTCGGGGAAGATTTGGAAGCAAATTATGCCGACCGTGGCAATGGCTCCGCAAAAACCCGAGGCAATCAAGCAAACCCTTTTAACACGGTCGAACCTTTTCGCGCCGTAGTTAAAGCCTGCAATCGGTTGCATACCCTGCGCCATACCGACAAACACCGAAATGATTATCGAATTGACCTTCATAACAACACCGAACGCGGCAAGCGGAGTGTCCCAATCGGCTTGAGCCAATTCCTTCATCGCATAGGTCGTAAGCTGAGCATTCATAACGATTTGAACCAAGCAAATCGCAAGCTGGTTAACGCAGTTGCTCATACCGAGCGAGGCGATGTTAAGCATCTTGCGCGGTTGAAGCTCAAACGTGCTTTTGCCGATCTTAACCGCCGAAAAGCGTCTTAAATACGTCAAAGCGATCACGCACGAAATAAGCTGTGAAATAGCGGTTGCCGCCGCGGCACCCGACATACCCCAATCAAAGCCCCAGTCGCAAACGAAAAGCGCGTCAAGACCGATATTTATCACAGCACCGACAACCATACAAACCATCGAAAACTTGGGAGAGCCGTCGGCACGGATAAAGTTGCTCATTACGTTTGAAATAATAAGAAACGGCATCGCAGGGATGATGAAATTCGAATATTCCATCGCAAGACGAAGCGTTTCACCGCTTCCGCCGAAAAGCGTAAGCAATTGCTCACTGAAAACAAAGGCAAGCACCGAATATGCAATACTTAAAATAGCGGCAAACGTCAGCGCGTTGCCGATGCACTTCCCTGCCTCCTCCTTGTCGCCCTTGCCAAGCTCGATCGAAAAGCGCGAAGCGCCGCCCACACCTGCAAGCACCGAAATGGCAATGCATATCGTCGTAAGAGGAAACGCAACCGTCGTAGCGGCATTACCGAGCTTGCCGACGTAGTTTCCGATAAACATCTGGTCAACTATGTTGTAAAGCGAGCTGACAAGCATCGCAACGATACTCGGAAGCGCAAAGCTGCGTAAAAGCTTCGATATCTTCTCGTATCCAAGCGGATTTTCTCGTGTGTTTTGATTAGTCATGAATATTTCTCCAAAAACGTTTGTGCTTTCATTTTTGCAATACCCGACTATTCTATCACAAAATTCGACAAAAATAAAGAAAAAGTTATAATAAAATAGTAACGAAAATTTATATAATTCTCTATTGCGTTTTTGGCAAATAAGAGTTATAATGTTTTCGTATGTATTCTCATAAGCAAAGGAAAGGAGCATTTTTATGCGCAGAGCGATAATATTCCTTATCTTACTTGCAATAATGTGCGCTATCGCATTCGTTAGCTTTACCGCATACAACAATCACGACCAAGTTGCCGAACTGAACGAGCTGAGCTCCAACTCGCGCGTTCTTGATTCAAACGGTAATTTCAGCGGCAGGTTCAGAACGAATGATGAAATGCTCGCAATAAAAGATTTCACCTATGAGGTTGTCGATGACGACCTTCATATAACCATCTTCGTCGGTTTCGGCGGAGCTGCAATGGAAACCGATGACGAAGGCTACGTTGTAATCGAAATCAGCGACCTGCCCGAAATCGATAAGGTCTATTACGTCAACGGCGATTCAAAATCGGTTTTAACCACCGACCGCAAATAACAGAGAGGAAAATAAACAATGAAAAAGCTTTTAATATTAACACTCACCGTAATTATGACGTTTACATTTTGCTCTTGCTCAAGCTCGAGCGATGAAGTAATCGTAGGCGACGGACTTAAGCTCGCAGGCTTTGACGCAGGCAACAAAGCGGTTGAATACAGCTTTACCTACCCCGAGCTTTGGTCGATGATCCGTAACGACGGCGTTATCGAAATCCAATTCGACTGTGACGATTCCGCAATGTACGCAAAATATGCAACCTTGTCCGTTCTTACCTTCGGTCTTTCCGACGTTTCGCAAACCGCAAAAGCTTATTGGGCAGAACGCGAAAATCAGCTTCAAGGCATTTATACCGATTACAAACTGCTCGACAGCGAAGAATATGCCGAAGCCGATAAGTATCTTCACGACGTACCCGCTTTAAAGGTTAAATATTCGGGCAAGCTCAATAACATAACCTATATTAACGAGCAAATCGTTGCCTGCCGCTACGGCAAGGCTTACCTTATCACCTTGGTTGTTCCCGAAGAACATTACGAAAAGGTCGAAACCGTTATGAGCGTCGTTAAGAAGGATTTCAAATTCGCCGAATAATTTTAAATTTTACGCATCAAAAAAGAGCCGCAACGCGACTCTTTTTTTGTTTTAATTTATTCCGCAACACCGTTCTTTGCGGCTTCGAAATCTTCTTCAACCTCCTTGCTCGGCTTCTTTGTAAGAAGCGAAACTGCAACGATACAAATGCACGAGAAGATAAACGCGGGAAGAAGCTCGTAAATACCGAAAACGCCGCCCATGGGCTTAAGCACGAGCTTCCAAAGGAAGACCAAGCCACCGCCGCCGAGCATACCTGCAATCGCGCCTGCGCGCGTTGTACGCTTCCAGAACAGCGAGAAGAGAACGAGCGGACCGAAGGTCGCGCCGAATCCTGCCCAAGCAAACGAAACGATTTGGAAAATAACGCTGTTTTCATCGATAGCGATGATAACGCCGATAATCGAAAGAACCAACAAGGTTATACGCGACATAACCATTACCTGCTTATCGGTCGCATTCTTTTTGCAAACGCCTTGGAAAATATTCTTTGCAAACGCGGAAGCGGCGATAAGAAGATAAGAGTCGGACGAGCTCATCGTTGCGGCAAGGATACCTGCCATAACAAATCCGGCAAGCACTGCGGGGAGCAAGCCCGTGGAAAGTGTGATAAAGATATTTTCGGAAGCCGCCGAGGTAAGATGCGCGGTCGGTTCGAGCGTTCTGCCGATAAGACCGATAAATACAGCGACTGCAAGCGAAATAACAACCCAAACCATCGCAATACGGCGCGAACGCTTCAATTCGCCTTCCTTGCGGATAGCCATAAAGCGAAGAAGAACCTGAGGCATACCGAAGTAACCCAAGCCCCAAGCAAGAGTCGAGCAAACGGTAAGCAAGCCGTATTCGGCAGCTACACCGAATTGAGGGATGCCGTCAACAACGACCTGCGCGCCGTCGGCGCCAAGCTCGGGAGAAGCAAGTCCGAAGAATTCAAGGAAGCCGGGGATATTTTGCGAGTTTTCGATAACCGCACCGATACCGCCTGCGCTGATAGTACCGAGAATCACGATAACCGCAAGCGCAACAATCATAATGATTGCCTGAACAAAGTCGGAAATACTTTCGGCAAGGAAGCCGCCGAGCAAGGTGTAAGCAAGCACGAAAACCGCGCCGATAATCATCATAACAACGTAATCTGCGCCGAACAAAGCCGAGAAAAGCTTACCGCAGGTTACAAAGCAGCTTGCCGCGTAAACGGTGAAGAACACAAGAATGAAAACTGCGGAAATCGAAAGAATAACCTTCTTCTTTTCGCGGAAACGGTTCGAGAAAAATTCGGGCAAGGTGATCGCGTTAGTACGAATACTGTAACGTCTTAAACGCTTGGAAACGATAAGCCAGTTGACGTAAGTGCCTATTGCAAGACCGATTGCAGTCCAAGCCGCATCGGCAATACCGCACCAATAAGCAACACCGGGCAAGCCCATAAGCAACCAGCCCGACATATCCGAAGCCTCGGCGCTCATCGCCGTGACCCAAGGTCCAAGCGATCTGCCGCCAAGGAAATAATCCTCGGAGCTGCGGTTTGCGCGTTTGGAATAAAAAACGCCGATAAGTACAACGGCGGCCATGTAAAAGCACATGGCAATAAGAATTTGTATCTGTTCGCTCGTCATAAAAAAGTCCTTTCTTAAACAAGTGATTGGATATATTGTTTTAATTGTACCACACTATCGCGTTAAAGTCAACTGTTTTGCAGGATTTTTGTCGGGAAAAGAAAAAAGCACC
>JAZTXY010000130.1:0-58028 GCA_045636665.1 Eubacteriales bacterium
AGAAAAGAAGGACAAAGATATTTCTAAGTTCATTAATGAAGTTTGTTTGCCTAATATGCTTATAAAATTAAGACAAGGTGCAGGTAGATTGATAAGAACAGAAAAGGACACCGGTGTTATCACAATACTTGATTCCCGTGCATCCAAGAATGGAAAATATCATATTAACGTATATAATGCGCTGAAAAAGTATCCGCTTATAAATTCTGTAAGGGATGTCGAATATTTTATGAGAGGCATTAAGGATGAATCTTATTTTGGAGAGCAAGAATGAACGAAAAGTGTAAAAGATATCGCGATTGTACGTTGCTGCTTCGATATACCGAGGATGAAAAATCATATATAGTAAACAGCGCAAACAAAAGGAAAATGTCTGTAAGTAATTATATTTTAGAAACGATTCTGCAATCAAAGAAAAGCCGAGCAGAGGATTTTGTCCCTTTGCTTCGGCTTTTAAGAGATATTAATAAAATAATATCAAATGTTGCGTTTGATTACGAATCAAACGACGAGGTGACTTTTGCTCTTTATGAAATTCAAAACATGCAAATAGAATTATTGCAACAGGTTCACAAATTACAAAAAACAGATCAACGGGAGTATTAAATGGACTATACTGATTATTTGATAGCTCTAAGCGATTATCCCTTTGCATTACGTGTGACGGAAGTTGCCGAAGTGTTACGGGTGAGCAAATTTCTTGTATATAGGATGATAAATGAGCACCAACTGATGGCAATAACCGTAGGGAGAGAAAAAAGGATATCAAAATCCGAACTTATTCATTTTATACAGACAGGTAAAAGTTTATATACGAACCCTGAAATGGTTTTAGTTGATAAATCTGTCGAAAATAGCTGGACTTTGGAAAAGGTTTGTGATATGTGTTGTCTTACCGAAAATACATAACGGTAATTACAACGAAAGGAAGATTATTTATGAATGAACAATGTGTTCAACTCAACGCATCGATTTATCCCAAAAGCGGGAATTTGTATGCAGTAATACACTATCGATACAACGGTCAGCGGCATATAAAATGGCGAAAGTTATGCTTGAAGGAAAACGCTTCACGCGAAGAAATGCATAGCAGATTCGTTGATGTGGTACAAAGATTTAAAACAAGTGAACTGATGCCAATGTTAAAGGGCGAATCCCATTTAGAAAGAAAACACCAAAAAGAGTCACCGAGAGCTTGGACTGTAATACAAGCCGCAAAGTACTTGTCGGTAAGCGAAAAGACAGTTTATACAATGCTTAAGAAAGGAATTCTTAACGGATTGAAAATAAAAGGCAAGTGGCATATTCCAAATCGATCAGTGTACACGTTGGAAAATAACGGCAATGAACAAAAACGGGGGTGCTTGCAATGAAAGAACAAAAGACGTCCGAAATATCATCCTCGAGCGTACATGCGAAAAACGGCAAGTTATACGCGGTTATTCAGTACATCATAGACGGAAAAAGAAAATATGCTTGGCGTTCGCTTGGACTTGAGGAGGGGGCTTCACAAAGCAAAATTAAGAAAGCCCAAAGAGAAGCAGAACTGATATTCGCAAACGAACTATCCTCTATTGCTCCAAGTGAAAATGCCATATGTAACATGAAAGTATATGATTATATGCAAATGTGGTATGCCAAAAATGAGTGTAAGCTACAGCTTAATACTCGGCGCGGTTACATTGGAATGATCGAAGGACGGATAAAGACATATTTTTGTGCTAACCCAAAGATAACCGTGGGGACACTGAATAAAAAACATATAGATGCTTTTTATGAATACATGTCCAACGACGGCTTATGTCCCAATTCCATTATCAGATATCATGCGATATTAAGGAAAGCGTTCAGTCAAGCGTATAAGGATGACCACATAGAAACAAATCCGTTTGATAAGGTAGACAGACCTCGAAAAAACAAATTCGTAGGAAGCAGTTATTCCGAAGAAGAATGGAAAAGATTATTGGAACTGGCACGCACTGAAAATATATACCCTCCAATAGTATTAGCAGCTTGTATGGGATTGCGAAGAAGCGAAGCGTTGGGTGTGCGGTGGTCAAGAATCAATTGGGCGGACAGTACTGTGCTTCTCGATACGAAAATCGTAGAATGCAGTGAAAATGGCAAGAAAATATTGATCCCGGTTGAAGAAATGAAAAACAAAACAAGCCGCAGAACCCTGTATCTGCCCCCGATGGTTGTCGAAATGTTAAAAGAAGAAAAAGCGAAACAAGATCTGTATAGGAATTTATTCAGAAGTAGTTATGGCACCGAATATGAAGATTATGTATGTGTAAATCAACTCGGTGAACTGATGAAACCGTCATATCTCACGCAACGCTTTGCAGTAGTATTAGAAAAACTTGGAATGAGGCATATAAGATTTCACGACCTTCGTCATACCTTCGCAAGTATATTAATCAATAAGCAGGTTCCACTTATAAACGTGTCAAACTTTCTTGGCCATTCCGACATATCCACAACGGCAAACATATATGCACACCTTGATTCTACTAATAAAATGGCAACTGCAAATGTAATAGCAACGGTGTTTGAGGAGGTGGAATAAGATATGGCATACGATTCGGAGAAAACATATATGAGTGGTGAAGAATTATATAAGTTCCTACATATCTCCAAACGAAAGATGCGGTACTTGATCATCAACGGATATATACCTTCAATAGATACCGGAAAGAAAACGCATCGATATAAAGTAAATCGAGCGGATGCTATACGATTTAAAAAGCAAATAGAAAAACACCCCGATATACTTATGGAGATAAAAGGTATGTTTGGTTGTACACCTCCCAAACGGTTAATCGAACCAACAGAATATAATAGCCAACGCTTCAAGCAATATCTAACACAACTGTGGAAAGATGAGCCGGATGCATTAACCACTAAAAGAGCAGCCGAGCTTATAGGAGTAGATTATCGCAGGATAGACGGATTATGTAGAAATTCAAAAATAGTGTCAGCAAAGATCGGTAGCCGTTTCATATGTGTAAAAACAAGCTTCATTGAGTATTGTGCTTCGAAAGAAATGCTTGTAAAACATCAACTGACGGATATCTTTGAAGAGATTGTGTTGGGACATATAAATCAAAACAATAAGTGCTAAACTCAACGTTTGGCGCTTATTGTTTTATGGTATTTTACCTATATTAATAGCAACGGATTCATCTTTTTCTTGTGAAATAAAACCGCAGTTTGTTTTATGCGTTTTTGTATTTTCAAATCCTCATCTATCCATATTGGATAATTCTGCAATGTTTTTATAAGCTATTGCATAAAAATATTTTGAAATGTTGCAATTTTTATACTACAGCTGCGTTAAGAAGCACTTTGGTTAAGAGTTTATGCTCGTGGCGAAGTTGATTGTCGAAGTGATGAGCTCGGAGCAATGGCTGCAAATATCAAAAGGAGGATGCGTTGCTATGAAGACTATCCCCTAAAAATGGGATTTTAATGAGACAAAAATGAGATTTTTTTGGGATGAAAAGTCAATGATAATAGTGTATTCTATTATTGTTCTTATTTGCCTCTTAAACAAAATCGAATATAAAAATATATCTATAATATTGAATACGACAACTAGAAAATTTTTATAACGACGCTTTATAGATAAATATGAAAATGCGTTGTTTAGACAAAACTGCATACATAACTATATTCTAAAAATACGCAAAAGGTGACACGAAGATGCGAGAAAAAAACTTTAAAATTCCCCAAAAGGCCAAACTCTTGATTCGCTCTAATCAAGAGTGTTTAATAGAGGCTATTCATTTTAAAACTCAACTGATAACTTTAAAAGAACGCGAAAAGGTATACAATACGGTTTCTGTAAAAAATGTGGAATTTGATTTTTCGAATTTTGTCCCAGAGGAAATTGTAACTTTTTGGAGAAAGTTTGAACAATAGACTGTACTTTTACTCTATTTTATGATATAATGTGAAAAAGATGTTTATCATAGCGGAGGTGTACATGGGTCACAAAATATTCGTTTCTTATAAATACGCTGACTCCGATGTTAAGAATATAAGTGGTAATTACTACTCTGCAGACACTGTTCGTACTTATGTGGATAAACTTGCTGACTATATTTCTGAAACTTCGGATCACATCTATAAAGGTGAGGACGACGGTGAGGACTTGTCAAAACTTTCCGATGATACAATCTGGAAAAACCTGAAGGATAGAATCTACGATAGCACTCTTACCATTGTGATGATATCTCCTGGAATGAGAGAAACATGGAAAGTGGATCGAGATCAGTGGATACCCTGGGAAATTTCATATTCACTAAAAGAAGTCTCTCGAAAAAATAGTAGCGGAAGAATGGTTTCGAGCTTCAGCAATGCTATGCTTGCGATTGTTCTCCCAGACAGACAAGGAAGTTATAGTTACTACACCTATGACAATGCTTGTTGCACATCTAAATGTACGACCTTAAAAACGGATATTCTGTTCAAAATATTGCGTAGTAATATGTTTAATATCAAAGATCCGGATTCTAATGTGTGTAGCAACAACTCAAAAATCTATCACGGCGACAGTAGTTACATCACTTCTGTCAAGTGGGAGAATTTTGTAAAGGATCCCGAAAGCTATATCCAAAAAGCTTACGATATTCAAAGCAAGATTGAACAATATGATATTACCAAAGATGTGTAAGGCGGTATGACCATGGAATTTAACGAAAATCAAGTAAAGCATCTGGAATTTATCCAATCCAACATATCGAGAATGAACCAGTGTTCTTTTCAAATGAAAGGATGGATGCTTACCATTGTTTCGGCATTACTGGCGCTTTATGCGGGATCTATTAACGCAGAAACTGGAAACGGCACAAACATGTTTATCTATATAGCTATTGTGCCTACCCTTATTTTCTGGTTCTTGGATTCATTCTATTTGCAACAGGAAAGAAAATTCAGAGGAATATACAACGACCTCATCAATCCTGAAAAACAAGGTCAAATAAAACCGTTTGAAATGCCCCTCAATAGATATGACGGATGCAACTACTGCTTTTTCCATATTATGTGGTCAACGACCGAATTCTTATTGTATGTGCCCATCATAGTAGGGCTTGTAGTTGCTGGAATTCTGTTGTGAGTATGCAGCTGGTGATTTATAGAACTGTTTACTCGGTCAAATATCTCCAAGCGTTTTTCTTCGAAAAACACCTTTCGTCGATACTTTAGCGCAAATACTATATGATACTTGCAATTCCATTTCGTGTGTGCTAAACTATTGCTGGCGTTAAAATTGACTTTTTTCAAACATTTAAATGTCCTCCGATTGTGTTTTTTTGTTTTGACTGGCAGGTCTTTTCTAATTTAGCACAATCGGAGTTTTTCTGTTTATATGCATAGGCATTAGCCATAATTGAACCCCGCCACTATGGCGGGGTTTTCTTATACATCAAAACAATAAACGCCAAACTCGACGTTTAGCGCTTATTGTTTTGATGCATTTAATAGAAGCGGATTCATCTTATTTTTTGTGAAAAAACACATTTTACTTTAAGGCGTACCGACAAAGCAGATCCAGGAATGGCTCGGACATAGCGATATGAGCACCACGGCTAATATCTATAGCCACCTCGATGCCGTAACGAAAGCAGATACCGGCGCCGCGATGAGTAAGGCGTTGGGATAAAAACAATCAAACGAGCTTCCAATTATGGAAGCTCGTTTGCATTTAGGATTTGCACAATACTTGAAGATATTTCGAGCAAGTATTTATTATGTTTTTTTGTTCTGGTTGTTTTATCTTTGCATCGATAAACAAAGCATATAGATTTCCTGTGTCAAAATGGATTATATAAATTGCTCGAATTAACTTTTGCCCATATAAATCTATTACGTGTGAAGAAGAAATTTTATCTGCTGCTTCTTTTTTTATTTCTAAAGCAAAGTCTTTTAATCGTTGTTTATATGCGTTTCCGTAGTATAAGACTTTTATTGGTCCAGCATTGTTTTTAAAATGCATTACAAGAAGCTCTTTGCATAGAGGTATAAAAAGGTGTGTAAAGTTTAGTGGAAATTCAGCTTGCTCGACATATTCTTTGCTAAATTCGCTCTCGGTTGATATAAGGTGTATGTTATCTTCATCGTCGAATTCATTTGCAGCACTAATAAGAAATGCACAAGAGTCTAACAATGATTCATTTATATGAATCTGCATAATTCTCTCGAAAATATTAAGTATACAACTCATAAATTGTGAAATGTAAGGTCGAACTTCAATATATTCATCTTGAGCCCTTAGATGATCAATTTCAGGTTTTTTCCATTCGTCAAAATTATTAAGCAAATTATCTCGATTCATTAAAATTCGATAGTCTTTGTTTCCTTGGGGATCAAGATAACTAGTAATTCTTGAAATAATAGAGCCACAGTGTTGATCATAATTCCTCAAACGATACATAATGCGATATTCCATATGATTTTCGTATTCATTGGCTTGAGCATCTTTGTACAACTTAAATTCAAAGGATTTATTACCGTATTTTCGTTTTAACTCTGTTTCCCAATTGTCAATTAGTTTTTTGAATTCGAATAAGAATTGAGAAAGTTTATTTTGAATTGTCTGAGCTGCTGTTGTTTCCAATTCAGTGGATAAATTAAAGATTGCATCGGTTAATTCTTTATGTGCATTCAAAACAGGGGTTATCCTGTTTTTATCAATAAGCATCTTTGATATTTTTTGCACATGAGGCTCTAAGGTATTATACTCTGTGCTTGTTGCATCTCTTAAAATGTTTATTTGACCTTCTTTGATGTTTGCAAAGTAATGGTACATTATTGCCTCCATAGTTCAGTAAAAATACAAAAGCCGCAGAACACCTAAGTCCTGCGGCTGCTTTTCGCGGCAGATGCCGCATTTGGCGCAGAGGGAGGGATTCGAACCCTCGTGTGGTTTAACCCACAAACTGATTTCGAGTCAGCCCCGTTATGACCGCTTCGATACCTCTGCGTATATTAAATATATTAGAATTTTATTAGAAATTTATTAGATAAGGCGATTTTGGTGGTTTGCTAAATATGCAAAAGTTTGCTTGTTGCAAGGGATTTCGCCGTTAGAATTTCCAAAGCACAACTCGGTTTTCGAGTCAGCCCCGTTATGACCGCTTCGATACCTCTGCATAGTTTATATTATATTGGATTGTTATCTTTATTATGTTTCGTTATGCGGGTCTACGCCCCGTTATGTCCGGTTTGCGGTGCCCGAAATTCTTCGCTCGCTTTTCGCTCGCATAATTTCGACCGCTGCACGAACTCGTCCTCGCTTCTTCACCCACCGGGTGCGCTCGGCCTCGTTCCCGCTTCGATACATACTTCGCAACGCTCACAAACGTCGCGAGGCATATTATATCACGAAAAAATTTCTTTTGCAACACTTTTTTGAAAATAGTTTAATTTTTTCTGTTTGCCCTTGTCGAAAACTGTTGACTTGGATTTTTTAATATGTTACATTAATAATAGCAAATGTTTTTTAATATCTTATTAACAGTTCTTTCTTCCGCGCGATATACTCCTATTTTATTTTTCGGGGTGAAGATATGTCGATAAAGCTTCAGCGTGTGATCAGATTTATACCGGGTATTAACCTGGTCTCTTTTGTCGCGTGGATAATTTTGGGAATCAAGAAAAAAATGAAGCCGATGTATTTCATCAAAACCATTGTTTTGATACTTGCGTTGATATTTTTCGCGCTAATGATTGAACGCGGGCTTGCCACTTTTTCGGCAAACGTAATTTTCAAAACCGTGCTTTTTTATTTGGGTATCGTGCTTTACACCTATATTTTCGCCTTTATTTCGGTAAGCGAACAGGAAAAGTTAAAAAAAGAAACACAATCTTAAAACGAGTCATACGAATAGGAACTAAAAGCAGAAGAATGCAAGAACATAAATACCAGCACCATACAATCATATTATGGAAAAAACCGTTATCATCAGATACGCAATTTACGGAAATTGTCCGAAACACAGTTGACACTCTATCGATTTTTTATGATCTGCCCGAACAATACAGACCTAACTTTTATACAAGCAATAGAAAATCTTCAGCAAAACCATTTGTTTTGAGTTGCGACGAAATTGCTTCTTATCTGCAACGCAAAGTGTTGAAGGTGAATTATAAAGAATGTCCCGAATTAGGCGTTAGCTTGGGTTTATTTTCTTCCATGAAAGACGATTCTGCATTTGGCTACCTTATGAGAGTCGGTGTAAAGGATACTAAATACATTAATTCCCTTATTGTTAATATCGCACTTGATTATAAAATGTATGATGAGGAATCGGCAAGATTAATCGAAACGCTTTTTGAAAAAAGTGTTGCGGTCTTCAAACCGTTTTGGGGCGCTATTGTCAATAATTGCGCTTATAACAGCGATGAGCATTTTATGGTTAACGGGTTACCTACAAACGTACATTGGATGAATTATTGGTCTGACGATATAATCGATAGAATTGGTTTTAGAAAAATAAAAAAGGCAAAAAAGAAGTTCGAACAGTTTGATTTTGAAAACGGAATAATCAAATTACAAGGCTTGCCGATAAACGCGAACAACTTACACGAGCTTGAATATCAAGCCGAAATCGAAAAATTACTGTTGCCGTTGGAATGAATATATAAACCGTTGCAAAGCACGATGCTTTTTGCGGCCGTTTGTTTTCCAAAACAGCTTTATATTGCAAAGGGCTACCGCGCCTAAATCGGTCGGTAGCCCTTATTTTTTATTCCTTTATCGGCAGGCGGATGAAATACTCGCCGTCTTGAAGCCTTAACGGGAAGGATACTTCTTCGCCGTTTATGGTGGCAATTGCCGTATCGCGCGAGGATGAAATATACAGCCTCGCCTGACCGAGCGTTATTTCGGCTTTAAACGCGATTAACGGCGAAGCGGACAGCAACGTTTGGTCTGCGCCGAATTTCAAGCCGAGTATATGCTCGAGCATAATGCGGTAAAACCACGATGCCGCGCCCGTGTACCAGCTCCAACCGCCTCTGCCCGAAAAGCTGCCCGAATAGATATCCGCGGCGATGGCATAGGGTTCGGTCTTATATCGGTGCGCAAGGTCTTTATCGGCGCAACGCGTTGCGGGGTTAGCGCATTCAAGCACCGTCAATGCCTCCTCGGTCATACCGACGGCAAGAAATCCGAGAGCTCCCCAAAGCGCTCCGTGGGTATATTGACCGCCGTTTTCACGGATGCCCGCAACGTAACCGCGGATATATCCGACACGCGCCTTGCCGTTGACAAACGGAGGCGAAAACAGCTTGAATATCTTGTTTTTGCTATCAAAAAGCTTTGAAAACGCAGTTTGCAGGGCGATTTTCACGCGGTCCTTATTCAGCCCTGCCAATGCGGCAAACGCTTGTGAAAGAATGTCGATTTCACATTCCTTACAGCCCTCGATGCCCAAAATTTTGCCGTCGTCACAAAATGCGCGCGCATATCTGTCGCCGAAGAATGCGTTTTCTTCGACCGCTCGGCGAAGCGATTTTACCGTTTCGCGGTAATGGTTTGCGGTTTCGTAATCATTACGCGATTCGGCGATGGGAATAAACCTTTCGGCAACGATGATGAAAAGCAGGGTTGAAAAAACGCTTTCGCCCACACCCTTTTCGCCGACGAGCGAAAATGCATCGTTCCAATCGCACGAGCCCATAAGGATAAGCCCGTGCTTTCCCGTTTGCTCGGCACGCGACAATGCGCGCAGGCAATGCAAATAAACGTTTTCCTTAACGTCCGTTCGCGTTGGCAACTCATATCTTTCGTTTTTCTTGCCCAAGGGCGGCGACGAAAGATAGCGCACGCCGATGTCGAGCATTGCATAATCGTTCGTTTTTTCGATATAATCGGCAACAACAAGAGGAAGATAAAGCAAATCGTCCGAGCATTTGCTTCTTACCCCGTTGTTCACGCGGTTTATATGCCGTGTGTGCCACCAATGCATAACATCACCCTCGAGATATTGATGTGCACAGCAACGGAAAATGTGGGTACGCACCAAATTCGGGTTGGAATATATCAACGTCAAGCAGTCCTGAAGCTGGTCGCGGAAGCCGTAAGCTCCGCCGCTTTGGTAAAACGAGCCGCGCGCGTACATTCGGCAAGCCGCAACCTGATAGGGCAAAAAGAAGTTCATCAACGCGTCGGTCGCCGCACTGCGCGTTGATATTTTTATTTTGGGAATCAACGATTCGGCAAACGATATTGCGCTTTGAAGCGAGTTTTCGAAGAATTTTCGGTTGATTACCGAAATTATCTTCTTCGCGCCCGATTCGCTTGTCGCGGCGCCAATGAAGAATATTGCATCGCTCGAATTGCAGGAAACGGTTTTTTCTTCAATTTTCAAATCTCCTCCGCAAGCGCCCGCAAAGCCGATGCCCTCGGGGAAGGTCATTCCGAAGGTGTTGCGAAAGAGCATTGCCGAATTGCTTCCCGACGAAAAACGCATAAACGATATATTCCTTGCCTGCCCAACCGAATCGCCCATTACCGGCTCGATAACGAACTGCGTTTCGGCTAAAACCCCTTTCGGGTATTGCGCGCGGATGAGCTTTATCGGGTATTTCGGGTCGACGCAAACGGTAAGGGTGTAATTTATGCCCTCTGCCTCGCCGAAATAAACCGCCTTCCCTTTTTCGTAAACGACCCTTGAGGATATTGCGCAGAGGTCGTATTTTTTGCCGTTGGACAGCATAAAAATCCTTTCGCCGTTATCAAGCGAACGCGGATCGCCGTAAAACGAGCAAATTCTGCGCTCGCGCGCATTGTCGTAAAAGGTATATCCGAGCGACGATTGAGTCACGACGGTCGAAAAGCGTTTTCCCGTCAGCACAAAGGAATAGGGCGCGTTCGGCATAACGCTTTTATCGACGGTATAAGAATCGTTTGCGAAAAAGCCGTTGCCCGATGCTATTGCGTTTTCGGGAGGGGTGAGCGAAGCTGTATTTTGCGGCGCCGTTACCGCTTCAAAATGCTCTTTACTGGGTACGAGCTCGGTTTTCGGTGACGGACGGGATAAATCGTAATAAAAGCTTGCGTGAGCTTTAAGTGCGTTTATTAAATCGGCGCTCAAGCTTTCGCTTCGCAATATGAAAATACCGCCGTTTTTGCCGATATACTGCATAGCCCCTGCCCTTTCACAGGATTCGCGAATCGCCCCTTCGACGGGACGGTTATACCCGTCGGATTCGGAAACGATAAAAATCAGCTCGCACTTTATCATTGCGCGTGCAAGCGACAAAAAGGCATCGAGAATCGATTCGGTGCGGTTTTTTGCGATTTCGGAAATACAAACGACCGCCATCGGATGGTCACCCGAAATGCTCTTTGCCCAAAGGTCGGATATTCCGCATTCGCCGAACGATTCGGTTATGCTCTCTCCCTTTTTGTAAAGCAGAGCCGTTAAAAGCTTGGTTTGCAATTCGCTTTGCGGCTTTAATTGCGCGAATGTTCTGTCTGCACGAGCAAGACCGATATTGCGCTCGCATTCGCGCTTGGTTTGACCGCAGGTAATAAGAAAGGTCGTTTTTCCGCCGTCGGCATCGGTGCACCGCGCAAGACAAAGCGGATCGATACAAGCGCCGACCTTGTTATCCGTTGGGATATTGGCATAATCGAGAGGTGACGAAACCGAGGAGGCGCTTAACGATTCACGGCTTGTGAGAAAGGAAAACGAATCCTTTTTGTCGCTCGGCGCAACTGCAAGAGTGAAGATATGCTGTCCGTCAAGTCCGCTTCGGCGGTGGAAATAAAGAATACGCTTTTGCGCATCGTATTCGCTTTCGATAAAAAGACGGGAAAACGAAACGTGCGACAAAAACCTTTTGCTTGTTTCGAGCACCGGCTCGAAGGAAAGCGTTACGTCATAGCGCTTCAGCGCCTCGGCGCGAGTGCTTATTATAAGACAGTTGCAATTTTTTGACATCGCATATTGCACTCTGCCCGAAAAATCTCTGCCCGATGCGATATTGGAAAGCGAATCACCTTTTATTTCAAAGCCGTTTCCCTCTTTTCCGTAAAGCGGCGCACACCCAAACGCTTCGCCCAAGCGCGAAAAGGTCACGCCCAAGGAAAAACGCAGAGAGCCTTGGTCGAAAACGGTGTTGGTTATCGCACGTTCACCGCAGTTTATTGCAACGTGTCCGCTTGAGGTGACGATTGCCGACATATCGCCCTTTGACATCAAGACCGAAATCGGGCTTTGCAGATTTGGAACGGTCGACGAGCTTTTTATTGCCGAAATCGGGCGCTTCGATTCGTTTTCACGTCGGGCGCCGTCTTCAAAAATATGGGCATCGGTCGGTATCTTTTCCTGAAGCAGCTCGCAGGCGGATGACATTTTTATATCCGACATAAATCGGCGAACGAAGATATTGTCCTTGACCGCGTTCATTATTGCGATAATACTCATTCCGACGTGATGCGCCATATAGCTTTTAACGCAAACGCCGTTTGTGTCGATATTGAGGTCGAGCGCCTCGTAAAGCCCGTATTTGCCGTACATTCCGCGGTTTTCAAGCTCATGCAGATTCTTTAACGCGACCGACGAGCAGATGCAAAGCGAAAGATAGGTCGAATAGGGCGAAATTGTTTTTTCGTTGCTTCCGATTCGGCGAAGCGCAAGCGTTTGCAAGCCGTTTGCCTTGTATTGATAACGCATTTCGCTGTCGAACGAATAAAAGCCGCTTTCGCTTACTCCCCAAATTTTGTTTTCTCCGCGCTGTACCGCAAGAGCAAAGGCGATCGATTCATACATAAACGAATCGCGGTATAACGGCAAAAACAGTTGGGGCATAAAATATTCAAATGCCGTACCCGACCAGCTCATCATACCGATATAGCCCGACTTGTGCGTTAGAGTGCGCCCGAGCGATTGCCAATGCTTTTTCGGCACGAACGCGCTTGCGACGGTGTAATAGGCGGTCATTCTCGCTTCGCTCATAAGCATATCGTAAAAGCTTGTGTCCCTTTGTCCGTCACCCCTTATGCCGATGCAAAACAGTGCGCGGCGATTATCGTAAAAAACGGTCAAATCGGTTTCGTTGATTAATTTTTCGACACGCGCAATTATCGAATTTACCCTCTCGCATTCCCGTGAATATTCACGCAAGCCCTCCTTGAGCGCAACGAGCATAACTACAAAATTACCGCTGTCGACCGAGGAGGTATAGCGGTCGCCGATAACCGACAAATCGGTCAAGGAATACCAATTGTAAAGATTTCCCTTGAATTTTTCCAATTTTTCAATAGAATCGAGCGAGCCCTCGAGTCGGTCGCAAAGCTCCTTTGCGGCGATGATTTCCAAATCGCGCGCCGCAAGAAGCGAAACGAGATAAAAGCCGATATTTGTCGGTGACGTTCGCAAGGCGATATCGCTTACCGGCGAAAGCTGGACGTTATCGGGCGGAAGATGGTTTGTGCGCTCAGTCACGTTATCGTAATAAAAGCCGAACATATCCTTTGCGTGGGATATAAGAGTCTCCTTTTGTTGCTTTGTAAAATTCGGCATCGCCATATTTCCGCCTCCGATATTGCGCGAAAGTATTACCGAAGCAAGCGGATAGACGAAATAGCAAAGCCCCAAAAGCTTTATAAACGGAGGACGCGCAAAAATCAAAAGCAACACCCCGAATATTACCGAGGTGATACCGTCAAGCACGTATTTTCCGAGCGTTGACGAAAGGCGTTCGGTTTGCGCGGCGGTCGTCCATTCAAGCGTTTTTTTGCGGGTGCAAAGCCGTATTGCCGCCAAAACGAGTGAATCGAGCGTTAATGTTGCCCGACGGCAGGACGAGGATATTTCGAAAAATACACGAAACGCGTTTTGGGTAAGGTTTGAGCAGGCTTTCGAGAAGAATCTTATGCAGGCAAAGGGCGCGCCCGAAAAGAAAAACGCAACGCAGTTGACCGCAAGCGGAAGTAAAAATTCGGAATAGGCGAACAAAAGCACAAAAAGTCCGTTTGTGCTCCTTGAAAAGCAATAAGCAAGCACCGCCGCGAAGCTGAAAAGCGGCGAAAGATGGCGCAATGCGACCGCAAGCAAGCCGAATTTCGACAGAGTATCAAACCTTTTCCCCATTAAAAAGACGAGATTTTGGAAATCGCCGCGCATCCAACGGTGGTGCCGTCTGAAATAGGAAACCGGATTTGCGGGTGTGGAATCGGTTAAGGTTATGTCGGTGGCGGCGAGGGTTCGCATAATATTCCCCTCAAGCACGTCGTGGCTCAAAATAAGCCCCTCGGGGAATTTACCGCATATCAACGAATTGAAAAGGGCAACGTCGATAAGCCCCTTTCCGCAAAACGTACCGACACCGAAAAGCGACTGTCTGCGCGAAAACGAAGCGCCCGAATAGATATCCGCACCGCCCGAGCCCGAAATAAGACGGGAAAATGCGGTTTTATAGGCGCTTTTAAGCTCGGTGCGAACGCTTGGCTGAATAATTCCGTAGCCCGAAATCACCCTGCCGTTAACAAGACGGGGGCGGTTTACGGGGTGAAGCGCAACCGACAGAAGCTCTTTAACGCTTCCGACCGAAAGATTTGTGTCGGAATCGAGCGTTATCATATATTTTATATCGCGTATGAAATCACCGCCGCGGTATTCGCGCTTGCCGCCCTCGACGATATGCGAAACGAGCTCGCAAACAGCGCCGCGCTTTCTTTCCCAGCCGCCATAGCTCGATTCGCTTTTGTTCAAAACACGCTCACGGAAGAAAATGCAAAAGCGGTTGCCGTAAAGACGGTTAAGCTCATCGATTTTACGATGCGCCTCCTCGACGATTTCGTTATCGCGCGGCATATAGGGTGTTTTCGCATCGGGCAGGTCGGCAAGCAGACAGAAAAAAACGTTCTCGTCGGGGTTCATATAACGAAAGCGCACCAACGAATCAAAAACTCGGTCATCGCTTTTTTCGCCCGTAAGGAGCGCCGCGACGGTGACGAGCGTTTTTGCGTTGTCGGGGACCGAATCCAATTCAACTCTGAGCGCAGAAGCGATTGGCATAACGCGTGAAACGGTTATATCCGCAATCGCGCCCGAGGTGATGCCGAAGGGAATCAAGAGCAAAAGGGATATCCAGCCGATAAGCTCTGCCGACAGCGCAAAGAGCGCCGAAAATATGACAGCGGCAACGGTAAACCAAAGAAAAAGGTATTTTTTGTCGGGGGCAAATGGCAAATTCCCAAGCAGACAGCCCCTTTTACTTGCTTCCCCGATTAGGCTTAACGCGGTTTGCAATTCGCTTTCGCTTCGTTTTCTCGCAATGATTGCTATTTCCTTGCGGTAACGGTTTTTGGTTTCGGGAGTGAATTTTTCGTAACCCGATTCGAAATCCGAAACCGCTTTTTCGGGCGCCCATACCTGCGGAATAATATCGCCGTATTCGGGCTCTGTGACGGCGCGCAGGGTTTTTATTGCGTTGGGTATCATATCAGCCCACTGCTTTGATTCGAGCGATTCGCCGATTTTGATTATCGCGCAGGCGCAAACAAGGTCGGTTACCGAAGCAAGCTCGAAATATCCAAAGGCAATCCCGCTTTCTTTAATGCGCGAGACGATGCTTTTTGGTGTGGGAGCGAAATCGAGGTCCTCGCAGCAGGAAAAAAGCAAATCGAACAGTTTTTTGTATGAAAGCGAGCGTTTGCGTTTTTTCAAGGCGCGGTACTGTCGGTCTATAAGATAAAAATTATCGTATATCCAATCGGAAACGTTTGGATCGTCAAGCCGTTTTTTTACGGAACGGTATCCCTTTTTTAGTCGCTTGATTATGCCGTTTTGCATATTGACCCCCGAAATTACCTGATTTTTACTGTTATTATCGGCATTTTCGGGCTTTTTATTCGGTATAAAACGAACCGATTCTCAACAATACTAATAAAAAACGGTTTGGAGAGCTTTTTATGATTTTTTGCAATAACGACGAAAATTTGGAAAACGAGGAAAGAGACGAAGACGCGCCCTTGCAGCATCCCGACGGGAACGTAACAACGAGCGCAAACGGAATTTGTATTCATTCAATGGTGATTGCAGGTCAGATTGAGGGGCATTTCGCCGCATCTCCGCAAAGCAAATCGACCAAATACGAGCAGTGTATTCCTGCTCTCGTTGCGGTTGAAGAAAACGACGAAATCGATGGGCTTTTGATTCTTTTGAATACGATAGGCGGTGATATCGAGGCGGGACTTGCCATTGCCGAATTGATTTCGGGCATGACCAAGCCGACCGTTTCGATAGTGCTTGGCGGCGGACATTCGATAGGCGTGCCCTTGGCGGTATCGGCAAAAAAATCCTTTATCGTGCCGAGCGCAACGATGACGATTCACCCCGTAAGGTTAAACGGGCTTGTTATCGGCGTACCGCAGACCTTTGCAAACCTTGCGAAAATGCAGGAGCGCATTATTGAATTCATCGTGAGAAATTCACGCGCCGACGGCAACACTGTGCGTCGGCTTATGACCGCTACCGACGATATGACGACCGACATCGGCACAGTTATCGACGGACGCGAGGCGGTAAGTTACGGTATTATCGATAGTGTTGGCGGTCTTGGCGATGCGGTGGGCGAATTGAAGAATATGATACGAAGCTATAAAGGTCTTAATTGAACTGTCCGTCTTGAATAAAAAAGAGGTTAAATGCTAACTGCTCCTTTGTGTAAAGGGAGCGGTTTTGACCGAAACGCAACGAATGAAAAAGGCTTCCCCTTGGTGGGAAGCTGTCATCGCGGTAAAATAGCGATGACTGATGAGGGGAACATTTTTCTGTTTTTTTAGTAACCTCCCCCTCATCCGTCACCTACGGTGACACCTTCCCCCGAGGGGGAAGGCTATTCTTGGCGAAGCATACAGTGATATGACTCAACCGCGGGCTATGATTGGAACGATAAGAAAAGCTTCTTTGTGCAAATTTTCGTATATAAAAAGTGCTGCGGAATTTTAGTTCTGCGGCACTTTTTTCGTTTTTTTATTACGTTTTAAAAATCGGCTTTAATTTACTCGGTTGTAAAGACCGGCATAAATACCGCCCTTTGCCAAGAGCTGTTCGTGGTTGCCGCGTTCGGCAATACCGTCTTGGTTGATGACTAAAATTTCATCGGCGTTTTGGATTGTAGAGAGTCGGTGGGCGACTACGATAACAGTTCTGCCCTTTGCAAGACGGTCGAGAGATTGTTGGATTTGCATTTCAGTCACGTTATCGAGCGCGCTTGTCGCTTCGTCGAGAATGAGTATCGGCGGATTTTTAAGAAATACGCGCGCGATGGAAATTCTTTGCTTCTGACCGCCCGAAAGGTTGATTCCTCTTTCGCCTACCAAGGTGTCATAGCCCTTTTCAAGCGTCATTATGTAATCGTGGATATTGGCGCGCTTTGCCGCTTCGACGATTTCGTCATCGGTCGCATCAAGGTTGCCATAGGCAATATTTTCACGCACCGTACCCGAAAACAGGAACACGTCCTGCGCTACGATGCCGATGTTTTTGCGGAGAGAATAGCGAGAAAGCTCGGTTATATCGATTCCGTCGATAGTGATTTTACCGCCGTCAAGCTCGTAAAAGCGCGGTATAAGGTTGCAAAGCGTTGTTTTGCCGCCGCCCGAGGGGCCGACAAGCGCAACGGTTTTGCCCGAATCGATGGAAAGCGAAAGGTTTTTCAAAACGCCCTTGCCGGTGTCACCGGTAGGATAAGAAAAGGTTACCTCGGAAAAGACGATATCGCCCTTTGCATTTTCAAGCACCTTTGCGTTTTCGGTTTCGGGCTCGTCGGGCTTTTCCATAATTTCACGGAATCGCGAAAAGCCGGTCATACCGTTTTGAAGCTGCTCGAAAAGTGAAATAAAGCGGTTGATAGGCTTTAAAAGCATTGCCATATAAAGGATGAATGCAGCAAATTCGCCGCTGTCGATTGCAAATTTGCTTTCGGGAGAAACGAAGCCGTTATAGAAGAACAATCCGCCTGCAACAAGCGCGGCAAGATAGAGAAAATCGGTGAAGAAGGTCATTGCGGAATGGAATTGTCCCATCGCCTTATAGGCAAATCCGCGCGCGGTTTTGTATTTTTCGTTCGCCTTATCGAACTTTGCGTTTTCGTGAGATTCGCAGGTATAGGCGCGAGAAACGCGGATGCCCGAAATCGAGGTTTCGACGTTTGCGTTGACCTCGGCAACCTCCTCGCGCGTTTTGGTGAACGCATCCTTCATTCTCTTTCGCATTTTTACCGAGAAGAAAACAACGAAAGGAATGAGCGCGTAGATAATAAGCGTCAACCAAACGTTTATCGTCGAAAGCGCGATAAACGAGCCTATAAACATTATTATCGAAAGGAAAAGGTCCTCGGGGCCGTGGTGGGCAAGCTCGGAAACGTCCATAAGGTCGTTAACAAGACGCGAAAGGATTGTACCCGTTTTGTTCTCATCGAAAAAGGAAAAGGGTAATTTTTGGAGCTTTTTGAACATATCGCGACGCATATCGCCCTGCATTCTTACGCCGACGACGTGTCCCCAATAGGAAACGATATAGTTAAGCACCATTTTTGCAAGATAGAGCGCCAAAATGATTCCCGCCCAGGTTAAAAGCAAACGCAGATTGCGGTTGGGCACGTAATCGTTGATGATGTTTTTCGTGATAATGGGATAAAAAAGGTCGGTTAAAGCGATAAGGAAGGAACAGAACATATCGAACATAAACAGCTTTTTATGCGGTTTGTAGTACTTGATAAATTCTCGTATCATATTTTTCTTCTCCCCAAATTTTTTCTCATTATAATTATACATTTTTAAGGGATTTTGTCAATAAAAAAGGATTTCCCGATTAAAGGAAATCCTTCAAGGTGCTTATTCAACGTCAAATCTTGAAACGTAAGGCTTTTCTTCCTCGGCTTCACAATCGTTATCACGTTTGGGGTCGGGCCCGAATTTGTTTTTGCCGACCGTGCCTGCCGAAGCCATCCAAACGATAAAGATGATCGAGCACGCCAATGAAACAACCGAGTTCAAAATACCGCCCAAGCCGACAAGAGCAAGGATACCCGAAACGACGTAGGGCAGATATTTGATGAACACGTGGAAAATACCCCTGCCGGTGTCGTGCAACCTTCTTATCGTAATCGCCAAGGTAGGAACGAGTGAAAGTAACATATATGCAATGCAAATTAACCAAGCGAAAACGGTGATGGTCGTCGATGCAAAATAGGAGCAAAGCAGGGCTATTCCCAAGCTTCCGTACGCAACTATCATATCGCAAACAGAGTAAAGCCAATAATCCCTTCTTCTTGTACGTCCGTCCCAATGCTTCCACATTTTCAGTCCGTTGATATACGCTTTAATCAAAATAAATTCCTCCCTTTTTTCAAGCGTTGCCTGATTGTATCACACAATCAGATGATTGTCAAGACCTTTTGTAACAAATTTTTAATATTTTTGTCTTCCACTTGACAAAACAAGGAAATCATTATATTATCAAGGTAGTGAAATAATTTTGAAATGATTCACATAAAAAGGAGCAAACAATGGAAAAATTAAGAGTTGCCATTATCGGCACAGGCGGTATCAGTAACAGCCATATGGGCGGTTACAAAGCAATTCCCGACAAATGCGAAGTCGTTGCAGTCTGCGACCTGGACGAAGAAAAGGCGCAAAATTATGCAAAAAACTATAACGTGCCCGCATATTATACCGATTTTAACGAAATGTTCGCAAAGGAAAAGATTGATGCCGTTTCGGTTTGTACCTGGAACTCCTCGCACGCGCCCGCAACCATCGCCGCGCTTAACGCAGGTTGCCACGTTATTTGCGAAAAGCCGATGGCTATGAATACCGAAGAAGCAGAAGCAATGCTTGCCGCTTCAAAGGCAAACAACAAGGTGCTTATGGTTGGCTTCGTTCGCCGTTTCGGTAACGATGCAGACCTTATCCGTCAATTCAGCGACGGCGGTACTTTGGGCGACCTTTATTATGCAAAAGCAACCTATCTTCGCCGTAACGGCTGCCCCGGCGGCTGGGTTGGCGATAAGGAATATGCAGGCGGCGGTCCTCTTATCGACCTCGGCGTGCACGTTATCGACCTTGTTCGCTTCCTCGCAGGTAACCCCAAACCCGTTTCGGCTTACGGCGTAACCTATAACAACCTCGACCCCAACCGCGCAGGCGGCGGTCAAAGCTGGGTTTCCACAACAAAAGGTCACGACTTCAAATATGACGTTGAAGAAATGGCTGCCGCAATGATTCGCTTTGATAACGGTCTTACCCTTTCGGTTGAAGCTTCATTTAAGCTCAACATTAAGAACGACCGCGGCGAAATCGAGCTTTTCGGTACCAAAGCAGGCGCGAAGATCGATCCGCAGGTTGAATTCTTCAGCGATATGAACGGCAGATTCGTTAACATTAAGCCGAGCGGCGATACCGCGCTTTCCTTCGACGGTCTTTTCGCTCGCGAAATCAACCACTTTGTTGAATGCTGCTTCGGCAACTGCGAATGCATCGCTCCTGCAGAGGACGGCGTTGTTCTTATGAAGATACTCGACGCTATTTACGAATCGGCAAGAACCGGACACGAAGTAATTATTAAATAATCGCTTTACTCTTAATGAAATACGACAGAACAGAGAATTTTTTCTCTGTTCTTTCTTTTTTGCGAAAAATATTTCACGAAAACGGTTTGGGCGCAAGAAAAAGAACAGAGAAGCTTTTCGTTCTCTGTTCTTTGTGGGTTATTGGTTATTCTTTTGTTGTTTTCTGTCGTAAATGCGTTCACCGAAGTATCCGATCAGCGCAACCGCAACAGCAACGGCGATGCCGGCATAAACGTCGAGGATGCTGTGCTGCTTGATAAATACGGTGGATGCCGCTATCATCACACACCAGATGCCCGTAAGAATCTTCGCATAAAGCTTTTTGCACATGGTTTTGCTTTGCAAAATTACGAAAAGCATTGCAAATGAGATTGAAACGTGCATGGATGGCATTACGTTTCTCGGCGGTGTATCGGCATCATAAATTATCTTTACCATATCGATTGCGAAGTTATCTCTGCCAAGCGCCGCAAAATCGGGACGAAGCGCCTCGTCAATGCCGTTGGGGATAAAGGTGCAGATAAGCATCGGTATCAGCATCGCGCCGATAAGCACAAGGTTTGACCGCAAAAATTCACGTCTGTCGCTTTTGAATAGCGGATAGATAACTATTGCCGCGATGCAGAAATACCAAGTGCAGTAAGGGATGATAAACCATTCGCAAAACGGAATTTTTGCATCGAGCGGACTTTCAATAAGCAACACCTTATCGTCAAGAAAACCGATACGTAAAAGCTCGTACCATATCGAATGGAACGGCCAATACAGCAATATCAGGCTGTATTTATGCGTTGTTATGTAATCTTTAATTAATTTCATAATATGCCTCGAATGTCGGCGATTGTCGAATTACGTAATTATATCACGATTCGTTCGGTTTTTCAAGGGTTACATATAAAGCTTTAAGGTTTTCTCGATCCAATAATCAAATTCCGCGCTCGGACACAGCTTTTCCAATTCCTTAAAACGCTTGTATGAATCTATTCCGTCGGTCGGGTCGTGCCAGATATCGGCAAAGATATAGTCGAAATTATACCTGCTTGCCTCTTTTTCGGCAAATTCAAAGGCGTCGGCACAAACGATTTTTATTTTTTCGGGATTTGTAAAGCAGGGCAAAATAAGCTCGTTAAAAAGCGATATGACCGATTCGTCCCTTTCGACGATTGTTACGCTTTCAACCTCGCCCTTCCTTGCGCACATAAACGCAAAATAACCGAGTCCGAGCCCATAGGTGCAAACCCTTCCCTTCGCCTTTTGTATCGGCAAACGTTGGGTGACGATTTCGTTTGGCATCATCGTCATCCATTCCCTGCCGTTTTGAAGCACCGAAAGGAATTTGAATTCTCGGTCGAAATAGCCGATTTGGGGAATTACCCGTCCGTCGGGCAGAGTCAAGGGGTCGTCGCAGACAAAAGCTGTAAAGGGTGTCAGCGTGTCCTCGCGAAGCTCCCATTCGTTAACGCTTTTTCCGTTTTTGATGCGTACCGCCTTGTAAAATTCATCGTTGGTGAAATATCCGTCGTCAAGATGATGAAGCATCAAGGGCGAATAGCTTTCCCAAAGAATGCGGTCGGATTCGATATCGGTGTCGAAGCCCAATGCCGCGCAAAGCAGAAGCGAATAGGCGTTTTCGACGGTAAGACCGTAGCTTTCGGTCAGCTCACGCACCATTTCCTCGGTAATAAAATCGGGCTTGTTGTTTAGAAGTAATGCGAGGCGGTCGAAAATTATGCCGTTTGAGCTTTTTATCTCGTCATAGGTCATATTCTCACCTCGGTCATACCAAGCATCCTTTTACGCTTGCGTAAAATAATGACGAAGCAGGTAAAGTGCGCCGCAGTCGTTATAAGCCAAGTCGCAGGATAGGAAATATAAAGTATTTCGATTTGATGAAGCTGTGCAAACACGGTATATATCCAAATAACGCGCAACAGACACGAGCCGACAAGTGAAACGATTGCCGAAACGAGCGAAGCGCCCAAGCCGCGCAGCATACCCGACATAACCTCCATCATACCGCAAAGGCAATAAGGCGCGCCGACGATAAGCAATCTTGTCATACCGACACGCATTGTTTCGCTCGTTTCAACGGTGCCCTCGACACCGAAAAGACCGAGCAGCTGCGGTCCGAAAAGGTAACACGCGCCGCCGAGTATCACACCGAGCACGACGACCATTCCCAAGCATTCGGCACAGACCTTTTTGATGCGGTCAAAACGCAACGCGCCTGCATTTTGTCCTGCGAACGCAAGGGCGGCGTGATAAAGCGAGTTCATCGCGATGTAAATAAGTCCGTCGATGTTTGCCGCCGCGGTGTTTGCCGCCATCGTTGCGGGGCCAAAGCTGTTTATCGACGATTGAATAAGCACGTTCGAAACCGAGAAAAGACATCCCTGCACACCTGCGGGCACACCGATTTTGATTATCTTTATCAGCTTATCGCGACGGATATAGAGATGCTTTATATCGAGCTTGCAATAATCGTCAAGCTTGGTAAGATAACGCAAAACAAGGAAAGCCGAAAGGTATTGTGAAATTATCGTCGCAAGAGCAACACCCAAAACGTCGAGATGGAAGGCAACCACGAAAATAAAGTTAAGACCGACGTTTACCGCGCCCGAAGCCAAAAGAAAATAAAACGGCCGTTTCGTATCGCCGCGCGCGTTGATTATCGCCGCGCCGTAGTTATATGCCATCTGCGCAGGCATTCCGAGGAATATCGTACGCATATAAACCGTCGATTGACCGATAACAGTTTCGGGCACACCCATCAAGCCAAGCAACGGCTCGGCGGCGAAAAAGCCGAAAATCGAAATGATAATGCCCAAAATGCCCGACAGAGATACCGAGGTGTGAACGATGTCCTTGACCTGCTCATCCTTGCCCGAGCCGAATGCGTGAGAGATAGAAACGTTTGCGCCGACCGCAAGACCGATGAAAAGACCGGTTATAAGCGCAGATATCGAGCCGGTCGAGCCGACCGCCGCCAAAGCGGTTTCGCCATCCTCGGCAAAGCGTCCGACGATAACAGTATCGGCAGAGTTATAAAGGAATTGCAAAACACCCGTACCCAAAACGGGCAGAGCATATTTTAATATATTTTTGAATATCGGCCCTTCGGTCATATTCATTCTTGTATTAGTCGCCATAATCTTGCTCCCAACAGCAAATTTCAACTAAATTATATTCCTTTTGACCTTAAAGTCAAGGAATTTCGGCAGATATTAATTTTTCTCCGAAACTGCCAAAAAAACCTTGTCCGAAAAAGCTCTTTTTGAGTTACTTAATATATGAAAACCAATCAAGTCGACAGCTTGACAAAAGCAGAATAGCGCGAAAAAACACTCTCCGAGCAAAAACGGAGAGTTTTTTGCCGTTTTGATAACAAATCTATTACAAACCCGTTTTAAAATGCAATTAAAATATGATATAATAAACGTGTATAACGTAAAAAGGCGGTGAAAAAATGGCAAGAATACTTATTGTGGAGGACGAGCGTCCGATACGCAATCTGATACAGCGCAATTTAGAGCTTATCGGTCACACCTGCGTCGGAGTGGGTGACGGCGCATCGGCTCTTGAGCTTATGGCGGGCGAGGTTTTTGACCTGCTTATATTTGATATTATGCTTCCCGGTGTTTCGGGGTTTGAGCTTATCGGTCACGCAGACGGCACACCGACGATATTCGTAACCGCGAAGGAGGGCATTAACGACCGATTGAAGGGTCTTTCGCTCGGCGCGGACGATTATATCGTCAAGCCCTTTGAAATTCAGGAGCTTATATTGCGTGTACGCGCGGTTTTAAGAAGAACCAAAAAGGATGACAAGAAATTGGATTTCGACGATATAGTTATCGATTTTTCGGCAAAAAAGGTTTTCAAAAACGGACTTGAGGCGATTCTTACACCAAAAGAATATTCACTTTTGGAAACGCTTGTGCTCAACCGAAACATAGCGCTCTCACGCGAGAAGCTGATAAGCTTGGTTTGGGGCTTCGATTACGAGGGTGACACGCGCACTGTCGACGTGCATATCCGTCAGCTTCGCGCAAAGCTTGGGCTTACAAACCGACTTAAAACCCTTTATAAGACCGGATATAGGTTTGAGCTATGAGATTTAAGGACAAAACTTATATAATCACCTTGGTTCTGTTTTTGCTTTTCCTTAACGCCGGTATATTCTCACTTGCCTATTACACCAACAAAAAAAGCGTTACCGCGGCGTATGAACTATGCCATTCCGAGGCATCGGTCATCATCGAAGCGTTTGAGGATGATATTACCTATCTCGGGCCGAGCGGCAGACGGCAGATAATGTATTCCTACGGCGTTCATTACGTTCAAAAAAACATCGGCGTTTGCTTTGTTTCCGCCGAGGGCGAAACGGAATATACAAGCTTTCCGCAGGGACTTTTTATTCCGCCTGCGGGACAGAGCTCTACCCAAAGGTACGACGGTCGGCGAATTTACATTATTTCCCAAAGCATCGCCAACGGACAGTACACCTTCACCTATGCAAAGGACCTGACCTATCTTGACGAGGATTTTGAAAGTATTTCCATTGTTTTCGTTATCACCTCGTTAGGCGCATCGGCGCTTTTGGCGGTCATTTTGTTTTTCGTTCTTCACAAGCTGTCGAGCCCTCTTGTGAAGCTGCGCGAGGCGACCGACGCAATATCCAACGGCAATTTCACAATCCGCGCCGACGATTCGGGCAAGGACGAATTTTCGTTGCTTGCGGCGGATTTCAACCGTATGGCAGAGCATATAAGCACTCAAATGCACGAGCTTGAGGACAGCGCAAAAATAAAGCAGCAGATGCTTGACAACCTCGCCCACGAAATGCGGACTCCGCTTACCTCGATACGCGGATATGCCGAATATCTTTTGAATGCCAATATAGATGAAAAGGAAAAAATCGAGGCAACCGAATTTATAATCACCGAATCCGAGCGCTTAAAGGCAATCGGCGAAAAGCTTTTAGACGATGCATTTATCCGCGAAAACGGAATAAAATGCGAAACCGCAAATCTCGGAAGCATCGTTGCCGACACGGCGAAGAAGCTTACGTTTTTTGCAAATAACAGCGGTGTGCAAATTGCCGTGAATGCACAAAACGCCGAATGCTTTTGTGATTCACTGCTTGTCGGAATGCTTCTTGCAAACCTTACCAATAACGCCATCAAGGCGTGCAAGGGCAACGGAAAGGTCGTTTTGAGCTGCGGCACGAAGGACGGTCAGCCCTTCCTTTCGGTGAGCGACAACGGAGTCGGTATGACGAACGAGCAGATATCGCGCATTACCGAACCGTTTTACCGCACCGACAAATCACGCGCTCGCAACGATGGCGGAACGGGACTCGGACTTGCGCTTTGCGACAGAATAGTCAAGGCTCACTCCGCACGTCTTTGCTTTGAATCGGAATTGGGAAAAGGAACTACCGCCACCGTATATTTTACAACTTTATAACAAAACGAGAAAGACTTTAAAATATTCATCCTTTACTATAGCGGTACAGAAAGGAGGAGTGTTTAAATGAAAAGCAAAACACTCGCAATTATCACAGCGACCCTTATCACCGCGGCGGCACTTGTTTTAACGGCAAGTCTTTCGCTTCTTAACGGCGCGGCAATCGACATCAGCGACGCGATCGTTTCTGCGGCAGAGCCTGTAATCGACAACGGAATTGCCGACGATAACGTTGAAATCGAAGTCAACGTTGAAGACACCAACGACGTCGAGATCGACAACAACGTTGATGAAGAAATCTACGTTGAAACCGAAGAAAACGTTGAAGCTCCCGTTGAAAATGAAGCTCCCGTTGAAAACGAGCTCACTTTTGAATATCCCGTTTTTGAATACAAAACCGGTGATGCAAAAGAGGTTTATATCGACGGCGAAGACATAAGCAACGGCGTAGTTATCGACGTTTATTCCCACAATACCGGCAAGCTGGTAGGTCAGCTCGCATTCACCTCCGAGGAGATCACACGTTATATCAGTTCGCTCAAGGCAGAGGAATTCAAGCCTGAAAACGAGCTTTGGATCGAAGAGAAAGTAAGCTGTGTTGCTCTTCCTGAAGGCGATTACAGAATCGAAGTCTATGCAGGCACTTGGTTCTCCTATACCTACGGTAAAAGCGGAATTTTCGAGCTTACACAGTGTACGCTCACCTTTGCAGGCGGTGAAAAGCTCACAGGCTATATCGATTTCCTTATCGCAGACCTTATTGCCGATATAGAAGCCGGCCGTATCGAAGCGCCCGCTCCCGACATGGCTGTTTCCAAACTTATTTACGCAGGAATCGAAGGCTATTGGGAAGGCTATTACAACGACGTTTGCGATATGTATATCCCCGGCGCAGGCAGATGGTGTGAAAGATTCCCTTATATTCAGGAATAACCCTCCGCTCCTCATTTTTACAATATCGCATGAGCCCTCTCTTACTTCAGCGATAGCAAAACTGCCGAAGCAAATTGCTTCGGCAGTTTTTATTTTTATGTTAATTTGATCGTCAGGGCTTTTTTACGGTATCCTTGATGATGTCGTAAGCGAACTGTGCGAAGGGCTTATATGTATCGTCCTTCGGATGAAGTCTGTCGACGGAAACGGAACGGTTGCCACAGGCGTTTTCAAATAAAACTTTTACAAATTTATAACAAATCGAGAACCTTTTTAAAATATTCCTGCTTTACCATAGCGGTACAGAAAGGAGGAGTGTTTAAATGAAAAGCAAGACACTCGCAATTATCACAGCGACCCTTATCACCGCGGCGGCACTTGTTTTAACGGCAAGCCTTTCGCTTCTTAACGGCGCGGCTATCGACATCAGCGATGCGATCGTTTCTGCGGCAGAGCCCGTAATCGACAACGGAATCGCAGACGATAATGTTGAGATCGAAGTCAACGTTGAAGACACCAACGACGTCGAGATCGACAATGACGTTGATGAAGAAATCTACGTTGAAACCGAAGAGGATATTACTGTTGAAAACGAATCCGAAGAAGCTCCCGTTAACGACACCCGTTTGCCCGCTCTTGACACCCTTGAGGTTGTTAAGGAGGTAGACGAAAACGGCGGTTACGTTTGGGAATACGTTTTGTGGAAGGATATCGTTATCGACGTTTACGAGCATTCCACCGGCAAGCTTGTCGGTCAGGTTTGGATCGATGATGACGAAATCTACACCGAATTCTGCAAAATCTTTAACGAAGATTTCGATTACACCGCAGAGCTCTTTAACCCCAACGATCCCGAAGACGTTCCCGTTTTCCTCCCCGAAGCAAAATACCGCGTTGAATTCTCTTGGGTTGAACGCCTTACCGCAGGATCCTCGGGCTCCGCAGGCGGACTCGCATTCTCCTATGGCGTTGAAAACAACGAGATCTTCGAATTTTATCAAACCGGCTACCCTCTCGGTAACGGCGAAACCGTAATCGCTTATATGGAATCGCTCGTTGCGGAAAAGATAGCTCAACTTGAAAGCGGAATCAACGATTCTCTCGAAGCGGATGATTCCTTTGCAACCGTTATCGGTATGGACGGCGAAGACGGTTATTGGAACGGTTGGACCGATCCCTACACCGGCGAACGTCACGAAGGCGTTGACCGCTATACCCCCAGATTCCCGTATATCCAAGAATAAAAGTATCGCAAAACGTTGCTTTCACTCCTTATTACGCAAAACTGCCGAGCAAATTGCTCGGCAGTTTTGTTTTTATATTGCTTTTACGGCTTTTTTATGTCGTTCTTCACGCTGTCAAAAATAAACTGCGCAAAGGTTTTATAGGTTGTATCCTTCGGGTGCAAGCCGTCGACGAATACCTCCTTGTTGTTAAGCGACCACGAATGAAGGTCGACGGTTTTAAGCTTTCTTTCCTCGGCAATCTTTTTAAGATTGGGGGTTACGTATTTATCGAGGTTTGCGTTCCAAGCGTCAGCGTTCCATGCATCGTCGCCGACCTTAAAGAGCGCGGACGGAAGAAGCATAATAATCTGAACGTCGGCATTTACCTTGATAAACGCATCGAAAAGCTCGTTTGTGCTTTGAACGAACTTGTTTGCTCGGTCATTTGCCTCGTCCTCCCAATTTTTATAGGGCTGATTGGGAGTAGGATTTGCATCGTTGGTGCCGAGCGCAAAAAGAACAACGTCGGGCTTAAAGCTCTTGACCTGTTGAAATTCAACCGTCTTTTTGTATGCATATTGGTCGGTGCTTACGATAGAATAGCCGTCAACGCCCGCATTGAACACGTAATAATCGAGTCCGAGCATTTCCTGAAGATATGCGGGATAGTTTTGCACCTTGTTTGTGGAGGTTGCGCCGTAGGTTATGCTGTCGCCGACGCAGGCAACTCTGATAACCTCTTTTGTTCCTTCAAATTTCATATTTTTTATCTTCTCCAAATCGGAAAGCTTCGATAAAAACGCATTGCTTGCGCCAAGAGCGCCGTTTGCATAGGTTGCCGCAAAAAGCACCTTTGTGCCATTGACCTCAACCTCATATTCGCCTATATCGTATCTTTTCGTTTTGTCCTTACAGATATCGCGGCCGTTTGCAAGTCCGAAAATAATTTCATTAGCCTTTTCGGCGTTCGCATCGGATACGCATTTAAGCGATATACCGTAAATTTCCTTTACCTGTTTAACGAAATCCTGCGCCGCGGTTCTGAATTTTGCGGCATCACCGCTGTTGTTTTTATAAACAACGGTAAATTTCGAAAGCTTAACTCCGTTAACCATAGGCTCTTTCTTAACAACGGGGCTTGAGCTTTCGGACGGGGTCGCTTCGCTCGATTCCTCGGCATCATCGCCGCAGGCAACGAGGCAAAGCAACATCATTGCGGCAAGAAAGAAACACAAAAATCTTTTCATTATGTAAATCCTTCGCTTTCAAATCGTTTTCGTAATATTATAGCAATTATATACTTTGTTATATACTTTTGTCAATAACCATCTGCGCTTTTCCTAATCGTAGAAGCTTAGGTTTAACGGCGCTCGCATTTTAAAAAGTCCCGTTTATAACGAAAAAGAGAAGCCGTCGCTTCTCTTTTTTCATTTATAAATATTGTCGCATTTGTATTGCCAAATCGTCTTCGAGCTTGATAAGGCGGTTTGCAAAGCCCTTTGAAACGCTATCGGCTTGCGAATATTGGTTAAGATAGCGGTGAAGTGATTTTACCCCCATATTGCAGCCGTCGGTAATAAGGTCGGCGATGGTTTTATCGGAATAATCAAACGCCATTTTCATATTTGTCTTTATCCAAGACATCCCCTTTGCGGCAGGCGCAGGCTCCTTGCCCTTGTCACAATGCTCGCAAAGCTTTTGCTTTATATCGGCAAGCAGAGTTTCGTGCTGGTTACGGCAATCGGCAAGACGCTCGCGCATTTCCTTTGCTCTTACGTCGGGCAAAACGTCGTTAATCGAGGAAACGCCCATTTTCACACCCGCATCGCATTCGCGCAACAGCTTTAAGGTATCGTTTTCGTGCATATTTATTCTCCTTTTTTGTTGTTTTTTATAGTATGCACGGCAAAAAACATATTCATTCAACTTTGTTGACAAACAAGTCGGTTTGTTTTAAAATAAAAGCAATCGCGGAGGTTTTACACTATGATGAAACGCTTATTTCCTATATTTCTTTCGATTTTACTTCCCTTTTCGGCAATCGCAGTCGGTTGCTCAAGCGAGCAGGATGCTTCGGTCCCACCCGAAAACGAAAGCGAAATTTCGGTCGGTGCGTCAAGCAACGTCCCCGATGACAGCTCAAGCGAGGCTTCAAAAGCTCCGTCGGATGATATATCCGAGGATGCTTCGGATGACGTTTCCGTTGATACTTCCGACGATGCTTCGACTCCGAATGAGGACATAAAAAACGAGCCGATAATCCGTCCCGAGGGTTACCCGACGCTTTGCGGAGGCTTTATGCAGCCAAACGCATTCAAGGGATATTCGTTTGACCGAATGAAGCAGCATTTGCAATATATGTACGACGTCGGCATTGATATTCTTATACTTCAATGGTCGTTTGAAAACACGAGCGACGGAGTAACGAGCGTTTTCTTTGACGGCGATTTCGACGATGCCGAAAAATCAAGCTCGTTTGATGAAAGCGGAAAGAATTTTCTCGACACACTTCTCCGCGCCGCGGAAGCTGTTGGGGTTAAGGTCTTTATCGGTCTAAACGAAAATGACGAATGGTGGCAAAAATCGGTCACCGATAAAAATTGGATAGAAAAACAAGCCGAAATCGGTCTTGACGGCGCAAAGCAAATGTACGCGAAATACAAATCGCTCTATCCCAACGCATTTTACGGCTGGTACTTCGTTTTCGAGTTTTATAACTTCCAAGCGCCTGCGCCGATGATTGATAACGCGGCTTATCTTTTAAACCTTTACCGCAACGGACTTTACGAAATCGACGATAAAATGCCGATGATGCTTTCGCCCTATATTTCCTCGTCGGGCGCATCGCCCGAGGAAACGCAAAGGCTTTGGACAAGCGTTTTCGCCAAGACCGATTTCAAAAACGGCGATATTTTCTGCTGTCAGGATTCGGTCGGCGCAGGGCATATTGCCATTGACAGGTTAGACGCCTATTACAGCGCGATAAAGAACGCCGTCGACACCAAGGAGGGACTTAGATTTTGGGCAAACAACGAATGCTTTACCCAATCCGATTGGTCGACCGCGCCGCTTGACAGATTTATCGAGCAGTTGAATATCTCGTCGAAATACGTTCAAGCGCACATAACCTTTGCCTATTCGCACTATGCAAATCCCGACACGGGCAAGACCGGTTACCATCTCGCCTATAAGGAATATTACGAAACCGGAAAAATACCCGAATCGATTCTTAAAAAGCCCGACATTACCTTTTCTACGGAATCATCGGGCGCCGCCGTTAAGATAAGCGGCAGTATCCAAAACGCAAACAAAACGCTTATGGGCATCCGCATCTATAAAAACGGCGAAATGATAAAGCTTATCGACCTTTCGACACAATACGGTAAGGACGAATATTCCTTTAATTTCACCGATCATAACCTTAACGGAAGCGGAACCGCAAAATATAAGGTCTGCGGCGTCGATTATTATAACAACGACGGAGATGCTTTTGAATTTGAGGTGGATTTCAAGGGTAAAAACGGCAAAAATATTGCATTGGGCAAGACCTACAGCATCCTTACACCGCCCGAAGCAGGCTATCCCGATGAAAGCGGAAAGGCACTCACCGACGGAAAATTCGGTAACGCAGCCTATTGGAGTCCCGAATGGGTGGGATTTTTGACCAAGCCCGAAATAATTATCGACCTCGGCAAGACCGAAGATAGCATTTACGCAATCGAGGTCAACACCTTAGGCGGCGGCAGCGCGGCGGTTTATGCCCCGACCGAAATTACCGTCTTTATTTCAGACGACGGCAAGAGCTTTAATAAGGTCGTTACCGAAGCTTTTCCTCCCGACCTTGGCGTTGATTCACAAAAGGATATGCTCAGGAGCGTTATTCTCGACAATTCGGTTTCGGGCAGATACGTGAAAATAGCAATAGCAACCAACCAAAGCTGGATTTTCGTTGACGAAATAAGCATTTACGCGGAATAACAAAAAAGCGGTAGGAATTATCCTGCCGCTTTTATATTGTTTTATGTTATTCGTCGTCTTCTTCACCGAGGTTGATGACCTTACGGGGAACGATATCGCCTGCTTTGGTAAGCGCGATTTTTGTAAGCATCGGGCCGACAAGCTCGTAAACAAGAACCGCGAAAAGCGTGATGTTACGAATCATCGCACCTGCTTCGCCGAGAGACTCAGCCGCGATGAGCGACATACCCAACGCAACGCCCGCTTGGGGAAGAAGCGTAATGCCGAGATATTTTGTAATGGTGGGGTGGCATTTCGTCATCTTTGCGCTCAACGATGCGCCGAGAATCTTACCAACCGAACGGGTAAGGATATAAACCACACCGACAAGAACTACAAGCACGTTACCGAACATATCGAACTTGAGCTCTGCACCCGAAAGCACGAAGAAAAGGAGGAAGAGGGGCGCAGTCCATTTGTCGGTCTTGCCCATGATTTCGTCCGAAAAATCGCACATATTGCAAAATACGGTACCGAGCATCATACAAACCAAAAGCGAGGAGAACTTGATGTGAACGTCGCCGATATGGGTTTCGAACATCGAAAGCGCAACCGCCATAATTACAAAGGTTATGGAAAGGGTCAAGCGCTTACTGTTCGATTTGAAGTATTTTTCCGCCGCGCTGAAAAGGATACCGAGCACAAGACCGAGAGCGAGCGAAAGAACGACCTCCAAAAGCGGTTCGACAAGAACCGAAATCGCGCTTAATGCTTCGCCGTTTTGTATCGAGCCCGCAATACCGAACGATACTGCGAAAACAACAAGGCCGACAGCGTCGTCGATAGCAACGACGGGAAGAAGGATATCGGTAAGCTTACCCTTTGCTTTATACTGACGAACGACCATAAGCGTTGCCGCAGGTGCGGTTGCGGTTGCAACTGCGCCGAGCACCAATGCCGCAGGTGTGTTTATAACGTCTTCGGGAAGGAATTGGCAAAGTCCAATAAGCGCAAGGTCAACGACGATCGTTGCAACGACTGCCTGGAAAATACCGATAACAGTTGCCTGCTTACCGATTTTTTTAAGCTGACTCAAACGGAATTCGTCACCGATTGCAAACGCGATAAAGCCCAAAGCAACCTTCGAAAGGATGTTGTTGTTTTCGACCGCTTCGGCATTTGCAAAGCCGAGCCATTCAACACCGGTGAGAGTCGCGAGCTGACCGAGGCAGTAGGGACCGACGAGGATACCCGCAATAAGATAACCTGTAACAGCGGGGAGCTTGAATTTCTTAACCAAACGCGAAAGCAAAAGTCCCGCAGTCATGGCAATGCCTATCGGCATCAATGTTTCCAAAACATTCACCTGTCTTTCATATTAATAAAAGCAATTTCATTAAAATCTCAAATTCCAAACGCAGATGATAGCACAACCAAAACCCATTTTCAATAGTTTTTTTGAATTTGTATTTTTTTCTAAATTCAACACAGTAAACCCATAATCAACTGCAAAAAACAGAACAAATTTAACAAAAGAGCGATTGACACAGATTAATATAAAATGCTATACTTTTATAAAGCATAACGAAAGGAAGTAACGGATATGAGCAAAACCGTAAAAATAACCGTGCTTGCGGTTATTTCGATACTCGCCTTGTCGGCGTCGGTCCTCGCTTTGCTTTTGTGGAACGGCGTTATTCTTATCAACAATCCGAGCCGCGACGAATATCCCGTGCGCGGTGTTGACGTTTCGGCTTATCAGGGTGAAATCGATTGGAGCGTTCTTGCTTCGCAGGATATCGATTTTGCGTTTATCAAGGCGACCGAAGGGTCAAGCTTTACCGACAAGCGCTTTGAATTCAATTACACCGAAGCGGCAAAAACAAAGCTCAGAATCGGCGCTTACCATTTTTTCAGCTTTGAAAGCGGCGGAGATACACAAGCCGCGCATTTTATCGATACAGTACCCAAAACCGAAAATATGCTTCCTCCGGTTATCGACGTTGAATTTTACGGCGGTTTTTCGAGCGAAAGCATCGACAAGGAGCAAATTTCTTCCGAGCTCGGCAAGATGATAAACGCGCTTTACGACCATTACGGTATGCACCCGATAATTTATACCGCAAGCGAGGAATACACCCTTTTTATCGAGGGCAATTTCGAAAATAACCCGATATGGATTCGCGGAGTTTACTCAAAGCCCGACATCGATAAGCAATGGACCTTTTGGCAATATACCAACCGCGCCCGTCTTGACGGATATAACGGAACCGAACGGTTTATCGATATGAACGTTTTTTACGGAAGCAAGGAAAGCTTTGAACGCTTCGGAAAATGAACAAACAAAAAAGAGCCGTTTAAGGCTCTTTTTGCATTTTTTTACGGAATATCCTCGACTACCGTTTCGGGCGGAGCATCCAAAAGATAGGGGTTTCGTATCAAGCTGTTGAAATAGCGAAGCGAAACCGAATAGGCGTGTCCGTCGGCAATGCGTTCATCACAAGAGATGCGGTAATCCATAAAGGTCATCCGCTTAACGCTTCCGTCTTGCTGTAATTCGTTTTCCTTGTATCTTCTGCCGAACGCAAAAAATATCGGAATATTTCCAAAATTATACAAATGATGATAAATCGGCGAAACACCGAGAGAAGCGAGCGAGGTTACGGCTATGCTTCCGTGAAACGGCGAAACCGAAGTAAGCGATTTCGGAATAATGCCGTAAAATTCCATACGCTCCAAAAACCACGCAATAATGCGAAGCAAAAACCTCGGAAGCTTGTTTAAGGTCTTGGCAAGGCCTTCAAAATCGTCGTTGGATTCGAGCGCAGAGCGAACAACGTCGTTGGTTATACGGTAAACGTCCTCGGCGGTCGCTTCGGGCGGATAAATAAGCTTTACCACCGTATCGTCGGCGTTAAGCTTCATTTCCTTTTTGACGGTCATTACTATTTCGATATTGTTTCTTGCGTAAATACGTCTGCCGCGTATAAAACGGTTCATTTCGGGATGCTGTGAATACATCCGCACGAGCGCGGCAAGAAAGAGATGCATTATGCTGAAATCGGTCAATCCCGCTTCGCGCTTTTGCTTTATGTATTCCTCGGCAGTGCCGATGTCAAGCTTTTCGGAAAAATAGTTTGTCGCATCGTTGCGCTCCTTCATAAGATAAAGAGCAACGTAATGCATCGGGTCAAGCGTGCGTACACGCCTTCCCTCTTTTTTCGATTTGTTTTTCAAGATTTTCGCGGCCTTTTTTTCTTCTTTGGTCATAAAATCCTCCACAACCGATGGATTTTTCAAAAAAATCCTCTACGTTATCTTATCATAAAGTCAAATGTTTTTCAAGCATATCTTTTTTTGACCGAAAACCGATTAAAATGTACTTGAAATTGCGCTTAAATTGTGTTATCATTTCTGTGTATAAATATGTTTACGGAGGAATTATTTATGAAAAAGCTCAGACTTTTATCTCTTGTTCTCGTGCTTTGCTTTGTAAGCGTGCTTGCTTTGACCTCTTGTGAAGAAGCAACGACCGAATCGAGCACGGCGAACGATTCCAAGACAGAAGAATCCACCGATGTATCCTACAGCGAATATCAGGATTCGACCGGCAAATATTTTGCAGTTATTAGCGGCGAAAACTACACGGGTAAGACTGTAACCTTCCTTACCTGCAGCGTAAACGCTACTTATGAATCCGAAATTCTTTACAATCCTTATGCAGACGACTCGAAAAAGACCTACGTTGACGGTCTTACCGTTACTATGCCCGTAGTTCTTAACGAAAGCTTAAAGCTTCGCTCCGAAGCGGTTGAACAGCTTTTGGGCTGTAAGATCGAAGAAATGAAGGTTCACGACACCGGCGGACGTCCCGGCGGCGGTATGGCAAAAGCGATCCGCGAAGGCAATATGTCGGCTACCACCGATTACCAAATCGTTGTTCCCTGCCTTTATGACGGCGCAATGCTTTCCACCGAAGAAATGTTCTATAATCTTTACGATATTCAAGGCCTTCAAATAAAAGCTCCTTGGTGGAATCAGGAATTTAACGAAAGCATGACCTATGCAAATCAGCTTTATTTCACCATCGGCGATATCGGTATCGGCAACAAATCGAGCACGGCAGCTCTTTACGTCAACCTCGACCTTTGGAACAAGAACGGCATCAGCGAAAAGCTCGGCGGCAATCCTTACGAGCTCGTACGTAGCGGCAAATGGTCTGTTGACACCGTTTTCGAAGCGGCTTCGCTTATTTCCAAGGACCTTGACGGCTCTAACGTTATCGACTATAAGGACGAATTTGGCTGGGGCGGTCAAAACGACGATATGTGGAGTATTTTCTACGGATCGGGCGAAAGAATCGCACAGGCCGATAAGGACGGCTATCCCACCCTTACCATGTACAACGAACGCAGTGCAAAGCTTATGGAAAAATTGCAGGAATTCGTTCAAAACGATAACTTCTATATTTCCGCAAACGACTACTTCGGCGTAGTTGAATGGCCCAGCGTTCTCGTTCAAGATGCGTTTACCTCGGGCAGAGCACTTTTCTACAACGGTAACGTAGGTACCGTTATCGAGCTCGGCGTTATGGAACAGCACTTCGGTATGGTTCCCGTTCCCAAGGCAGACGAAACCCAGGATGTTTATTATTCGCTCGTTAACCCCTGGTCGAGCACCTGCTTTGCTGTCCCCACCTGCGTACCCGGAGCAGACCTTCAAATGGTTTCGGACGTTCTTAACGTAATGGGCGCGGCAAGTATGAACATCGTTTCCCCCAACTACAAGGATATTCTTGAATACATGAAGATACGCGACGACGATTCGGTTGATATGCTCAACAACTACATCCTTCCCAACCGCGGATGTGACGTCGGCTTGGCATTCAGATGGGGCGATCTCGGTACTCTCCTCCACAATATGACCACCGCGCAAATCGGTACCTTTGCATCGGCTTACCAACAAAAGGAATCTCTCGCGCAAAGCCAGCTTGAAAATGCTCTTGAATTTTTCAAGGACAACGAAAAGAAATAATTAACTGAACGATTAAGAAGCCCGATAATTTTCGGGCTTCTGTTTAAAGGATATATTTATGAAAATACTGTCATTCGGTGAAATCCTTTGGGATGTCTTTCCCGACGAAAAAAAGATTGGCGGCGCGCCCTTTAACTTTGCGGCACACGCGGCAAAATTAGGCGCGGAAAGCTATATGGTATCGGCAATCGGCAACGATGAAAACGGCATCGACGCCTTAAACGAGGTCGACCGCTTGGGAATAAAGCGTGATTATATCCATATCGACCGCAAATACAAAACCGGTTATTGCGCCGTTACCCTTACCGACGGAAAGCCGAGCTATGACCTTGTGCGCGACGTTGCATACGACCACATTCCCGACGTTTGCCCGCGCGGCAAGTTCGATGCGCTTTATATGGGCACGCTTGCAATGCGCTCTCCCGATTCGAGAAGGGCGTTTGAAAAGATGCTTAAATACACCGACACAAAGGAAGTCTTTTTTGACGTAAACTTCCGCGGTGATTTTTACACGCGTGAGCTTGTAAACACGCTTTTAAAGGAAACCACCATACTCAAGATAAGCGACGAGGAAATCGGATTTTTCGGCAAGCGCGATTATATCAACGTGCTTCTTGACCTGTCAAAAGCCTATCCGAAGCTTAAATATATCTGCTTAACGCTCGGAAAAGACGGCGCGTTGGTTTACGACTGCCGCAACAAAACCGTTCTTTATTCCGACAAGCCGAAGGGAACGGTCGTTTCGACGGTCGGCGCAGGCGACAGCTTCGCCGCTTGCTTCCTTGTAAGCATCCTTTCGGGGAAATCGGTAAGCGCTTCGCTCGACCGCGCGGTTACGTTAAGCGATTTTGTGGTAACGCAATTGGGCGCAGTGCCCGAATACGACCCGAAAAATTTGTTTAAAAATTAAAAAACTGTTGCAATTGTGTTAAAGCAGTAGTATAATAAAACATACTAAAAATTTTGGAGGTTATTATGGATCTTCTTAAGAAAATTTGGCCCTTTTCTTTCGTAACCAAAAAGGATATTGCATCGCTCGTTATCAACGTTGTTATTCAACTTGTTATCGGTATCGTTCTCGGATTTGTAATCGGTCTTTTGGCAGGCATTCCGATCGTTGGCATCATCGTCGGTCTTGTTTGCGGTCTTCTCGACCTTTACATTTTCGTCGGCATCGTGCTTTCCTTCCTCGATTATTTTAAAATTTTAAAATAACCCAGACAAACTTAATACCGCTTGTTTTACGCAAGCGGTATTTTTTTGTTGCCGAAAAGGCAAAAATCTTTCCGAAAAGACGCATTTACTTTCGCTAATTCCTTGACTTTGAAGAATGCAAATGGTACAATAATACTGAATAATTATGTGAGGCAGACGCTATGGGCAAAGCATTGATTTTTGACGGAAACAGCATATTAAACCGCGCTTTTTACGGAGTGCGTCCGTTGACCGCGCCCGATGGCACGCCGACAAACGCAATTTACGGCTTTGTCGGTATGATCAACAAGGCGATAACGCAAATAGGCGGCAATCCCACCTATGCGGCGATAGCGTTTGACCTTAAGGAAAAAACCTTCCGCCACAAGGCGTGCGATACCTACAAGGCGACGCGCAAGCCGATGCCCGACGAACTGGCGCTTCAGCTTCCCATCGCGCACGAAATTGCCGATTATTTGGGCTTGAAGGTAATTGAAATCGCAGGCTTTGAGGCAGACGATATTTTGGGCACGCTTTCGCACGAATTTTCAAAAATGGGCGAGCACACATTTATCGTAACGGGTGACCGCGACAGCTTTCAGCTTGTCAACGAAAACGTGACCGTTTTACTTGCCGCAAACGACGAAACAAAAATCACCACCCCGAAGGAAATTTTCGAAAAATACGGTGTAGAACCTAAAAAGCTTATCGACGTTAAAGCGATAATGGGCGACAGCTCGGATAACATAACGGGTGTCCCCGGCATCGGTGAAAAGGGCGCGACGAAGCTTATTGCCGAATACGGCTCGCTCGACGGTGTTTACGAAAATATCGATAAAATCACGGGCGCAACCAACAAAAAGCTTGTTGACGGTAAGGAAAGCGCTTATATTTCGCGTTTTCTTGCCGAAATCAAACTTGACGTACCGCTTGACTTCCCTCTTGACGATTGCCTTTACAAGGGCGGAAACGCATTGAAGTTAAGAGAAGCGTACACGCGCTTGGGCTTCAGACAATTTCTTGAAAAGCTCGATTCCGTTGCTCCCGAAGCCGCGGCAGACGAGGAATTCAAAGACATTGCCGACCTTGACGCGAGCGGCAAAACTATTTACGCGCATTGCGAGGACGAAAAGCTTTTCGTTTCTTGCGAAGGAGCTCTTTATTCGGGCAACGAAACCGACGGCATAAAGATTTTATCCGAATGTGAAAAATGTATTTGCTGGTCGACAAAGGATATTTTGCACATCGCAAAGCGTGAAAATTGCAAATTGTCCGCAAAGCTTGATGACGTTTCGCTCCTTGCCTACGTCGTATCGCCTGCCGATAACGGCGTGACCTTCGGCAAATTGGCGCTTGACTTGTTGGGCGTATCCTCAAGCGAGGTCAGGGCTTCGCTTTTACCCGAAATTTTCGATAAGCTTCAAGAAAAGCTCACCGACGGTCAACGCTCGCTTTACGAAAATATCGAGCTTCCGCTTGCAAGCGTGCTTTGCGATATGGAGCACCGCGGCTTCAAGGTCGACAGATTGGCGCTTGACGATTTCGGTGCACAGCTTGATAAAGCCATTGCCCAAGGCGAAGAAGCGATATGGTCGCTTGCAGGCGAAAAATTCAATATAAACTCACCCAAGCAATTGGGAACGATACTTTTCGAGGACCTCGGTCTTCCCCATTACCGCAAAACGAAAAGCGGTTATTCGACCGACGTTTCGGTTTTGGAAAAGCTCGTCAATTACCACCCGATAATCGAGCATATACTCGATTACCGCAAGGATACGAAGCTTAAAAACACCTATTGCGACGGCTTGGGTAAGCAAATTACCGAAAACGGACGCATCCACACCACCTTTAAGCAAACGCAAACGCTCACGGGACGTCTTTCCTCGGCAGAGCCGAATTTGCAAAATATCCCCGTACGAAGCGAAAAGGGCAAGGAATTACGCAGATTCTTCGTTGCGGACGACGGCAATATTTTAATAGATGCCGACTATTCGCAAATCGAGCTTCGCGTGCTCGCGCACGTTGCCGACGATGAAACGCTTATCAATGCGTTTTTAAGCGGAGAGGATATCCACACCGTTACCGCAAGTCAGGTATTCGGCGTGCCACAAGAATTCGTCACAAGCGAAATGAGAAAACGCGCAAAGGCGGTAAACTTCGGAATAATTTACGGCATCGGCGATTATTCGCTTTCGCAAGACCTTAAAATTCCAAAAAAGGTTGCCGCGGAATATATCCAAAATTACCTTGCAAAATACAGCGGTGTTTCGCAATACCTTGAAGGCACGAAGGATTTCGCCCGTGAAAACGGATTTGTCGATACGATTTTCGGCAGAAGACGTTATATTCCCGAAATAAACGCAACCAACAAAAACCTCCAAGCGTTCGGCGAACGCGTTGCAATGAACACGCCGATACAGGGCGCGGCGGCTGACCTGATAAAAATCGCAATGATCCGCACCGACAAAATGCTTCGCGAGGCAGGACTTAAGGCACGGCTTATTCTTCAAATACACGACGAATTGATAATCGAATCGCCGATTGAAGAAGCCGAAAGAGCAGAAGCGATACTGCGTGAGGCAATGCAGGGCGCGGCAGAGCTTAAGGTACCCTTGCAGGTAGATATCGGAATCGGCAAAAGCTGGTTCGACGCAAAGGATTAAAACGAATGAGAAAGGCCACGGAATATAAAACCCGTGTGAAATAAAGATTATGGAACTTAAAAATCTCAACGGCAGAAAAGCAAGAATGCTGCTTGTTTACCCCGACTATACCGACCGCGAGCTTACCGGTAAGCTTACAGGCGGTAACTACAGCGAGGGCTTGGCATCGATTTCGGCGGTTATGAAGCAGGGCGGACACGACGTTAAGCTTATGCACCTGCTTTATCTCCACAACGAACAGGAATTCAAGGAAAAGCTTAAGTCATTGGGCGAATTCGATATTATCGGTTTTTCGATCCGCACCACCGCATTCCCCGACAGCCAGCTTTATATTAAATGGACAAAAGAGGTTTATCCCGACGTTTTCGTTACCGCAGGCAGCTATCACTGTACCCTCGCACCCGAGGAGGTTATGGCGCTTGATGGTGTCGATGCGTTGACCATCGGCGACGGCGAATACCAAGCGCTTGAGCTTGCCGACAAGATGAGCGCGGGCGAGGATTATACAAACATTCTTTCGATGTGGTTCAGAATGCCCGACGGAAGCATTAAAAAGAACCCCGTTGCGCCGCTTTTTGCCGACCTTGACAGACTTCCCATTCCCGACTTTGACCTTTTCGATTACGACAATCTCGACAGCGTTAAGGTTGGTACCGCAATCGTTATGATGAGCCGCGGATGCAGATATAACTGTACCTATTGCGGTAACTCGCAGTTCAGAAACGTATATCCCAACAAAAAAATCTATTCTCGCTTCCGTTCTCCCCAAAACGGCATTCTTTACCTCAAAACCCTTCTTGAAAAGCATCCGCAAATCAAGGTTATCAACTTCCGCGATGCTATTTTCAATATGATGCCCGATTGGACCGAGGAATTTTTGGACCTTTACACCAAGGAGATCCACCTTCCCTTTACCGGCAACATCCGTTTCGACATCCTTACCGAGGAATCGGTTCGCAAGATGAAGGAGGCAGGATGCTATACCATCGATATGGGTCTTGAAAGCGGCGATCAGGAAATGCGCTTTAAGTATCTTAAGCGCTATATGACCGACGAAATGATAATCAACTGCAGTAAATGGTTCCACAAGCACGGTATCGCTCAGCTCACCTATAACATAATCGGTCTTCCTTATGAGGATAAATACCGCGCGCTTAAAACAATCAAGCTTAACGCAAAGGCAGGCGCCGACCGCGTTATCCCCAACATCTTTTACCCCTACCCCGGCACAAAGCTTTACGATATCGCAAAGGAAGGCGGCTTTATTCCCGAGGGCGGTGTTTCGCCCGATGCGCGCGTACCGCTCGTTCAGCCGCAATTCCCCGAACACGAGGTATTGTATTTGCAGGCATATTTCTCTCACTTCGTAAGAAGATACAAATGGGCTTACGCAATGCCCAAATGGCTCGGAAAGCCTTATGAAAAATGGCTCGACCACCGCGCAACGGGTAAGCACGTGCCCTATAAGCTTTTGGTCAAGCTTCACGACGGCTATGCAAAGGTACGCAACGGACTTAAAAACTTCCTTGTCGACCATCTCCCCAAGGTTTATATGAAGCTCCGTATGCTTAAGCACCGCAAGAAAGCAAAGAATAAATAATTATGGCAGGAACACTTTATATCGTACCTACCCCTATCGGAAATATGGGTGATATGACACCGCGCGCAAAAGAGGTTTTGGAAAGCGTCGATTTCGTCGCGAGCGAGGATACGCGCGTCGGCGGTAAGCTTTTGATGCTTTTGGAAATCAAAAAGCCGCTTGTCAGCTATCACGAGCATACGTCAAAAAGCGCAACCGATTCGATAATCGAGCGCATCCAAAACGGCGAAAGCTGTGCGCTTATTACCGATGCGGGCACTCCCGCGGTGAGCGATCCCGGTGAAAAGCTTGTCAACGCCTGCGCAAGCGCGGGAATTGAAATTACGGCTCTGCCCGGCGCCTGCGCGGCAATAACGGCGATTTCGGCTTCGGGATTGCCGTCAAGACGCTTTTGCTTCGAGGGATTTCTTCCCGAAAACAAGCGCGAAAGACGTGAAAGACTCGAAGAGCTCTCACGCGAGAAGCGAACCTTTATCCTTTATATCTCGCCGCACGATATCGATTCCTATCTGCCCGAATTGGCAAATGCGCTCACAAGCCGCAAATGCGTTCTCGCAAAGGAATTGACCAAAATTCACGAGCGCTATTTCCGCGGCACCGCCGAAGAAATAGCCGCAAAATTCCAAACCCTCTCGCCGTCCGAAAAGAAGGGCGAATTCGTTATGATATGTGAGGGAATGAGCGAGGAAGATGCTTTTTGGAAGGAAATGACCGTAAAAGAGCACGTTGACCACTATATATCGCTCGGACTATCGAAAATGGATGCCTGCAAGGCTACCGCGCGCGACCGCGGTGTCGGCAAGGGCGAAATCTATAAGAGCATAAACAACTGAAAGGACTGTTTTAATGAGATCTTTCGGGATCAGAATTTTAATAACTCTGCTTATCCTATGCCTTACCTTCCCGATATTTCCCGTTTACGCTCAAGGCGAAGCGGTGAATATTGCGCTGTCCTTTGACGGCGAAGCATACAAGGGCGGCGAAATCACCTTGCGCGTTGCCGTCGGCAAGCCGACCGATGCACTCGCAGGGCTTGAATTCACGCTTTCGTACGACAGCAAATACGTCAAGGCGAAAATTATCGAAAATAACGAAAACGAGCTTCAAATGGATGCGCTTATCGCTTCAATGCCAAGCGGCTGGGAACAGATAAGCAGTCACAAGGAGGGTATTTACACCTTCCGCTTTGCTATGCCCGACAACGGCAAGGATTTGCTTGACAGCGCCGATGAGCTTGTTTTGGAAATCCCCTTTACGGTACAAGCCGCCGGCTCGTTTGATTTTGCGATTTCAAGCGAGGATATTATTGCCGTTGCAAACGATAAGGAAAGCACGGCTCTTTCGGGCAGCGGAAGTGAAATTTCGGTTGTCGCATCGAGCGAGGCACAAAAGATAGGCATCGAATTCAAGGGAAGCGACACAGCCAACGAAAAGGGCAAATACAACCTTGTGATCGAGGCATTAAACCTCGGCGACACAAGCGGTATTGCCGCGCTTGAATTTGACTTTACATACGATAAAAAGGTCTTTTCTCCCACTGTAATAACCAACGAAAACGAAGAAATGAACGTCTTTATGCAGGATATGCCCGGCGATTGGGAGCAAATGTGCTCGTTTGACGAGGTAAAGGGCAAATATACTCTGCGCTTCGCCGCGAAAAATGCCGAATCGTTAACCGATGCCGACGTTTTGAAATCGGGCGAAAAAATGGTTATTTCGGTGCCCTTTAAGGTTATTGGAAGCGAGGGCGAAATCGCTTCGTTTATGGTCGAATCGGCATCTGTCATCGGCATAAACTGTGCAAACGGTATCCTTTCGGGAAGCGGAAGCGTTAAATCGGTTTCTATCGAAAAACCGCCGATAGGAACGATTCCCGACGATTCGGGATATATTATAAAAGACGGATTTTTGATGTACGTCAACGAAAAAACGGCGGTGTCGGATTTTCTTGCGCCCTTAGGAGAAGGCTTTACGGTAAATTCAAAGGGTGACAGAATCTGCACGGGCGATATTCTTACAAACGGAAACGGAACCGACCTTGAAATCATCGTGCTCGGCGACGTTAACGGCTCGGGCGATATCGAAAAATACGATTATATTCTCGTTAAGCGTTGCTGTATGAACACAATTTCGTTTAACGAGGCTCAACTTCTTGCCGCGGACATAAACCGCAACGGAAGCGTTGATAAATACGATTATATTCTCGCAAAACGCCACTGTATGGGCACTTTTACAATAAAGGCGGATGAACAATGACAAGAAAAATAATTGCCGTTTTATTTGCGGCTGTAATGCTTTTTTCGCTTTGCGCTTGTACAGAGCAGTATGAAAAGGCAGATGATTACGCAACGAAGTTCATTTCGGCGCTTTGTCTGCGCGATGAAGCGGAGATGAAAAAATACGCGCACCCCGATTATATCGACCAAGCAATCCCCAACGACAGCTTTTACGAAACGCTTTCCTCCCAATTCTTTTCCGTCGGCAGTGAAATGACGGCCTTGGTCGGTGTCGGCAAAGCGAAAATCGAGGACAGCGACCAATTCGGCGGCGATGCTATGAGATGCACCTACGTTGCTCAGGCAAACGAGCTGTTTTACACCGTAGAGCTTATCGTATTGGAAAATGACAACGGCTACGGCATCGTTTCTGTCGCAATGGTGCTTAATACCGAGTATGATTATTACTTTCAGGGTGAATAATGAAAAAACTTTCAAACACTTTTAAAAATTACAGCTTAATAACTGTCGGTTGCATACTTTTTGCCGCAGGCGTTTCGCTTTTCCTTGAACCGAGCCAGCTTGCCTCGGGCGGTGTTTCGGGTATTGCGATTATTCTCAACAGCTTTATCGATTTTATCCCCGTAGGTATGTGGGTCATCATTTTCAACGTGCCGATAATGATTGCGGGCGTTATTAAATTAGGCGCAAAAATACTTGTGCCGACCTTCTTTGCCCTTGTGGTAAGCTCGGGCGCGATGACTCTGTTTGAAATATTTTGCCCTCCCCTTACAACAAATCCGATGCTCGCCTGTGTCGGCGGCGCGGTGCTCGTTGCATCGGGTATCGGTCTTGTCTTCCGCGGCGGCGCAACAACGGCAGGCACCGATATTATCGTTAAGCTTTTGCGCTTGAAGTTCCGCCACATTTCTACCGGCGCAATATTCCTTTTCACCGACGGATTGGTATGCCTTGCATCGGGTATCGTTTTCAAGGATTTCGATAACGCGCTTTATGCGGCGATCGCTGTATTCATCCAAATGTTCGTGCTTAATATGGTGCTTTACGGCTCGGATGAGGCAAGAATGGTTTATATCATCAGCGAACGCGATGAAATTATCGCAAAGCGTCTGCTTAAGGAAATCGATGCCGGCGCGACCTATTTGAACGGCAACGGCGCCTATACGGGCAAGGACCGCAAGGTGCTTATGTGCGCTTTGAAAATGCGCGCTGTTCCCCAAGCGCGTGAAATTATCCGCCAAGAGGACAGCGATGCTTTCGTTATCGTTACAAAGGCGACCAACGTATTCGGCGAGGGCTTTAAAAGCCACGTTGAGGATGATTTATGATACGTGAAACGGTCGAAGCGCTTCCCTCTCTTATCGATGCTCTGCATAACGAAGACCGCAAAATTTTCCTTTACGGAATGGGCAACGGCGCAGAAAAGATTTATGCCTACCTAACCTCAAAAGACATTGAAATAAGCGGTGTCGTCGCATCCGACGGATTCGTGCGCGGTCAGGACTTTTTGGGCTTTAAGGTTATTTCGATAACCGAGGCGAGCGAATGCTACGGCTCGCTTTGCTTGATTCTTTGCTTCGGTCTTGAGGGCGAAAAATCGCACTTTTTAGCCGATATTGCGAAAAAGCACCGTATACTTTCACCCAACCTTCCCGTTTTCGGTGACGGCGCTTGTGATAAGGATTTTATTCTTGAAAACATAGAATCGTTTGAAAAGGTTTATGAAATACTTGCCGATGAGGAATCGAAGGAAATATTTTTAAACCTTCTCAAATATAATGTTACGGGCGAAATTTCTTTTCTTGAAAAGGGAAAAACGCTCGATTGCCCGAAGGAATTTTACAATCACGAAAAACGGCATATCGACGTCGGCGCATACGACGGCGATACGGTTTTGGAATTTGTCGAGCATAGCGATAAATACAGCGATATAATTGCTTTTGAGCCCGATTATCTAACGTTTCGCCACTTTAAGAAAAACACCGAAAGCATCCGCGATTGCATCGGCATAAACGCGGCGGTCGGCAGATACGACGGAAAGGTTTCGTTTGCCTCGGGCGGCGGCAGAGCCTCGCACTGCGAAAAGGACGGCGACAATTTGATCGATTGCGTTTCTATCGATAAATTTTGCGAATTTAAGCATATCGATGCAAAGGGTGTGCCCGTCGGAAGCATTAAAATAGATGCCGAGGGTATGGACGAGGATGTCATTTGCGGTGCGGTGAACACGATTTATTGCTGTAAGCCCCATTTGGCGGTCGCGCTTTACCACCGCGCAGGCGATTTGATCGATTTACCCCTGCTTATCAGAAAGCACTACCATAAATATGAATTTTATTTAAGAAAAAAGGAATACGTCCCCGCTTGGGATATTTTCCTTTACGCAATAAAACGATAACACCGGAGGTATTTGATGGGATTTAAAGAAATTAAGCCGTCGGAAATAAACGGCTCGGTTTTTTCGGATATAGGAAGCAAATGGATGCTTATCAGTGCGCAAAAGCCCGACGGAAGCATTAACACGATGACCGCAAGCTGGGGCGCTATGGGTGTGCTTTGGAACAAAAACGTTTTCGTTTGCTTTGTAAGACCTCAACGCTATACCCACGAATTTACCGAAGCAAGCGATAAAATTTCAATCTCCTTTTTCGGCGAGGAATACCGCGAAGCGCTTACGGTTTGCGGTAGGAAAAGCGGCAGAGATTGCGATAAAATAAAGCTTGCGGGACTCACACCCTTTACCAACGAAAACGGCGTTGGATTCCTTGAATCTAACCGCATTATCTATGGCAAAAAGATATATGCGGGAAAGCTTGACCCCAAATGCTTCCTTTCGGACGATATTGAAAAGCATTACAACAACGACTACCACACGGTTTATATTTGTGAAATCGAAAAGATTGAAGAAAAGGAATAACAAATCATGCGCGTTAATGAACTTATAGCCTCGTTAAATAACGGCAATTACGATAAAGTAATTAAAAAGCTTTATCCCAACAAGGATATCAGCGACAGAAAAGAAAGAATAAGCAAGCTCGCAAATGATTTTTCGGAGCTTTACGGAGATTTGGAGGTAGAGCTTTTCTCGGTCCCCGGCAGAACCGAGCTTTCGGGTAACCATACCGACCATAACAACGGCCGCGTGCTCGCCGCGAGCGTCGATATCGATATTATCGCTATTGCGGCAAAGGTCGAAGGCGATACCGTTCGCATTAAATCGGTCGGTTACCGCGAGGACACCGTTGATATAAAAGACCCCACACCCGACAGCGTACGCAAGGGCAGCTCCTCGGCAATCATTTCGGGCATCGCCGATTATTTTAAAAAGCACGGCTATTCATCGGGCGGCTTTTATGCCTACACCACAAGCGACGTTATGACCGGTTCGGGTCTTTCCTCCTCCGCCGCCTTTGAGGTTATGTGCGCGCGTATTTTTTCGGAATTTTACAACGAAGGCAAAATCACTGCAATGGAGCTTGCAAAGGCAGGCAAATATGCAGAAAACGAATTTTTCGGCAAGCCCTGCGGACTTATGGACCAAGCGGCTTGCGCTTCGGGCGGTTGCTTGTGGATGGATTTTGAAAACAACACCGACCCCAAAACCGAAAAGGTTGATTTTGACCTCAGCAAATACGGCTATTCGCTTTGCATCGTAAACACGGGTGGCAACCATGCCGACCTTACCGAGGATTACGCGGCGGTACCGAGTGAAATGCGCTCGATTGCGGCGCTTATGGGAAAAACCGTTTTGCGTTGCTGTGACGAAACCGATTTTATGGGCAGAATTTCCTATCTCCGCACACTCGTCGGCGACCGCGCAATTATGCGAGCAATGCATTATTTTGCCGAAAACAAGCGCGTTGACGCTCAAAAGGATGCGCTCATCAACGGCAAAATCGATGATTATTTGAAGCTCGTTACCGATTCGGGCAATTCGTCGTTTAAATTCCTTCAAAACGTATTCACCACCCACAACGTGCAAGAGCAAGGCATTTCGCTCGCACTTGCGATAACCGAACGCTTCGGCGCGGTTTGCCGTGTGCACGGCGGCGGCTTTGCAGGCACGATTCAGGCATATATCCCGACCGAAAAGGTAACCGATTACAAAAATGCTATCGAATGCGTTTTCGGCGAAAATGCTTGTAACGTCTATACCATCCGTCCCTACGGTGCGGCGGTGATTACCGAAAACGATATTAAAGGTTAATTTGTTTTTTAATGGATAAAGCAAAGGTTTTTATGCTCTTTTCCTCGTCAAAGGGAAACTGCGCATACATAAAATACGGCAGGGACGAGATTCTTATCGATTGCGGCGCTTCGGCAAGAGCTATCGATCACGCGCTTAAATCGATAGGAACTAATCTTTGCAATATAAACGCCGTGTTCATCACGCATGAGCACAGCGACCATATCCGCGGACTTAACGCCATATCGAAGCATATAAACGCAAAAATCTATGCGCCCGAGGGCTGCTGCGATTACGTTGCGACCTATATGCATAACTCGAAAAAGCCGATACCGCTTGTTTCGAACACCCCGATAACCCTCAACGACCTTGCGATATGCCCGATTCCCACACCGCACGATGCGCGCGGAAGCGTCGGCTTCCGCATTCTTGCAGGCGAGGAAAGGATTGGATATTTCACCGATATCGGACACCTTTCCGAGGGTCTTTTACGCGCCCTTTCGGGTTGTGAACGGGTGGTTATCGAATCGAATCACGATATCGAAATGCTCAAAAACGGAAGCTATCCCTATGCCTTAAAGCAAAGAATACTCGGCGCGACGGGACACCTTTCGAACGAAATGTGCGCCAAGCTTCTTCCCCACCTTGCAAACCACGGAAGCAGAGCGTTTATGCTCGCCCATTTGAGCGAGGAAAACAACCGCCCTGAAATCGCATTTGACGAATGTCTTTGCTCGCTTAAGGAAGCAGGCTTTTCGGTATGCGAGGACGGCGGAATAAATCTTCTCGTCGCACCTGTTTGCGGTGTTAAAGAATTGATATAAAAACAAAAGACAGAGAACGAAAAAGTTCTCTGTCTTATTTTATACGCGATTTAAAACGACTTTATAATCACAACCGCCAAAAGAAAGTTGACAAGTATAGTTGCGGCAAAAAACGCAAACGAAATGCCTATCTTTGCGGCAATATTTTTATTTGACTTGATAAGAAGCAATCCGGTTGCCAAAAAAACACCTGCAACCGCACCGCCCAAACCGCCACCAACGATCGGAAGGATGGCACAAAGAACGGGGCTGTTTGCCCAAACGAGGTAAGGAATGAGCCATATAAATGCAATAAGGTAATCATACCACTTTGCAGATTCGGTCACACGAAATTTCTCGCCGTTAATATCGATGAACACACCCGAAATATAGTTGCCGCTGATAGCAACCCCTATCCGTTCGCCATTTATTTCACCGACAAAGGTCTTTTTATTTATCTTTTTAAACTCTGTTCCGCCGACGTTTACCTTTCTTTTGCCGGTCCAATAGCTTTCTTCATAAACGATCTCGCCGTATTTTTCTGTTAATATAGATGCTTTCATAGCTTGCCTCCTTTAATATGCTAACATAATTGTAGCATACCGACATACGTTTGTCAACAAAAACTGTCGAAATCGTTAATCGGCTTTTCTGTCGTGTCTTATCATACCGATAACGATTGAAAACATCGCCAGAATTTCGCAAATAATGCCGCCGAGCGCAAAATTGTAAACGTTATATATCAACCAAGACGGACTGCTTACCAAACCCATTTGACGCATAACCTTCGCCTTGTTAAGATAAAAGGCGATACCTGTTGAAAACATACCGATAAGCGGCAGAAATTCGATGATAAAATTAAATACTGTCGGCTCTTTATCGAACACCAAAAAGGAAAGCGCATAAGCGGTGATATAAAGCGCACCGAAGCCGAACACCCAAAAGAGCTTATCGGCACGGAAGCTTTTTCGGTTTGAATAAACGACAGCGCGCAAGGCGCCGATAAGGTTCAAAAATCCGCCTGCAACCGCGCCTATCATAAACATATTAACGGCAAAAAGCGAGGTTCCGCAAAGCTGCATAATAATTATGTTCTTTTGTTTTTTCTGCTGATAGGAAAGTATGTTCATCGCCATCGCGACAATACCAATCGACTGCGCGATTATATCGTAAGCTTCCATAAGCACCTCTGTTGTAATGGTTTGACTAATAATACCACATTTAAAAACGAATTGCAATATTGCATATTTTGTGATACAATGAATCGAGGTGATATTATGAGCTATGAAAAACTTTCGCAAACGGTAGAAAACCGAATAATTGCCGACCGCTTAAACGGAAATGCACAGTGCTTTGCCTTTTTGCCCGAAAACGCGTTTCGCCGCGACAACGGACACGATGCACAATCGGTTTTAAGAAGCGCCTTTATCCGCGACACCGAAAAGATACTTCATTGCCCGTATTATAACCGATATGCCGACAAGACTCAGGTCTTTTCCTTTTTCAAAAACGACGATATAACAAGACGCGCGCTTCACGTTCAATTGGTTTCGCGCGTTGCCCGTACAATCGGACGTGCGCTTAATCTCGAGCTTGACCTTATCGAGGCGATATCGCTCGGACACGATATTGGTCATACCCCATTCGGTCACGCGGGCGAAACCTATCTTGACGAGCTTTTCAGCGAGCACGCAGGCAGACGCTTTTCCCACAACATCCATTCGGTGCGTGTGCTTGACGAAATTTTCCCGTTAAACCTCACCCTTCAAACGCTTAACGGCATCGCCGCGCACAACGGCGAAGAGGAGCTGACAAAATATATCCCACAACCGATAAAAAGCTTTGACGAATTTGATGCTCAAATCGAAAAATGCTATATCGACCGCAGTAATGCGCGACATATTCAGCCCGATACGCTTGAAGCGTGTGTAATGCGTATTTCGGATATCATCGCATATCTCGGAAAAGACCGTCAGGATGCCGAGCGCGCCGATATCGAGCTTGCCGACGGGTTTGAGGAAAGCGTTATCGGCACGAAAAACGCGGAAATGATTAACAATCTTACCGTAAATATTGTCGAGCACAGCTACGGCAAGGCATTTATCGAAATGGACGAAGCACATTTTAACGCGCTTAAGCAGGCAAAGGATGCCAATTACGCGCGGATTTACAAAAACGGCAAGGTAAGAGCATTTTTCGACGATACCGTAAAGCCGATGATGGGCGATATTTACGAAAAAATGCTTTCCGACCTTAAAAACGGCAAAACCGATTCGCCAATATTCAGGCATCATATTAATTTTGTGGAAAAGCCCTATTTCCGCCGCCAAAAGCCCTATTCCGAAACCGAGCCGAATCAGATTGTCGTCGACTATATCGCAAGTATGACCGACGATTATTTAATCGACCTGCACGCTCATCTTTTCCCCGACAGTAAGCTTAAGATAGAATATAAGGGCTATTTCGACAAGGAGTTTTAAATATGAAAAGATTCGTAATCATCGGCGGCGCGCCGATTGAGGATTATGAAAGCATAAAAAAGCATTTAAGAAGCGACGATTATTTTGCCGTTTGCGATTGCGGATTAAGGCATTGCGATACGCTTAATATCACGCCCGACCTTATCATCGGCGATTTCGATTCGTATGCTTTGCCGAATACCGAAAAAGAATTAATCGTTCTTCCGCGCGAAAAGGATGATACCGATACCTTTTTCGCCGCAAAGGAGGGCGTTAAGCGCGGATTTACCGAATTTTTGCTTGTCGGCGTAATCGGCGGCAGAATCGACCACAGCATCGGCAATATTTCGATACTTTTATATCTCGAATCATTAGACTTGACGGCAAAAGCGGTCGACGATTATTCGGAAATTGAAATAATATCGGATAAAACCGCATATATCGAAAGCAAATTCCGATATTTTTCACTGCTTAACATCACGGGTGTCGCAAAGGGAATCACCATTAAAAACGCGAAATTTCCGCTTGACAACGGTGAAATAACTTGCGAATACCAATACGGCATAAGCAACGAAACGGTGAATAACTCCCCTGCCGAGGTTTCGGTTAAGGAAGGCAAATTGCTGCTTTTGAAGGTTATAAAGGGGTAAAAAAATTAAGGAGAGGAAACCCTCTCCTTTTTCGTTTATTCATCTGTCGGTTCTTCGATATCCTCAAGCTCGTAAAACTTCGAGTTAAAAACGGCGACAGCTTTATCGGGCTTATCGTCGCATACCACAACGTAACACATTTCGCCCTCGGAATTGGTATAGGTCTCACCCAAGGAGATAACAACGCGTCCGCAACGGTAAAGATACATCGCGTGCTCGAAATAACCGCGCCCATTGCGTCTATACACGTATTTATCGTCGGTAACTACCTGCTCAATAGTATCGGTTATCAACGAATACGCGCCTTTTATGATTTTTTGCATACTGCGGTAGAGTGGAATTATGCTTGCTCCGAAGAGAAGAGCAGGAAAAGCGCTGAAGCCGAAGATTATAACAATATCCCAACCCGGCTCGTAACTGTCGATATTTGCAACCAAAATACCAAGCGGAACAAAAATGATCTCGCACAAAAGCAGGAATGCAAGCAGTATCTTTATTCCCTTTTGATGGCTTGAAATGAGCGTTCTGTGTATTATTTTAGGGTTTAACTTCTTTTTTCCCTCTTCCTTTTCGCCGTTGTCAAGATTCGGGCTTTGGTAATTTGCCATAATTTCGCCTCACTTTCGGTAACGGTTTATTATAACAAAGTTTTACGCATTAGTCAACAGCATTTTTCTTTTCGACCATTCTTGCAATCTGGCGTTCGAAGAACATAACGTAATTTTCATAAAAATAGTTACAATCGTTGGTCGAATTTCCGATTATCGCAATAAGCTTCAATGCCTTTTCGATTTCTTCGATTGCCGAATCGATTTCACACTCAGCCTCATAGCATTCGGCAAGATGCCACATCATTTGTATAAGGTTTTCAAACGAAACCCATTTTTGCTTTTCGGCAGCATCGAACTTTGGCTCGCCGTCGAATATATACGCAATCTCGGTCAATCTTGTGAAATATATTTCGGGTATCTGGTCGATAGCCATTTTTGCGCTTTGCATATCGCCCTTCGCCTTATAAGCATAAGCCATAAAACGCAACGCATCGTAAATAATGCTGTGGTCGGTCGCCTTGTCGATAAGCTTTGTCGCAATCGCTATCGTTTCATCGGGATTACCCGCGCAGTCGACAACGTAAAGCAGATTATTAAGCAAAATATCGTTTTCGGGATATTTTTTCAAGCCCTTTTCCAAAATCCTTCGGCTTTCCTCGGGGTCGCTTTGACGGTATTTATATGCCTCGTCGGCGATTGCCTCGACGTCTGATTCGATCTGCTTTAAATTAAAATCAAAAAGCTCGTCCATCGAAACCGAAAAATAAGCCGCAAGCTTCGGCGCAAGCGCAATATCGGGCAAAGCGATACCGTTTTCCCACTTGGAAACCGCTTGAAACGAAATTCCGATGCTTGCCGCAAGCTGTTCTTGGGTGATTCCGCGCGCCCTTCTTAATTCCTTTATTTTGTTTCCTATATTCATAAAAGCTCCTGAAATTCACAGAGTTTTTACAGTATAGCATATAATTTTTCATTTCGCAATAACCTCGCAAGTGATGTCTTTCGCTTCTCGGTTGAACATAAAAAAGGTTTTCCTTGACAACAGAGAAATCAAATATTAAAATATAACCGAGTATTAATTGGAGGCATTCGGATATGGAAACAAAGGTAAAGGCATTGATAGAAGCGATAAACAACGATAACCCCGGTGTTGAAGCGGTAGCGCTTTGGAAGGACGGCGAAATGAAGCTTCTTCAACGCTATACTCCCAAAAAATCGCGGCTTATTTATTCCCACACAAAAAGCTTTGTGTCCACCGCGGTCGGTATTGCGGTCGACGAGGGCAAATTAACGCTTAACACCAAGCTCTTGGACGTTTTCCCCGAATATCTCGATAAGCTTACCGACGAAAGAGTTAAAGATATCGAGCTTAGGCATCTTTTAACGATGAGCTCGGGATTCGGAAACGCGTTTCTTATGAGCTCCAACCGCCGCCGTGACGAGGGTTATCCCGATTACGTCGGTTATATGATGCAAAAGGAAATGAAATATAACCCCGGCGAAAAATTTGTTTATTCAAACGCCGATACGCATCTTTGCGGTTGTATGGTTCAGCGCGCAACAGGTACAACGCTTTTGAAATATACCCACGACAAGCTTTTTTCAAAGCTCGATATGGGCTTCCCCGCTTGGGAAACCGATCCCGACGGAGTTGCTTTCGGCGGAAGCGGTCTTTATCTCGATATAACCGATATGATGAAGCTTGGCATACTTTATCTTAACAAGGGTGTTTGGAACGGCGAACGCGTGCTTTCGGAAAATTGGGTAAAGCTTGCATCGACAAAGCATATACCCACCGGACACGAAGCGCCTTGGCACAGCCATTACGGATACCAATTCTGGATAATCGGTCAGCAAGAGGGCGCATTCCGCGCAGACGGTATGTACGCGCAGTTTTCAATCGTTTTACCCCAAGAAAATGCCGTTCTCGCAACGCAATGCTCGGAAGAAAACGACGTTCCGAAGTTTGTTGATATGATACTTAAACATATTTTTTAATTAAGGAATAGCTATGCTTTTAATAATAACAAGAAGAAAAAACGATATAAGCGATATTCTTTCATCGGCAACCGATACGAAAATATTAACTCCGCTTGAAGCCGAAAACGAGGACTTTTCGCAATATTCATCACTTGCGCTCATCGGCGGAACCGAGGACAAGCCGATGATGTTGACCGCATATCTGCGAACCAAGGCAGAGGAGTTTGCAAAAAGCGGCAAGCCTATATTCCTTGAATATGTTCCGTCGTTCGCTTGTGTTTATTCGGCGCAACCGATTCAAATAACCTCGCACCGCTTGGTTTCCTATTGCGACCTTACCGACGAAATAAAAAAGGGCGACCTGCTTGACAGTCATTATAATCAATATATCAGACCGCATTTTCTTATGCCGAACACAAAGGCATTGATGTATTACCGTCAATATACCCCTGCTCACGATAGGCTTGACGGCGATAAAGAGGAACTGTCTTCAAACGATATTGCTCTGTTTTCCTATGAAAACGTTCTTTTCTGCGCATTCCGAATGAGTGATTATCTTAAAGCGTCGTTTGCGCCGACAAAGCGTTGGAATTCCTTGGTAGGCTTTATTTGCGAATTTTTGAACGTCGGAACGCCCGAAAGCTTTGGAAAAACCGCATATTCAGTCAAGGGCGAATTAAAGGGCGACTTTTTTGAGGAATTAAATGCTTGCACCGACAAGAGCATTAACCTTTTGAAAAACCACCTCGTCACCCCCGACGGCAAATACGGAATAAAAGAGGGCTTGAGCCACAACATCCGCCCCGACGGAAGGCGAATTGTTGCCGACGTTGTCCGTACCGACTGCACGGGCGAGGCGGCAGGCGCGTTTATCTTTTCGTTCAATAAGGAATTGACCGATATTGCTGACAATATGTATTCGCTTTGCTACGGCCCGCTTACCGTAAAAGGCGGTGAATACGACGGAATGGTGCGCTGGACCGAAGAAGCTTGGGAGGTTTGTTATCAGGACGACGTTGCCCGTGCGATAATCCCCTCTCTCCTTGCCTCGTATTTCGGAATTACCGATAAATATGTCGAAAGCGCTTGTCACGCGCTTAACTTCCTTTGCGAAACGACGCCGAAAAACGGGCTTCGACCTGCAAGAACCGACGTGTTGGAATTTATGAAAAGCGGAAAGCCGATAAGATCGCTTACCGAGGAGGAGGGCGGACTCGCAAGCGCGCATTATAACGCATATTACAGCGCCGCACTGCTTTTGGGTTATATTTTGACCGATAACGAAGGCTTCAAGACCGTCGGCGTTAAGGGCTTGGAAACACTTATGTCGCTTTATCCCGACACGGTGCGCGAGCACAGCGAAACAAGTGAGCTTTGCCGTCTTATCCTTCCGCTTGCGATTCTTTACAAGGCAACGGGAGATACAAAGCACAAGGAGATGCTTTACAAGGTTTTTGCCGACCTCAATTCGCATAAGCACAAAAACGGAGGCTTTTGTGAATGGGATACCGACTACAAGGCGACCTGCTTTAACAATGCAGGCGGTGAATGCTCGCTCCTCTCCAAAAACGGCGATAACGTTGCCGACCTGCTTTATTCGTTGAATTGGCTCCCGCTTGGCTTTGCTCTTGCTTGGCAGGTGACGGGCGACGATGCTTTTTATAACGCTTGGCGCGAAATTTGCGAATTTTTCATCAAAGCGCAGCTTGTAAGCGACGATATATTGGTACACGGCGGCTGGTGCCGCGGTATCGACCTTGACCGACTTGAATATTTCGGCATCCCCCACGACGTGGGCTGGGGTCCCTGCTGTATCGAAACCGGTTGGACGGTTGCCGAAATTACAATGGGTATGCTTGTCGGCAAAGCGCTTAAAGAGGGCAAAATCAAATAAAGAAAACGGAAGACGTTTTGCCGTCTTCCGTTGTTTTTTACTTATTATAATATTTATCCATAACGTCCAAAACCTTAAGCATGGTTTCGGGCGCGCCTGCGTAATAGGCGGTGGGGTATTTGCCGACGAATTCGCCGAAGCCCTTTTCGTATGCGTAATAACGCGGAACGTATTCTTCCTTATTGAAGAATTGGTGGTCAATTTCCATTTCAAAGCCGATTTCGGTGTTCGAGGTCTTGACTCCGCCGATAATTTCGCCGTTGATGTCAACGACCGCTTGCTTTCTCACGCAATCCGAAACGATTCTTATTTCGTCAACACGCGCAGGGTTGAAGAAAAACGAGGGTTGGATTATCGCGGTGTCGAAAATATCGGTGAGGTTTACGATGTGACCCATATTCTTCGAGGAGGAAGCCGCTTCGTGATAATAGGGTATCCAAAGCATATTCTTGCCGAACGAGCGAACACGGTCGGAAACGGTACGCATTGCATAAACTATCGGGTTGTTAAAGTTTTCCTCGGGCTTATCGTTATCAAAGCGTGTGTAGCCTGCGGTTACAACGTCCTCGCCCGAGAAGTAAATGCCCTGAACGT
>JAZTXY010000131.1:0-2691 GCA_045636665.1 Eubacteriales bacterium
AAACGACAAGCGTTTTCGGGGACCCCATTCGGGGGAAGGCTTTCATAACTGTAACGCATAGTGATATAACGCAACCGTAGGACATAAACGGAATGATAAGAAAAGGCTCCTTTGTGTAAAGGGAGCTGTTGAGCGAATGCGAAACTGAGGGATTGTCCTTTTAACATAATTATGATAATGGCTACGGATATTTCATATCCTACAATCCCTCCGTCAGCGCTATTTTACCGCGCTGACACCTCTCGAACGGGGTCCCCACAAAACCTGTTTTGTGGGGTATAGGCGAGGCGCGAGGTGCGAACGTACGAACATCATAAAAAACGACCAAAACGCTTGCGTTTTGTGTCGAAAGCGTAGCGCTATTGCAAAACCCGACTTTTTATGCTACAATAACAAACAACGCTTTAAAAGGAGGCGGCAAAAAATGGTAACGATATTGGCGGAAAAGCCCGACGTTGGCAACAAGATTGCCGCCGCGTTGGATAAAATTTATCTGTCAAACGGAGAAATCGTTGAATTTTCCAAGCTGAAAGCCAACGAAAAAGCCGTTAAATCGCAACAAAACCGCGACGGATACTTAAAAATCAACTATAAAGGGCATGAATGCTTTGTCACTTGGGGCTACGGTCACCTTTGCACGCTTAAGCAGGCATACGATTACGATCCGAGCTATAAATTATGGTCGAAGCTTCCGATGCCCTTCGTTCCCCAAAATTACGAAATAAAGCTCCGCACAAGCTCAAGCTCGTCGTGGGATTCCAGGGTCGAGCGTCAGTTCAACATCGTTAAAGGCCTTTTTGAAAAGAGCGACCTTATTATCAACGCGACCGACTTCGACCGCGAGGGCGAGGTCATTTTCGCCTATATTTACGAGCTTGCAAAATGCTCAAAGCCGGTAAAACGCGCCTGCTTCACCTCGCAAACGAAGGAGGGCATTATCGAGGGCTTTACGAAAAACATCAAGCTCGGTTCCGAAATGAAGCTGACCGAGTCCGCAGGAAGAATGCGCTCTGTCGCCGATTGGGTTGTCGGCGCAAACCTCACCGCCGCGATGTCGTTAAAGAACCCCGGCGCAGGCGTTATGAGCGTCGGCAGAGTGCAAACGCCCACCCTTGCGATGCTCGTCAACCGCGAGCTTGCGATAATGAACTTCGTCAAAGCGCCCTATTGGGCGATAGAGGCTGAATTTACGTCGGCAAACGGTGAAAAATTCAAAGCCAAGCACTCAAAGGAAAAAATAACCGAAAAAGCCGATGCCGAAGCGCTTTTCGAGAAGATAAACGGAAACACGGGAATAGTTAAAGACGTTAAAAAGAAAAAGGTCAAAAAGGAACCGCCCCTGCTTTATTCGCTTTCGGCGTTGCAGATGGATGCAAACTCGAAATTCGGTTACACCCTCGACCAGACGCTCGACATCGTTCAAAAGCTTTATGACGACGGATTTACGACCTACCCGAGAACCAATTCGCAATACCTTACCGAGGATATGGAGCCGGTCGTCAACCGCGTCCTCGATTCGCTCGCTGCCGTGCCGATTTACAATAACCTTATCGTCGGCAGAGAAAGAAAATTCAACAAAAAGCATTATTTCGACAACAAAAAGGTTGAATCTCACTTCGCGATAATCCCAACGGGCAACATCCCGAAAGGGTTGCCGTTGGAGCAAAAGCGCGTTTTCGACCTCATTTGCCGCTCGGTGATAAAAATGCTTTACGGTGATGCGACGCTCGAACAGACAAAGGTGGTAATCGACGTAAACGGCGAGGAATTTAAGGCAAGCGGCTCGATAATTGCAGAGCCCGGCTGGATGGTCGTCGGCGATGCATCGAAAACCGAAATTCTTCCCGATTTAAAGGTCGGCGAGGAATTGCAGGGCGAATATAAGCTTTGCGACAAAATGAGCGAGCCGCCCAAGCGCTATACCGACAAAACGATACTCGCCGCAATGCTAACGGCAGGCAAGGACCTCGACGATGCCGAGCTTAAAAAGCTTATGTCCGACCCGAAAACCGGCGGTATCGGTACCGAGGCAACGCGCGCCGCGATAATTCAAACGCTTATCGACCGCGAATATATCGTGCGCGAAAAGAAAACCCTCCGCGCAACGCAAAAGGGTATCGACCTTATCGAAAAGCTGCCGCTCGAACAGCTTAAATCCGCCGAGCTCACCGCCGTTTGGGAGCGCCGTTTGGGCGATATCGCGCGCGGCACCGAAAATGCCGACGTTTTCAAAGCCGATTTCGAAAACGCATTGCGCGATTGGGTAAAAATAATCAACACGCGCGTAGCAAAAACCAACCAAAGCTATGCGAATATGCTCGAGGGCGTTCGCTGTCCGCTTTGTAAGTCGACCGTGCATTCGACCGACGACGGATTTGTCTGTGCAAAGCATAAGGACGGTTGCAAATTCGCAATCTCGACAATCTGCGGTAAAAAGATAACCGAGCAACAGCTCCGCAAGCTCTTAACCGACGGCTCGACCGCGCTCATCAAGGGCTTTAAGAAAAAGGACGGAAGCAAATTCAACGCCAAGCTCAAAATCGAAAACGGCAAAATGGCGTTTGAATATGAGTAAGGCGCTACGCTTTCGACACAAAACGCAAGCGTTTTGGTCGATTTTGTGAGTGCCGTACATTCGCATCGTGTTTGTGCGCGCTTCGCTTGTCCAAACACGCGGCACTCCAAGGTATA
>JAZTXY010000132.1:0-13849 GCA_045636665.1 Eubacteriales bacterium
GTGCTTTCTGCGCAGATAAAATTGATTACATCGACTATAAGGAAACCAGACGTTTCGTTAAGAATCTTTCCGAACGTTATAAGATTCTTCCCCGTCGCGTAACCGGTACTTGCGCTCGTCATCAAAGACAGCTCACCATCGCTGTTAAGAGAGCAAGGCACCTCGCGCTTATCCCTTATATCACCGACTAAATAATCCATGCGGACAACCGATTGGTTGTCCGCACTTTTTTGAGGCAATATGTTTAATATAATTAAGGATATATTCAAATCGGAAGGAATCGACAATATCGGAATGATTCCTTTAAAAGAATGCGAAATAATCAACGAACGAATTTTACCAAAAGATGCAAAAAGCGTAATCGTGTTTTCAATTCCCTATCGCTCTACAAAAGCACAGTCTAACGACGGATTTTCCGAATATGCAAGAATATATGATTATCATAAATTCGCACAAGAGCTTTACGAGCGCATAATATCTTTGATGAAGGAAAAAACAGGATTTAATTTTTACGGTTTTTGCGACCATTCACCGATTAACGAAAAGCTTGCGATCGCAAAATGCGGACTTGGGGTTATCGGCAGAAACTCGCTTTTTATTGATAAAAAATACGGTTCTTTTGTATTTATCGGTTCAATTCTTACCGACGCGGAATGCCCCGTTTATGATTTTAAAATAAACTCTTGCATTAACTGCGAAAAATGCATAAACGCTTGCCCCAACAATGCCATAACAAGCCGCGGAATCGATCGCACAAAATGCTTGTCTGCTATATCTCAAAAGAAAAACAAAACAGATGATGAAAAAGCAATGCTCAGACTACACAACATAGTCTGGGGATGCGATATTTGCCAATTAGCGTGTCCATATAACGAACAAGCTACCATATCACCCATTAAACAGCTTTCCCAAACACGAGTCGATAATATAGATAAAGCTTTTATCGATTCATTAAGTGACGAAGACTTTAATAAATTTGCATTTTCTTACAAAGGCAAAAAAATCATAACGGATAATATTGAGTTCAAGTAATGCTTGACTACAATCGTATCTAATGATATAATATTAAAAATCCCAATTGGAGTATATATTATGAACGTTAACGAACAAATTAAGCAAATCGCCAATAGAATCAAATACCTTCGCGATGCCGTTGATATGACAGAAAACGAAGTTGCAAATGCTTTGGGTATCACGGTTGATGAATACGCACAATATGAAAACGGCGAAAAGGATATTCCTATAAGCATAATATATTCCACTGCCGCTGCATTGGGTGTTGACCCGACCGAATTAATACTTGGCGAAGCTCCTCGTATGGCAGAATATTGCATCACTCGCAAAAACGCAGGCATTATGATCGAACGTTACCCCGGCTATTCATTCGAAGCGCTTGCGCACAATTTTATCGGCAGAGATAAGGAACCGATGATTGTCACGCTTTCCTCATCGCAAGAACGCGCAGCGTTGGTTTCCCACGGCGGACAAGAATTCAATTACGTTCTTGAAGGCACTATCGGCATCACACTCGGAAGCAGAACATTTGAATTAAACGCCGGCGATTCTGTGTATTTTTCTCCTTCTATTCCCCACGGACAATTTGCAATAACCGAAACTGCAAAATTCCTCACGATAATTGATAAAGAAAATGGCTGATTTTAAAAAGAAAAAGCAATACGGTCAAAACTTTTTGACCAACGTTGCGATACCAAAAAGAATAGCTGCCGAAAGCGGCATAACTTCCGAGGATTGTGTTATCGAGGTAGGGCCGGGTTTCGGAATCCTCACACGTGAGCTGTCTGCAATTGCGCACAAGGTTGTTGCTATTGAAATCGACACTGAATTGATGGATATATTACCCCAAAAACTTGCAGACTGCGACAATGTAAAGGTTATCAACGCAGATATTCTCAAAATTGATGTTGACGAACTTATAAGAAACGAATTTGATGGCAGAAGCGTGTGCGTTTGCGCCAATCTTCCCTATTATATAACGACTGATATCGTTATGAAGCTGTTGGAAGGTAATTTTGGTTTCAAAACAATCACTGTTATGGTTCAAAAAGAGGTCGCTGAACGCTTTTGCTCACCTGCAGGCACAGACGGTTACGGAGCGATAACCGCTTCTATCAATTACTATGCATCTGTAAAGCGTTTATTTACGGTAAAAGCAGGATCATTCGATCCCAAACCGAAGGTCGATAGTGCGGTAATTCGTTTCGATTTGCACAAAGAACCGCCCGTTGCGCCCAAAGATAAAAAGCTCTTTTTTGACGTTATCAAGGCCGCTTTTTCTCAACGAAGAAAAACGCTTTCGAATGCATTGATTTCATCCTTCGGTTCAAAACTCACCAAACAAGATTGCAATGAAATCATTGTCAATTGCGGTTTTTCCGAAACAGTACGCGGTGAAGAATTGGATATCGTTGCTTTTTCAAAGATCGCAGATTCAATTTTCGATCGCATAAAGTAAACACATCAAATTAAAAGACCGTATCGATTTGATACGGTCTTTTTGTTATTTTCTCGTGTTAAGACGAAGCGCAGAGATTTTAAGCCAATATTCAAGCACTTCGAACTCGGAAATTATCGAATCGGTTTCATTATTCTCGCCGCATTTGCTTAAAACGTTTGTTTTTGCAGAAGCGAGCTTTGTCATTGCTTTATTACACCAATCGATTTTCTGAGACACGGTTGAATTATCAACGTCAAAATCATTCGAGAATTTGATTATATCATCGCATTGAGATTTGATATAGTCAATATCCTCTGCGTTAAGTGTTTGATAAAACGGCGACAGATTATCCGCTTTTGCCTTAATATATTCCATTTGAGCGGATGCTGTTAACGACAACTTGTTGATTTGAACCGCAGGTGCGCGGAAAGCGCCCTCGGTAATAGGTTTGTAGTAAGAACCGGGAGTAATTGATGATAGCGAGAAAATCGATACACCGTCGGCACCCTTGTTTACAACCTCATCAAGTTGGCTTGCAAAATTCTTATCTGTAGTTTCGAGGAAAGCCGCAATACCTGCCGAATAGAAAACCTTATCCTCTGTAATGGAGTTATAGCTCTTAACGCTTGGCGTTACAGAAGTATTATCAACTCCGTATGACATCGAAAACACTTCATCGAGATATCCCTTGTTTATAATGCTGCGAACATCCTGGAAAATATCGTTTTTAGCCATATTAAGATCGGGATATGTCGCTGCCGACAACCAAAGCTCGGGGTTGTTCTTTCGAACCATATCATAAACCTCACCTACAAAGCCGGTTATGATATTGCATCTGAATTCCACCCATTTTTGATGTTCTGCAGAATTCTTTATAAACGTCGACGGGGCTTTGGTAATACCCGTTTCTTTGGCAAATGCATCAATAATATCTTGGTTATATCCGAAATCATCGGTGCCGTAATTTAATTCGGGCATTCTCACGTAGTCAAGATGCAAGCCATCAAGCTTATAATTTGTTATAAGCTGCTCGTAAATATTTAATATAAGATCACGGCATTCTCTGTCGTACGGATTAAGGAAGACAAAGTAATTATTGTTTGCGGTATAATAAAAATGTTCTCTTCCCTTAATATCGATCAAATATTTGTCTTTATACTCATCAAACGTCGGATTATAATAATGATTTCCGTCTTTATAAAAATATCCTACGAAAAAGTTGTGAACCCACGCGTGAACTTCAATACCATACTCGTGACCGATTCTGATAAAGCCTTCAAGAGCATCATAAGTGCCGTTGTTAGGATGTTTTGCAATCCCCTCAACATCAACCTTAGAGCCTATACAATATCCCTCATACCAAGTTTCAAGGTACAGAGAGTTGATATTAAGTTCCTTTAATTTTTGAACGGTGGCTCTAACCTCGTCATCGCTTTTTTCGGTACTGCGATACCAAACAGCGCGATTTTCGACTCCGTTTGATTCATAAAAGGAATACTGAAGCTTTTCACAAGTAGAAATGACCGATTCTGCTTTTGCAAGCGCAGTTTCAAAATCATACGAATCAAACGCCGCTTCAGCTTCATCAATAACGTTATCCATAAGAGCGAATTGTTCGGAGATGCCGTTATAATCAAGATTCAAAAACACTTTTTTTGCCGAATCCAATTTGTCGCTTACCAAGGCAAAATCGTGTTTTGCATTTTCCAAACGCTGTTTGGGTGTTTTTATAAGTGCAACAGTGTTATTTTTAGCATCAAAAACTACGTCCTGACCGATTACAAACGCTTCTTCAAGAGCGGTTTTATTAACACCATGACCCGACAAAACAAATCCATCCTTGGGAATTGCCATATTTCCGCTATAACCGTCCAAAACAGCGATTCCGTTTTCATCGATAGCAATTTCGTATCCGTAAGGATTTGTCTGAGTAGAGGGCTTATCTTTATACAAAATCAGAGTGTTTTCATTTCTAACCGAATTAATCCCGTTAATTTTGAGAACCTTAATATCGTAAACACCGCCTGCATAGCCAATCGTAGCGGAATCGCCAACCTTAACGTTTTTGACAGTCTTATAGTATTCCGAATCTTTATGGATGCTTAAAACAAATCCGTTTTGAGGAATTTGGCTGTCGCCTTTACCAATATTGATACTCGATACCTTTCCGTCAACAACGACAATTTCGCTTCCGTAAATATTCGAACCGGTTGTCTTGCCGTACTCGGGTGTATAGATAACCGAAACACCCTCTGGAGCGCGAACACCGTTTTGAAAATCAAATCCAAAATACTTACCGTTAATTTCAACGTACTTTTCCGGTATGGAAAAATAATCAATATAACAGGTGTTAATTGTTTTACCTATTTCAAACTCGCCTATATTTGCAGCCGCTTTATCTCCGACAAGCGTAATGACAAAACCGTTGCCTTCGGGAATAAGCGACCTTTCGTTTTCATTGGCAATCGAAACTACATAATCGTTGACAATAACAACGTCGATACGTTTTGAATCAATCTTGGGCGTTACCGAAGACGAATATTCACTATCGAAAACGTAAATACCGTCATTTTTAATTTCAGAAGCATTAAGATTTTCTTTATTAAGTTCAACTGCACCGTTTTTCAAAACGATTGCAGGATTATCGCTATAGGAATTGCACTTATCCAAATTAGAAATAGTAATCATTTCGGCTTTCTTAAAATAATATTCGGCAAAGGATATGTTGTATTCACCGGTAAAGACAAATACCGCTTCCCCTTTTTTTGCCGCCTCTATTCTGTCTTTCTTTTCTATAGACAAAATTTCACAGCTATAATTAGTTAAAAGCTTTGCGGTAATAGTAATATTATCAACTGCAATATCTTCACCTCGGAAGTTATTGGTTATGTAATAGATCTTATCATCCGTAAAGCCGTAAGCAGGGTCAACCAAACCAACGCGCCTTGTAGCGGTGGACATTAAATAGTCGGGCGAAATCGTGGCAAGGTCAGTTCGTTCAAAGTCGTTACAAAGATTTTCATATCCTTCAACGGTGACAAGTTGTCCAACGTTTAACCGAACACCCTCCAACATATCGGTCGGAATCGAAAGAGCGAAGCCGTTAAAAGGAATTGCCCCGCTTTTTGTATCTTCGGTTCTACCTACAACATCAAACTCATAACCGTCATCGGTCAAAGCGGCGCGAACGGAAACGATGGTTCTTGCTTGCGTTTCCACTCCGACAACCGGTGTAGGCTTCCCTTCCAAGCGATAATCTTTTGTGTATACAACTATTTCATTTTCAATTGCAGCACTGTTAATTTTATCAATTTCAAATATCTTCGTACCGATTTTTACTGTAAAATCATAATCAGACGAAGGCACGTCGGAGGACGCACTTTCGTCTGCATTATTACTTTCACACGCAACCAAATTCACAAAGATAAAAAGAAATGCAAGAAACATGCAAACAAATCTTTTCATTCGTAATCAACCTTTTTGCGTTTGTATAATTTAATTTTGTTAGCAATATAGAGCGCTAAAATAATGGAAATTACAACGGCGCAAATAATATATACCGTGTAATTACTGCTTTCCTCGGTTATGGTGGCGCCAAGAGCAGTCCATTTATCAGCCATATATCCTTTTGTTTCCTCGGGGAGATTTACAAAAGAATCGGTAAATACCTTTTCGGAGGATTCATAAAGAATCTTATATGCATCGGGATGCAATTCTTCCAAGAAAGCTATGTAATCCTCATTTTCAACAACGGCTGTATTGGGAGAAGCATAATACATATATTCCGCATTTGCTTGTGCAATCGCAGGATCCATAAGGAAATTAATGTAAAGCTCAGCCGCTTCCTTGTTCTTCGAATTCTTCAAAATACAAGCAGCATCAATGAAAACGTTTGTGCCTTCTTTAGGATAGTAGAAAGCAAGATCTTCATTGTTACCATACATCGTGAAAAAGTCACCTGCATAATAGGGAGCAACGTACGCTTCGCCGCTTTCCATCTTATTAAAGACTTCATCCATTACGTAGCTTTGAAGAATCTCTTTTTGTTCCGCAAGAAGCTCATACGCTTGATCCCAAACCGCTTTATCGGTGCTGTTGATATCGAGCTTACTGTAAAACTGCGCCGTAGCAAAAGCATCACGCGAATTATTAAAGTTAAGTATTTTACCCTTATAATTCTCATCCCACATCAAAGACCAGCTGTCGGGTTCGCCTTCTATTGCTTGAGAATTATAAATTACGCCAACCATACCAACGTTATAAGGAACGCTGAATTTGTTTTGGGGGTCATACTTGGTGTTTCTATATTTTTCGTCTATATATTCATAATTGGGAATGTTGTCAAAATTCAATTCTGCCAACATATCCTCCTCGATAAGACGGCCGATCATATAATCGGAAGGAATGATTACGTCATAATCAACGCCACCGCCCGAAAGCTTCGCATAAAGACTTTCATTGGAATCATAATTATCATAAACGACTTTAATTCCGGTAAGCTTTTCAAACTCCTCGTTGACATCTATCGAGCCGTCGGACCCGTCGGAAATATAATAACCCCAATTATAAACACTGAGTTCAACACCTTCAAATCTTGAATAATCAATATTCAAGGTGTTTTCGTCATATTCAATTTCAATATATTCATACGCTTCGGCGCATCCCGAAAACGATGCTAAAGCAAGAAGCGCAATAAATACAAAGGAAAAAAATCTTTTCAATTCTTAATCCCCTCAAATTATTTTTGTTTAGGATGGGCATTTTTATCTTTGCCAACGAAATTAATAAGCACAAGCATCACTAAAACCGCAACAATGATAACTGTATTTGCGGCATATAAAGTAGGACGCACGCCTTTTTTTACAGCAGAATAGATGTAAATCGGCAGAGTTTCAAATCCCGTACCCTTTACAAAATAGCTTATAACAAAGTCATCCAAAGATAATGTAAATGCCATAAGCATACCGGATATTACACCGGGCAATATACACGGAAGCTCAACCTTGAAAAAGGACATCAAAGGAGTACATCCGAGGTCCATTGCGGCTTCGGGTAAATGCCTATCCATTTGCTTGATCTTGGGCAATATCGAAAGAATAACGTAAGGCAAGCTAAACGTAATATGAGCAATTAGCATTGTCCAGAAATTAAGCGACGATTGCATACCGATAAGAGTGCCGGTGAATACGAACAAAAGCATCATCGATACGCCGGTAACAATGTCGGGATTCATCATAGGAATATTGGTTACCGAAAGCAGACTTTTTCTTAAATATCTGCTTCGCATACGACTGATTCCCACAGCGGCAGCGGTACCGAGAACACCCGAGATCGCAGCAGTTGTAACGGCGAGGATCAGAGTGTTTTTAAACGCATCGATAACCTTAGAGTTATTAAACGCTTCTTGATAAAATCTGAACGAAAAACCTGTAAACTCACTCAAGCTGTTACTTGAGTTAAATGAAAATACGATCATCACGATTACAGGCGCATACAAAAGCAAAAAGATGATAATTGTGTAGATTTTAGACAAGGTCTTCAAAGAATCATACCTCCGTCTTCTTCATCATCGGAAAACTTATTGATAACCGCAATCGAAAGCATAATGATAATCATCAAAATAAACGAAATCGCACTACCAAAATTCCAATTTTCACTATTCAAAAACGAATCCTCAATAACCTCGCCAATAAGACGGTTATCGGTTCCGCCCAACTTTTTAGAAATGTAGAATGTACTGATTGCGGGAACGAATACCATGGTTATTCCCGAAACGATACCGCTCTTGGAAAGCGGCAAAATAACCTTCATAATAACTTGGAATTTATTACAACCAAGGTCTTGTGAAGCCTCAATAACGTTCTTATCAAGCTTAGAGATAACGGTATAAATAGGCAACACCATAAAGGGCAAATAGTTATAAACCATACCCAAAATAACCGCAAACGGTGTATTGATCATATGAATCGGGTCGTCCAAAAGACCGAGCGCAGTGTTAATAACGCCCGTATCCTCAATAAGATTACCCAAAGAGTAGGTTCTGATAACGAGGTTAGTCCACATAGGCAACATAATAAGCATAATTGCCAGCTTTTGCGTTCTGGGTTTTGATTGCGAAACGAAATAAGCCAAAGGAAATGCAATCAAAAGACAGATCACGGTAGCAAGAAATGCATAAGCAACCGAACGCGAAAATATTGATAAATATTCCTTTTCGGCTAACTTTTCTATGTTCTGAAACGTGAATGAGCCCGTACCGTCTGTAAACGTATAATAAACTACCATAACCAAAGGTATTACGATAAACAGCACCGACCAGACGGTATAGGGTGCCGCCACAAACCTTTGAAGTAGCGATGAGCGTCTATTCATTTTCTTCCTCTATGTTTTCGGAGAGTTTATCCAATTCATCACTGTACGAGCTATAATCGCCGAATACACCCGAATACTCACTTTTCTTCATAATGTGAATTGCATCAGGTTCAATATAAAGACCGATATTAGCTCCGACAGGTTCATAATCGGTTGTTTGAATCATCCATTTAAAGCCATTTATATCAACGATGATTTCAAAATGAACGCCTTTGAAGGTTACACTGGTAACCTCGCCGGAAAGCATTCCCTTTTCAACAGGCACAACGTCAACGTCTTCGGGTCTGATAACAACGTCGACAGGTTCATTTTTACCAAAGCCTTTATCCAAGCAATCAAAGGTTTTACCTGCGAAAGATGCCTTAAAGTCTTCAAGCATAACACCGTCAATAATGTTACTTTCGCCAATGAAATCGGCAACGAAAGCATTTTCGGGTTCGTTATAAATATCAAGCGGCGAACCGATTTGCTGAATTTTACCGTTATCCATTACAACAACTACATCGGACATCGAAAGAGCTTCCTCTTGGTCGTGAGTAACGTAAACAAACGTAATGCCAAGACGTTGCTGAATATTTTTAAGCTCAACCTGCATATCCTTGCGGAGCTTAAGGTCAAGTGCGCCGAGCGGTTCATCCAACAAAAGAACGCGGGGTTTTACCGCCAAAGCGCGCGCAATAGAAACTCGTTGCTGCTGACCGCCGCTTAACGAGTTGATATTACGTTTACCGAAACCTTTAAGATTAACGAGTTCAAGCATCTCATTAACTGTATTTTTAATTTCTGTTTCATCTTTTTTCTGCACACGAAGACCAAACGCTACGTTCTCAAACACGTTAAGATGAGGAAATAGCGCATATTTTTGGAAAATAGTATTAATCTGACGTTGATAAGGAGGAACGTCATTAATTTTTTTACCTTCAAACAAGACTTCGCCGCTATCCGGCTTTACAAAACCGCCCAAAATTCTCAACGTGGTGGTTTTGCCGCAACCCGAAGGACCCAAAAGAGTAACAAACTCTTTTTCATTGATATCCAGACTCAAATTGTCAAGTATTTGTTCATCGTCAAACTTAACAGAAATGTTATTGAGACGCACCAATGCGCCGTGTTCAAGTTCGTTCAATTCTCTTTTTCTCCGACATATAATATAGTCATATATTATTTGCATAATACATATTATTAATAATACAAATTATTTACACTTTTGTCAATACTTTACCATAATATTTCTCTAAATGAAAGAAATCGACAAACATGAAAAATGACATTAATTTCCTAACGCTGTTTTTCAAAGGAATTTTAATCGGAATCGGTGCAATTATACCGGGTTTAAGCGGTGGCACGATGGCTGTTGCAACCAAAACCTTTGAAATAATCGTCGAGTCTGTTGCAAACGTTTTTCATCATTTCAAAAGATCTTTTTACGTGCTCGCGCCAATAGCAACGGGAGCGCTGTTTTCAATAATAACTTTAGCAAAACCTCTAAGCTGTTTCGGAACGGAATTCCCTTTAATTTCAAAAGTATTTTATTTAACAATTGCATTATTGAGCATTATATTCTTTGCAAAAAACAACATCCAACCCAAGATTAACATTGCAAAAACGTCTGCGATAATTTTGGGGATAATCCTTTCTTTTTCGATTTCATATTTTACACAATATTTTAAACTTTTCGACGGTCAAATCAACTACATTTTTTTATTACTTATTGGCTTTCCGCTTGCCATTTCGCTTGTTTTACCCGGAATAAGCTTTTCTTATATGTTGCTGTTTTTCGGGATTTACGAAAGGACATTATCGGCAATAGATAACTTCGATTTATATTTTTTAATCGTTCTGTTTTCGAGCGTATTAATCGGCACGTTTGTATTTTCAAAATGCTTGTTAAAGCTTATCGAAAAGCATAAACAGGAAACCTATTCATTTGTATTGGGATTTGTATTAATTTCCATTATAGATATCTTTATATCATAGAATTTGTTAACACTTTATTAACAAACTCGGCTGCAAAATATGATATGATAAACGAGATATTTATAATTTCTTTTAGGAGATAAATATGATTACGAAAAATTTGGCAAAAGCTGTCGAAGATATCGGCTTCACTTATGTAGAAGGCACAAGCTCCGACAAAAGCCACGCATATGCAGTATATGGTGATTATCTTGTAACTGTTTATGAAGAATCGGCTAAAAAAATTGCATATTTTAACTTCCGCTTTTCCGACAGCGAAGAAAACGACTTGAAAAAATACGATATGTCGGAAAGTTTTTCTGCCGATTTAGAGGAATACTCGGTCAGTGATTATTCTATCGATGAAGACGGTATGAGAGTTATCTGCAACGGTAACGTTCCCGTATTTTTAAAGCTGATCGACAGATGCATTTCCCTTCTTAAAGAAAACGATATCAGAGGCGTTGAATATTGCTCGAAATGCGGAAATAAATTCGGTTCGAGAAAACCAAAAAAGGTTACCGATGGCAAAGAAAATCACTTAATGTGCGAACACTGTGCTTTGGAAACCGTTGAAGAGGTAGCTAACCGCATTAACGAAAATGAAGAAGAAGCAAAGAGCGGCTCTACAGGTAAAGCTATTTTATTCTCTACCCTTTTCGCACTTGGCGGAGCTTTGCTCTATTTTGTACTTTATTTCTGGCTTTCCCCTGCTATGAACGAAAGCGGTCTTAATGAAATTCGTTATATTTTCTGCGTTGCAGGCTTCATTACCTCGATGCTTGCTTATTTCGGCTATGTTATTTTCCGTAAAAAAGCCTCTGTTTGCGCTTATGTAACCGTGACCGTTAACGCATTGTTGTTCTCGGCAATCGGTCAGTATATTGGTATTGTGTTTGAATTTATTGCAAAAGAAGGATTTTCTCTTTCCGCTTTATCAAACAAACATTTTTGGCTCGTCCATCTCCGTAACACAATCCCCGCCGATCTCGCCGATAAATTCGCCGATTCTAATTATTCGGGAATCTTTTGGAAAATGCTTGTCATCAGCTTGTGTTTTGCAGCAGTCGGATCTGCCATTTTCCTCCTTTCGCTTCGCGATAAAACCGAAAAGAAGCCCGAAACCGTTGAAATCGAAACTATTACGATTAAATAGTTTAAGTTTACAAATTTCTACAACCTCATAAAGTATTTATGACCTCCGATTTGGGAACACTTTCAGTGAAACCAAACGGAGGTCATTTATGTTCAATAAAGTCGAGATATGCGGTGTTAATACCTCAAAGCTGAGGGTTCTTTCCGAAGAAGAAAAAAGAAAACTTCTTTTCGAAATTAAATCAGGCAACAAAAAAGCGCGCGAAGAGCTTATAAACGGCAATTTACGATTAGTTTTAAGCGTTATACAAAGCTTTAAAAACCGTAATGAAAACCCCGATGATTTATTTCAGGTTGGTTGCATTGGACTTATCAAAGCAATCGATAATTTTGATCCAACGCTCGAAGTCAAATTTTCAACTTATGCTGTTCCGATGATAATTGGAGAATTGAGAAGGCATCTTCGCGATTACAACGCAATAAGAGTGCCGAGGTCGATGCGTGATATCGCTTATCGCGCTTTGAAAGCAAAAGAGCTTTTATCTGCGAAAATGTCAACCGAGCCAACCGTTGATGATATCGCCAAGGAATTGAATGAAGACACGAAAGTTATATCAAAGGCGCTCGATGCAATTCTCGACCCTATATCTCTTTATGACCCGATTTATAACGATAACGGTGATACGCTTTATATATTCGATCAAATCAAGGATGAAAACGAAAACGATGAAAGTTGGACAGATAATATTGCAATCAAAAATGCTATTTCAAATTTAACGGGGCGCGAAAGACAAATACTTTTAATGCGTTTTTATTCAGGAAAAACACAAACTGAAATTTCCAAAGAAATCGGGATATCACAAGCACAAGTAAGCAGACTTGAGAAAAACGCGTTGGACAAAATGAGAAAGCAAATGAGTTAAAAAAGGCCGCGTTAATTACGCGGCCTTCAAAATGTTATTTAGCTTTAGGATATTCGTTGCAAAGAAGATAAATAGGTTCTTCATCCTCTTCGATAGTCGGGAAACGTCCCTGCGTTTCGTAAAAACGGTTATCGGTATTGTCATCATTTACCATGGAAACTTCACCGATAAGCACCTTTCCAAAGCCCTTTTCTGCCCAAAAGGCGTGATACTGTCTCTGAGGAAGCGTAATGCTTTCACCGGGTGTCAAACGAATCTTTGTACCGGCAGGAACTATTTCGGTATGTCCGTCGATATAGACGGTAACGTCGGTATCTGCAAGCTTATCGTCTTCAGTCGAATTATAAACCTCTACAATAAGATTACCGCCGCCGCGGTTAATAATATCTTCCATCTTATTGTGGTGGAAATGCATGGGTGAATATTGATCTTCATCTGAAATCAAAAGCTTTTCGGCATAATTTTTCCAAGGCTTGTTTAAATTGCCGTTGCGGATTGTAAACAAAAACAAACCGATGTTTTTGAAATCGCCGTGGCCGTAATCGGTTACGTCCCAACCAAGCATATTTTCGCGAATTTCATCATATTCAGAACCCTTTTCATTCCATTCCTCGGGTGTGAAATATGCAAATTTGGGAAGTTTAAAGTTCATTTTATCAATGAATTCGATATTTTCAAGCAAAATCTTATTAATTTCAGATCTTTTCATATAAAATCTCCTTATCATCTCTTGAAGAAATTATATCAAATTGCTTGTTTGATGTCAACAATATAAATTCATATATTTTTCTTAAAAGATATTCACAAATGGATTAATTTGTGATAAAATACTGCAAAAGGAGGTTGGAATTATGAAAATGACGTTCAGATGGTACGGAGAGAAGGACTGCATTCCTCTTTCGTACATAAAACAAATTCACGGCATGACGGGTGTTGTAACCGCTGTATACGACGTTCCTGTCGGTGAAGTTTGGCCCTTGGAATCGCTGCAAAAGCAAAAAGCTCTGTGCGATGAAGCAGGACTCGAAATGGAAGTTATCGAAAGTAT
>JAZTXY010000133.1:0-12624 GCA_045636665.1 Eubacteriales bacterium
TCAGGAGGTTCTTCCAATGTTTTTAACAATGCGTTAAATGCGCTTGTACTTAACATATGAACCTCGTCGACGATATAAACACGCTTTTTTAAAACTGATGGGGGATATACAACCTCATCTCTTAAATCGCGGATATTGTCAACCTTATTGTTACTTGCAGCGTCGATTTCCAAAACGTCAGTAGCGCTTCCCGAATCAATGGCTTTACAAGAAGAACATTGATTACAAGGGTTTCCGTCTTGCGGATTTTCACAATTTACTGCTCTTGCTAAAATTTTTGCCGAAGAGGTTTTACCTGTGCCTCTTGTGCCACAAAATAAATAAGCATGAGAAACTCGATTTCCTGCGCATTGCTTTTTTAAAATAGAGGTAATATGATTTTGTCCGCTAATTTCATCGAAAATTTTCGGACGCCATTTTCTATATAGCGAAAGATACATTAAATTAACCTCCATAATAAAAAATTGAGATACGAAATATGACCATACATCCCATGTCGAACACTACTTCCACCCGTAAGCCGAAGACCCCTCTCAAAACAGGCACCCTTGCGGCACATCCGTATGACTGCTTAATGCTGCTTGGTTCCCCACCTGACATAATTCACAGGTACGAATTGCGCAAGGACCCGCCTCTCAACAAGGCGCTTTCGGTGCAGCGACACAAGCAGGGCCCTCGAAAGGCATTCACCCCCACTACAGCGGATTGTGGGTACAAGGCACCGCTAACTCCCCGGTTAGTATGGCCATATTTCATATCTCATTCGCGATATTATATCATATTGAAAAGGCATTTTCAAGTGGTTTTTAAATAATGTTACAATGTTTTTGATTGACATTTATGTATAAATAGAGTATAATTAGTTGTTAAAGGAGGAGTCGGTTATGGACAAGTCTGTTTTTAAAGTTTTTTTCTCAAAAGACAAGGAAAATAAATGGCTGAACGAATTGGGTAAAGAGGGTTATTTGCTCGAATCCGTAAATGATTCAAAGTACAGTTTCACAAAGCATGACGATAAAATATTCTATTATTCGATCGAGAATTTGGATTGCTCTCCGCGATCTAACAGCGCAAACGAATATTACAAATCACGCGAGGATTTAGGTGTTATACCTATACTCGCATCGGGCAATTGGGTATATTTTGTTTCGGATAAATCCGAAATTGAATGTACAGAAGAAATTTGCAAAAAGAATTCCCGAGTATATTTTTGGAGAACGCTTTATCTCTTGTTCTTTGCAATTTGCGGTTCGGTTCTTTGCGGTTATCACATGTTTATGACAGGTTATTTGCAAACAATCGAACAAGCAGGTAACGGTCAAATCGAAATGCTTTCGACAGATGGTAATATCGCGATTTTAAATCTAATAAAATCGGGTTTTAATTACATTTTAAAGGCATTGAACGCATATTTCAGAATTTGGACCGATATATTTGGGAAAAACGATGCTGTAGCGGTTGTTGCGGCTGTCATTCCCGTGGTTATTATTTTGCTTGTTATTGCGTCCTTCAATATAGATTCTTATATCACCTTTAACAAAAAACGCAAGGCAATTAAAAGCGCTTTAATTGCTCAGCAGACCGAAAGCGTAACAAATGATTCGTCGGAGGTTATTACTGATGCAGAGTAAAAAATACAGCATAAAGCTTTCTGAAATCGTCGAAAAATATAAGCTTCAAGTCGTTTATGCGCCCGATAATTATGATGAAATATTGGTTTACCGCTCCGATTTGAGCAGACCGGGCCTTCCTTTTACTGGCTTTTATGAGGATTTTGAAAGCGAACGTTTGCAGTTGATCGGAAATATGGAGCATAGTTATCTTGCTTCCTTAACTTCCGAACAACGCAGAGCATCGCTTAAAAAGTTTTTTTCATACAACGTTACTGCGGTTATCGTTACTTCGTCGCTTGAGATTTTCCCCGAGTTATTAGAGGAAGCGCAGTTAAGCAACACACCCTTATTAACAACCGAATCGCTAACGTCGGATTTTATGGCGGCGGCAACCTCTGGTCTTCACGTTTCGCTGGCAGAAAGAATCACACAACACGGGGTTCTTGTTGAAGTGTACGGCGAAGGTGTATTGATTTTAGGCGATAGCGGTATCGGTAAAAGCGAAACAGCTATCGAATTGGTAAAACGCGGACACCGACTTATTGCCGATGATGCAGTTGAAATAAAAAAAGTTTCGGCTATCACGCTTGTTGGCAGTGCGCCCAATCTTATCAAACAGTACGTCGAGCTTCGCGGCATCGGCATTGTTGACGTACGACGTATTTTCGGTATGGGTTCTGTAAAAGAGTCGGAAAAAATCGACCTTATAATCAATTTTGAAAACTGGGTGCAAGGGAAGATGTATGACCGTTTCGGTCTTGAATCGGAATTTACCGAAATTCTCGGAATTAACATTCCTTCCATAACCGTTCCCGTTAAACCCGGTCGAAATCTTGCGGTTATTATAGAAATCGCCGCAATGAACCACAGACAAAAGAAAATGGGATTTAATACCGCTGCGGAATTTGAAGAACGTTTAAAGAAACAAGCGGGAATTTTTGATTAATTGAATTCGGAGGATATTATGTATTATCTTGGTATAGACTTAGGCGGTATGTCGATCAAAGCAGGTATTTGCGACGACAACGGTAAAATTTTGTATTCGGATACTTGTGTAACAGTGCGCAATGAAGACGGCGACCGTATTATGAATGATATGGCAAACCTTTGCCTTAAGGTTATTAACGATGCGGGTTTGACCGTTGAAGATATCGAATACGCAGGTATCGCATCACCCGGTAGCGCAGATAGTGAAAAGGGCGTAATCATTTATGCGGCGACGTTGCCTTTCCTTAATTATCCTATAGCAAGCAAGCTTTCCGAAAAAACCGGTATTAAGAAGATATATATCGATAATGACGCAAATGCGGCTGCCAAGGGCGAAGCGATCTATGGCGCTGCTAAGGGTTATAAGGATTCTTTGTTTATAACCATCGGCACAGGTGTTGGCGGCGGTATTATTATCGATGGCAAGGTTTATTCGGGATTTAATTTTTCGGGCGCCGAGCTTGGCCATATCGTCATTGTAAAAGACGGTTTGGATTGTCCTTGCGGAAGAAAGGGCTGTCTTGAAAGCTATGCTTCTGCAACCGCTCTTATCAGACAAACAAAGGAAAAAATGGAAACCAACAAAGAAAGCGCCCTTTGGAAGATTTGCGAAGGCGATATTGAAAAAGTAAACGGTAAAACCGTATTCGATGCTATGCTTTTAGGCGATGAAACCGCTAAACAGGTTTATAAGGAATATATCGAATACGTTGCTTGCGGTATAACAAACTTTATTAATATTTTCCAACCCGAGGTTTTAAGTATCGGCGGCGGTATTTCCAAACAAGGCGATATTCTTATCAATCCTATCAAAGAAATCGTTGAACGTGAGCAATATTCGCGTTTCAGCGACAAAAAGACAATTATTAAAGTTGCCGAATTGCAAAATGATGCAGGTATCATAGGCGCGGCATCGCTCGGCAAATAACGGAGATATAATGGCTTATATTTTAGAAACAGACACACAAGTTTTAAATACTATTGCGTTAAGAGGAATTGTTGTTTTTCCCGGAACCACAACAAGCTTTGAAATCGGCAGAAAAACCTCGATCAACGCACTTAAGAATGCCGAAGCGCTTGACGAACCGTTGTTTCTCGTTTCGCAACACGATGCGGCGGTAGTTTCGCCAACCGCAGGCGACCTTATGCGTGTCGGTGTTATCGCGCGCGTAATTCATTCTGCGCGTCTTAACGACGGAAGCATACAGGTTGTTGTTGAGGGCATCCGCCGCGCGGACCGCGGCGAAACGCACGTTGATGATGAATGCATAACGTGTGAGGTAATTTGCGACAAGCCCAGAAGAACCTCATCCTTTGCGCAGGAACGCATTGCTACAAAAGAATTATTTAAGGTTTTCGAGGAATATCTCAATTACGTTTCCAAGCCTACCGAAGAAATAATTGAAGAAGTTAATAAATTACACGATTCGTCGCAAATTGTTGACTTTTTGGCAAGTAATTTCGTCGTAAACATCGATGAGAGAAAAGATCTTCTTGAAGAATACGATACAACAAAGCGAATTAAACGTCTTTGCGAAATTTTTAAGAAAGATATTGAAATTTTTAATCTCGACAGCGATATTCAGCAAAAGGTTAAATATAATCTTACCAAGCAACAGAGAGATATGTATCTTCGTGAACAAATGCGTGCTATCAGAAGCGAGCTTGGAGAAGACGCGCATTCCGATGATATGGAAGACGGCGATGAGTACTATTCCAAAATTAAGGATGCGAAGCTTCCCGAGGAAATTGAAGAAAAGCTTCTTTCCGAAAACGCTAAGCTCGCAAAGATGCCTTTTGGCACACCCGAAGCTACGGTTATCAGGAATTATATCGAAACTTGCTTAGAGCTTCCTTGGGGCAAAAAGAGCAACGATAGACTTGATATTGTCGATGCAAAAAAGATTCTTGACAAAGAACACGATGGCATCGAAAAGGTAAAGGAGAGAATTCTTGAATTTCTTTCCGTAAAACAGCTAAAGCCCGACCTTAAGGGTCAAATTCTTTGCTTTGTAGGCCCTCCCGGTGTTGGTAAAACGTCGGTTGCAAAATCTATTGCAAATGCTACGAACAGAGAATTTGTGCGTATATCGCTTGGTGGTATTCGTGACGAGGCTGAAATTCGCGGTCACAGAAGAACTTATATTGGTTCAATGCCTGGTAGAATTATTAATGCTCTTAAGCTCGCAGGCACTTCAAATCCTGTAATGCTTTTTGATGAGCTCGATAAGTTGACAAAGGATTCTCACGGTGATCCGACGAGTGCAATGCTTGAGGTTTTGGACTCCGAGCAGAATAATGCGTTCCGTGATAATTTCCTTGAAATCCCTGTTGATCTTTCGGAATGTCTTTTTATTGCAACTGCAAATACGACCGAAACGATTCCCGCACCGTTGCTTGACCGACTTGAGGTCATCCAAATGGACAGTTATTCCGATAAGGAAAAGCTTGCGATTGCGAAGAACCATCTTATACCGAAGCAATTAAAGCTTCACGGTCTTAAGCCGTCTGTCTGCAAAATCAAAGATGATGCTATTAAGTTGCTTATCGCGTCCTACACTCGCGAAAACGGCGTTAGAGGATTAGAACGCGAGATTGCTTCAGTATGCCGTAAGAGTGCAAAGCGTATCGTAGAAGGCGATACGAAGGTCAATGTAGGTGTAAAAGAAATTAAATCAATGCTTGGTTCACCGAAATTCATTCCCGATAAAATTTACGATAACGATGAAGTCGGTATCGTAAACGGTCTTGCTTGGACTTATCTTGGCGGCGATATGCTTCGAATTGAATGCAGCTCGATGAAGGGTAACGGCAAGCTTGAGCTTACAGGTCATCTCGGCGACGTTATGAAGGAAAGTGCAAAAGCGGCGGTCAGCTATATACGCAAACATTGTGACGAGCTCGGTGTTGCCGAAGATTTCTATTCAACGCGTGATATACATATCCACGTTCCCGAGGGCGCAATTCCCAAGGACGGACCTTCGGCCGGTATTACGATTGCGACCGCTTTGGTCAGCGAGCTTACCGGCAGAAGTGTTAAGCAAGAGGTTTGTATGACGGGCGAAATTACACTTACCGGCAGAGTTTTGGCAATCGGCGGACTTAAGGAAAAATCAATGGCGGCTTTTAAAGCGAAGGCTAAAAAGGTAATTATTCCTTACGACAATTTGTCCGATATTGAAAATTTTGATGAGGAGGTTAAAAACGCACTTGAATTTATACCGGTTAAGCATATATCCAAAGTAATTTCTTATGCGTTAAATCCTTGATCATGGAAATGTCATTCGGTGGAGTTAATCTCCATAAAACTGATTTAAAAATGACCGCAGGACTACCTTGGCAGCTTATAAAAGGCGGTGTGCCTCAGGTTGCTTTTGTCGGAAGATCCAACGTCGGCAAAAGCTCGCTTATAAACTCGCTTTTGGGCAGAAAAAAGCTCGCGCGTGTGTCTTCAGAACCCGGTAAGACCATTACCGTTAACTATTATGAGGTTGATAAGAAATTGTGTCTTGTTGACCTTCCGGGTTATGGTTTTGCAAGACGAGCAAAGAGCGATATCGGAAAATGGTCATCGCTTACAGAAAACTATTTTGTTGACAACACTGCGCTGACTTACGTATTGCAGCTTATAGATATTCGTGTCGGTATTACCGAGGACGATAAAATGATGCTCGGTTATCTTGATCATTACGACGTTCCTTATATGGTGGTTGCCACAAAATGCGACAAGCTTAACAAAACACAGCTTAATGAAGCTTGTGCAAAGCTTCTTTCCTCGGGAGTTTTGCGCAGCAACACCGAAGTAATCCTCTATTCCTCTTTAAAAGGCACGGGCAGAGATTTACTTTGGTCAAAAATTATTGAAAAATCACTCGGAGGGCTCGATGATCCACAGTAATATAACGATTTTGGAAAACGGACATATTGCTTTTTCAAATACCGACGTTGTAAATCTTGCGAAAGAATACGGAACCCCTCTTTATCTTATCGACGAAAAGCGCGTTAGAGAAAATTGCACAAAATACAGAAACACCGTTGTTAAGTATTTTGGTGATGAAAGCATTCCTTTATATGCAAGTAAAGCGCTTTGCTGTAAAGAGATTTATCGCATCGTTTCGCAAGAGGGACTCGGCACCGACGTTGTTTCCGGCGGTGAGTTGTACACTGCGTTAAGTGTTGGTTTTCCTTCTGAAAAAATTTATTTCCACGGAAATAACAAAACAGAGGAAGAAATTATTTACGCGCTAAACAGCAATATAGGCGCATTTGTTGTTGATAATTTTGACGAGCTTATTTATTTAAATGAGCAAGCCGAAAAGTTAAACAAGGTTCAAAATATCTTATTAAGACTTTCTCCCGGAATCGATCCGCACACCCACAGAGCCGTTGTTACGGGTAACGTCGATTCGAAATTCGGTGTTGCGATTGAAACGGGACAAGCGATTAAGTTTGTTGAAAAGGCGCTTCAATGCAAAAACATCAATTTAGAGGGAATACATTGCCATATCGGCAGTCAGATCTTCGATAAATTTCCTTTCACCGATGCCGCAACTATAATGCTTGATTTTGCGCTCGAGGTAAAGAATAAGCTGAACGTTTCCTTTAAAAAAATCAACCTTGGCGGTGGTATCGGTGTAAGATACGTTGAGGATGACCCCAATATGGATATCGACGAAATTATGGGCGAAATAAAAAACGAGTTGGATAAACTCGTTTCTGAAAGAGGTCTTGATAAGCCGATATTCCTATTTGAAATGGGACGCTTTATATGCGCAGATGCAGGTATGACGCTTTATACCGTTGGTTCGGTTAAAGAAATAGAAGGTTACAAAAAATACGTTTGTATTGACGGCGGTATGCCCGATAACCCTCGTTACGCTCTTTACGGTTCTAAATATACTGCGCTCAATGCATCGCACGGCGACCGTGAATTTAATACAGTCGCTTCAATAGCGGGACGTTGTTGCGAAAGCGGTGATTTGATTGGGGAAGATATGAAGCTTCAGGAATTCAGCCGCGGTGATATTATGGCGGTTGCTGTAACCGGTGCATATAATTATTCTATGTCATCGAATTACAACAGAATTCCCAAACCCGCGATGGTTTCTGTAAATGAAGGTAAGTCTAAACTTATAATAAAACGTCAAACTTACGAAGATATACTTAAAAACGAAATTTAAAACAACGATAAAAAGCGTGGCTTTTTTGCGGTTACAGTTAAACCTTCCAAGTAACCCAAAAGCGCGCTTTTTTTACATCCTTTAAACGTTAAGGAATAAGCACAAAGGGCCTGTGATTTATAACCCATTTCACGGTCTTTTTTGTTTACGGCATATTTGCCATCTCCTAATAAGGGATGACCGATATGAGCAAAGCTGACTCTTATTTGATGCGTTCTGCCCGTAATTAATTCAACTTCAATTAACGAAAATCGTTTATCGGCAGAAATGGCAACGGTTTTATATGCAGTAACTGCTGTTTTTGAATTTTTTGTTTGATGGTCTTTTACTTTAACAATGTTGCCGTTAGATTCTTTTTCAAGAAGCAGCTTGATATCGCCGTTTTTGGGATTTAAAACGCCGTGTACTGCCGCCAGATAGATTTTTTTAATATAGCGTTCCTTGATAATGTCGTTCATCTCGCGTAGCGCCTGAGCGTTTTTAGCGGCAATAACAAGCCCCTCGGTATTTCTATCGATTCTGTTACAAAGGGCAGGGGCAAAGCTGTTTTCATTTTCGGGAACAAATTCGCCTTTGTTTATTAAATAAGCGGTTATCCGATCAATCAAGGTGTCGCCATCTTCGTTTGTATCGGAATGAACAAGCAGTCCCGATTCTTTATCAACTATAATTATATTTTCATCTTCATAAGCAACGTTGACTTCGGCTTTTGCTACGGAGCGCTTAGGAGCCTTTTCATCAAGAACGTCGGCAGGGGCAAAAATTCGTATAATGTCATTTTCGCAAATGATATAGTTTTCTTTTGTTCGGCTCTTGTTAACGGTGATGTCTTTCTTACGAATTAATTTATACATCATCGAAAAAGGAAGATTCTTAAATTTTTTCGAAAGGAATTTATCCAAACGCTGACCTGCGTCATTTTTCTTCGCAACAATTTCTTTCATAAATGCACCTCCGCATCAATCAAGAGCAAATAAAATCTATTTACACACGAATATAAACCAAAAACTCTTTTTCATATTATAACATTAATTAAATAAAAATACAATAATAAAATTCATAAAAATCAAGATGTTGATAACCTCACCGACTCAAAACACAACATACTGCGATGGTTGCGTTGGTATACATAATGCAGTTTACATAATTATATGTCATAATCTACAATTTAAATAATCTTTTCCAAAACCCCTTGAAATTGTTTGTATTTTGTATTATTATATCATATAGCACGATCCGATTTCAGAGGTACATAATATGTCAGAGTATAAAAATCTTCTTTTCATAGGCGGCGGCAATATCGCCGGAGCAGTTGCTTGCGGACTCGTTTCGAGCGGTGCTGTGCCCGCTGAAAAGATTTCGGTTTATGATATTGATAAATCAAAACTCGATAGATTTGCAAAAATCGGCATAAAAACATACTCGGTTTTATCCGAAGCTGTTAAGGATGTACAGTATATTTTCCTCGCTATAAAACCCGCAATTGTTAAAACCGTTATGAAGGAGCTTGCGGATTTCGAAGGTCTGCTTGATAACGTTATTGTTGTATCATTTGCCGCTTCTGTAGAAATCGGTCATATCGAAAACGCTTGCGGTAAACATATTTCTGTTATCAGAACAATGCCCAGCACTCCCATACTCGTTGGCGAAGGAGTATTGGCGGTTTGCCGTAATGATAAGGTTACCTCTAAAGAATTTCAATTCTTTTGCAGAATGATGTCCTCGGTTGCGCACGTCAGTGTTATTACCGAAGAATTGATGAATCCTATCATTGCCGTTCACGGTTCTTCTCCTGCATACGTTTATCTTTTTGTTAAGTCGATGTTGGAAGCCGCTGTCAAGCAGGGAATTGATTCTAACGCAGCTTTGCCTTTGATACTTAAAACGATTAAAGGCTCTGTTACTATGATCGAAAAGAGCGATGTATCTATTGACGAACTCATTTCAAACGTCGCTTCTCCCAACGGTACCACTTTAGCTGCCCTTAATTCTTTTGAAAACGATGACTTTGGCGGTGCTATTGATCGCGCTATGCAGGCTTGCACTAACCGCGCAAACGAAATTAGCAACGAGCTGTAATATTATTTTGCTTGTCCGCATATCACTCTATTGGTGATGTATATGAATGCTGACAACAAATCTAAAGCAATCGTTCTCTATGAACCCCCTAAACGCAAACAAGTTTTATTGTTGCGCGAATTTATTGCAAGATTAAATTCTTCTCTTTATAAATATTTCTATAAACGCCGCAAATTATTGCTTTCTTCTTTAATTGTTTTTTCTCTATTTTTTATGGTAGGGAATTGTATTGCGGCACACTACCTTTTTAAATTGCCCTATATACTTGATGTGTTATCAGATGAGTATTTTATAAAAACTTTTCTTATTACATATTTCTTTGTATTTGCAAGCGGTTATACTATTTTCGGTAGTGTTATGTCCGTTTGTTTTTTTCTGCTCTTTTCGTTTTTACTGGGCAATTTTTCATATTGCGGTTTTAGTTTGTTTCAATTAGATTTTAAGCTTTTTGTCTACTTTGCGATTTTGATTACGGCGTCTTTGTTACTGTCGCTTTTTTGCATTGAATCATACGATTTTTATTCGCACTGCAAAACCTCAAAGAAGCTGATTTTCACAAAACAATCAGCGGTTTATTTCATTTTTTCCTTAATTGTATTTTTCTTATTATTTATATTATTAACTTCAATTACTAATTATTTTTGGTAGGGTATTTATGACCGGTTGTGAACTTAACAATAACCTCATATCACAACTGAATACATATTTTGTTTACTTGCAAGATGTCAAGAAGTGTTCCAATAACACGTTGCAAGCATATCAAAGAGATCTTCAAAAGTTTGTTGATTATCTGTCCGATATTGAAATCGAAGATTTTGCTGTTGTCGATTCGGATATTATCGCAAATTTTAAGATATATTTGACTTCGTTAGGGCTTTCTTCGCCTTCGGTAAGCAGAACACTTTCGTCAATGCGCGGTTTATATCAATTTTTTGTTATGAACGGCATTTGTGACTCAAACCCCGCAAAGGTGATTCACAACGATAAGGTCGAAAAGAAAGAAATCGCGGTTATGACTGCAAGCGAGGTCGAAACTTTACTTGCACAGCCAGATTGTAATGATATCAAAGGAATCCGTGACAAAGCAATGCTCGAACTTCTGTATGCTACGGGCATAAAGGTTTCGGAATTAATCGGACTAAACGTCGAAGATTTTAATGCTCAGTTATCTTTTATAAGATGCGGCGATAACGAAAAGGAAAGATTTATTCCAATATATCCGGTTGCCGCAAAAGCTGTAATTACGTATCTCGAAAAAGCTCGTAAGCTTTTGGTTTCGAACGAAAACGAGCGAGCGCTCTTTGTAAACGTAACCGGCGAAAAGATGACAAGGCAAGGATTTTGGAAAATCATAAAAGCGTATGCGGTTAAAGCAAATATCAAAAAAACAATTACTCCGCATACATTAAGAAACTCTTTTGCATCACATTTGCTCGAAAACGGCGCAGACATTCATGATATTCAAGTGATATTGGGTCATTCGGATATCGCTTCAACACAACGCTACGCACAGTTTTTGAAGGATAAGATGAAAAACAGTTATATTAAATTTCATCCGCGCGCATGAGGAAAATAAATGGGTAAACTTTTTAATTTTATTTCCGGCCATAACAAGGCAGGGAAGGGCATAACAAAAAAGCAGGTTGAGTTTGATAAAAAGCTTGGTTTCGGTTTTTTCTTCAAACTTATGAAAACACGTCTTGGTAAATTTTCTGCCACTAATTTAATTTTTGCACTTTGCAACGTATTCTTTTTCGTCGCACTGTTTGGCTTTGCAGGCATCTTGGATGATTCAACATCGACCGCCGCAAATCCTTTATATGCGCAAATCAGTGCAGCTGCGACCAACGATGCAGGCCCCGGAATAGCATCGCTGTATAGCGTTTATTGCGCTTCTACGAGCATAAGAATTGTATCGGATGCCTCAAACGCACTTATGAATACTATCTATGTGTTATTACTCACGTTCGGCATTTCGACTGTCGGAATGATTTATAACATGAGAAACGTCTGCACAGGCGAATACGTTGACACTTGGCACGATTTCTTCTATGCTATTAAACGCAACTTTAAGCAGGGAATCATCATCGGCATTTTAGATGCGGTTATTATTTGTCTTCTTGTGTATGATATTTTGGCTTACGGTTCAGAATCCGGTAACGAGTTTATTTGGTTAGTCTTCTATTATGCGTCAATCGTATTTATTGCGCTTTATTATATAATGAGGTTTTACATTTATCTGCAGCTCGTTACTTGCGAAATGTCTATAGGTAAAATGATAAAGAACTCATTTCTTTTAACGGTACTTGGTATCAAGAGAAACTTTGTCGGTTTATTAGGCGCGATATTGTTCGTATTGCTTTTATTGTACGCTTATGTATTGTTGCCGCAGTTTACGTTTATTTTGCTTTGTATGTTTGTATTTTCATTCTTAACGTATATAGGCGTTTACTGTGCATATCCGATTCTTAAGAAATACGTTATCGATCCGTATTACGAAGATCATCCAGAAGAAATGCCGAACGATCCGTGGTCAACCGAAGAACGTGTATTTATTGACAGAGGATAAACATATAAAGACCTATCGATTTGATAGGTCTTTATTAAATCATCAACGTAAAGGGAATTAACAATTTCTCTCTTCTCCTTTATGAGCCTATTATATATATTGGATTTTTTATATTATAGAGGGTAATGATATTTTTGAAAAGACCTCTTGGGCTTTGTTTCAAGAGGTGTTTTGGTATATCAGACGCGTAATGTTT
>JAZTXY010000134.1:0-2981 GCA_045636665.1 Eubacteriales bacterium
GTATGGCGGCGCACCTTGCGGGCGCGGTTGCGGCTAACACAACTCTCCCCGTCATCGGTATCCCCTGCAAGGGTCCCGTGCTCGACGGTATGGATGCTTTGCTTGCCACCGTTCAAATGCCCACAGGCATTCCCGTTGCTACCGTTGCAATCAACGGCGGCGCAAATGCGGCACTCCTTGCGGCTCAAATCTTGGCGGTCGAGGATAAAGAGCTTGCCGAAAAGCTCGATGCAAAGCGTGTAAGCGATGCAAACGCGGTTTTGGAAAAAGATGCTGAAATAATGACAAGATTATAATAAAGACTTAAATACAGGAGATAAAAAATTATGAAACTCGTTTATACCGGTAAAACCAAAGACGTATTCGCACTTGACAACGGCAACTATCTTCTCAAATTCAAGGATGACTGCACCGGCAAGGACGGCGTGTTCGATCCCGGTGAAAATTCTGTCGGCCTTACCATCGACGGCGTTGGTGACGTAAACGTTCGTATGTCCATCTACTTCTTCGAAAAGGTTAATGCTGCAGGCATCAAGACCCACTACGTCAGCGCTGACCTTGCAAACACCACGATGGAGGTTCTTCCCGGCAAGGTATTCGGCAAGGGCTTGGAGGTTATCTGCCGTCATAAGGCAGTCGGCTCCTTCTACCGCCGCTACAGTGATTATTGCGAACTCGGTCAGGACCTTCCCGCATACGTTGAAACTACCTTTAAGAACGATGAAAAGGGCGACCCCCTCGTTACCAAGGACGGTCTTGTTGACCTCGGCGTTATGACTGCTGAACAATATGACGATATTAAGGTAATGACTCAGAAGATTACTCAAATCGTTGCTGACGACCTTTTGGAAAAGGGACTCGTTCTTTACGATATCAAGTTTGAATTCGGTTACGATGCAGAAGGCAAGGTAATGCTTATCGATGAGATCGCATCCGGCAATATGCGCGTTTACAAGAATGGGGAATATATCGATCCCATGACCCTTTCGGAACTCTTTTTCGCATAAAAACTAAGAAAGCAAGGTTTATCCCATGGGCGGATTTTTTGGCATAGTTTCAAAGCGCGATGCTCTTGCCGACGTTTTCTTCGGCACCGACTATCATTCGCATTTAGGTACCCGCCGCGCAGGCGTTGCCGCGTATGATGAAAAAATCGGGCTTCAGCGCGTAATTCATAATATCGAAAGCACACCCTTCAGAACCAAGTTTGACCACATACTCGAGGATATGCACGGTAATTCGGCAATCGGCTGTATTTGCGATTCCGATCCTCAACCTCTGCTTATCCGTTCGCGTCTCGGCATCTATGCTCTTTGCTTTATCGGTACTATCAATAATGCAAAGAAGCTTATCGACCTTTGCCTTGAATCGGGTCACGACCATTTTGATGCAATGACGGGCGGCGCGGTCAATACGACCGAGCTTCTTGCGGCATTGATAAATCAAAAGCACGACCTTGTCGAGGGTATCCGCTTCGCGCAGGAATCGATCGAGGGCTCTGCTTCGATTTTGATGCTCTGTAACGACGGTTCCTTGATAGTTGCGCGTGACAGACTCGGCAGAACACCGATTCACATCGGAAAAAGCGATGACGGATACAGCGTTTCGTTTGAATCGTTCGCATTTGAAAAGCTTGATTACGTCGATGAACTCGAACTTGGCCCCGGTGAGATACTCAGGGTGTCCACAGACGGAATAACCCAATTATCAAAGCCGCTTAACAAAAAGCGTGTCTGTGCTTTCCTGTGGTCGTATTACGGATATTCAACCTCGGATTACGAGGGCGTAAACGTCGAAATGATGCGTTACCGCAACGGCGAAATTATGGCGGAAGCAGATATGGCGACGGGACTCTATAACGATATCGATTATGCATGCGGCGTTCCCGATTCGGGCACTCCCCACGCTATCGGTTATGCCAACAAAAGCCGCATCCCCTTTGCTCGTCCTTTTATAAAATATACTCCCACCTGGCCGCGCAGCTTTATGACAGCGCGTCAAGCAGAACGGTCCAAGGTCGCAAAAATGAAGCAGATACCCGTTAAAGACCTTATCGAGGGTAAAAGCTTGCTGTTCGTGGACGATTCGATCGTTCGCGGCACCCAACTTAAAGAAACGGTCGACTTTCTTTATGAAAACGGCGCAAAAGCAGTCCATATGCGTTCTGCTTGTCCGCCTATTATGTACGGCTGTAAATTCCTCGATTTTTCGCGTAACCGTGACGATATGGAGCTGCTTGGCAGACGTATCATTATGGAGCTTGAAGGCGAAGAGGGCTTTAAATATATTAACGAATACAGCGATTCTTCAACTGAACGAGGCAAGAACTTCAGAAAAGCAATTTGCGACAAGCTCGGCTTTGCTTCACTCGAATTTCAATCTCTTGAAGGAATTATCAATGCAATCGGTATCGACGAATCCGAACTCTGTACCTATTGCTGGAGCGGAAAGGAATAATTATCATGCATAACGAATCCAGATCTGAAAGCTACGCAGCGGCAGGCGTTGATATTACCGCCGGCTACAAGGCTGTTGAACTTATGAAAAAGCATATCGCGCGTACCCGTAACGACGGCTGTCTTGACGACGTCGGCGGTTTCGGCGGATGCTTCGGACTTAATATCGCGGGTATGGAAGAGCCGGTTCTCGTTTCGGGTACCGACGGTGTTGGCACCAAGCTCAAGCTCGCTATCCTTATGGACAAGCACGATACTATCGGTATCGACTGTGTTGCAATGTGCGTAAACGACGTTGTTTGCGTCGGCGCAAAGCCCTTGTTCTTCCTTGACTATATCGCTTGCGGTAAAAACTATCCCGAAAAGATTGCCGAATTGGTTGCAGGCGTTGCAGAGGGCTGCGTTCAGTCGGGTGCTGCTCTTATCGGCGGTGAAACTGCTGAAATGCCCGGTTTCTATCCAATAGATGAATACGACCTTGCAGGCTTTGCGGTTGGTATGGTAGATAAATCAAAGGGGTTTGAC
>JAZTXY010000135.1:0-24143 GCA_045636665.1 Eubacteriales bacterium
ACGATAGCGAGAATATCGCCCTGACGTACAACGATCAATTCCTCGCCGTCGAGCTTAATTTCGGTACCGGAATATTTGCTTGTAATAACCTTATCGCCAACCTTAACCTTCATTTCAACGACGGTACCGTCATCGAGGACACCGTTGCCGATTTCGACAACTTCGGCGATTTGGGGCTTTTCCTTAGCGGCACCGGTAAGGATAATACCGCTTTTAGTAGTTTCTTCTGCTTCGACCATCTTTACAACAACGCGGTCGGAAAGGGGTTTAAGTTTCATAAATATTACCTCCGTTACGTTCAAATATTTAAGTAAAATAATTATTAAACCTTTTGGCAAACACCAATTAAGTATTATATAACAATTTTTTTATAAATTCAAGTATATTTTTATTTTTTGGGCTTAAAAAACTGATACAGATTACATTTAATCATACCGTTATAAAGAACGCGCTTTTTATCGCTTCTTCTGCCGAAATAACGTTCAAACAGTTCATCGGAAGTGATTATATACATCTGCCAGTTAGGAACGGTGTTTGAAAACTGTGTTCCGATTGCTTTTGCCAAGGCACGCGCCTCGGTTAAATCACCCAAACGCTCGCCGTACGGCGGATTGGTAATTATCGTACCGCGCGCTTCCGAAATCGGTGAAACAAACTTACGCGCATCGGCAACCTTGAAATCGATATACTTGCCGACACCCGCTTTTCTCGCATTATCGCGTGCGAGCTCAACTGCAGCAGGATCTATATCGGAACCGAATATTTGAGTCAACGGCTCACGAATATCCGCCCTTGCCGACTCTCGTTCGTTTGTCCAAATCGATTTTATCAACAAAGGAAAGTCCTCGGCGATAAATTTACGGTTCAGACCGGGCGCGACGTTACACGCTTGCGTTGCGGCTTCGATTGCAATTGTACCGCTTCCGCAAAGAGGATCGCAAATAATAACGTTATCGCGCATACGCGAAAGCTTAACCATTGCGGCGGCAAGTGTTTCGCGCAGAGGTGCGGCGCCCGAAAGAGCGCGGTAGCCTCTTTTGTGAAGACCTACACCCGTTGTGTCGATCATAAGCGTTGCGGTATCATTAAGTATAAAGAACTCTATTTGATATTTAGCGCCCGTTTCGGGAAAAATGCGAATCTTATATTTGTTTGAAAGCGCATCAACGACCGATTTCTTGACTATTTTTTGGCAGTCAGGTATCGAAAACAGTTTGCTTCTTATCGAGTGACCTTTTACGGGGAACGCATCGTATTTTCCTATATAGTCAGACCAAGGAAGCTTTTTCGTGCCCTCGAAAAGATCGTCAAACGTATACGCCTTAAACGAACCGAGCTTTATCAAAATTCTTTCGGCGGTACGAAGACGAATATTGCACCTTGCGATAGCATCGGTCGGCGCTTCGAAGGTTACTCTGCCGTCAATGGTTTCTATTCTTTTATATCCAAGGTTGTCTATTTCCTCGCCGAGCAAGCCCTCAAGGCCGAACAGACAGGTTGCAACTAATTCCATTATATACTCCGTTTTATGAGTTTATCCTATTTGGAAGATTTTTTCTTTTTTATTATAACGAAAACAAGGGCAATTGCAACTGCTATGCAAACAGCTGTAATAACGTACACAAATGTATTGCTTTCGGTTTCATCTGTATTATTTCCGCTTTCGGTTTCACTGCTTTCGGAAACCTCGGGCAACGATTCGGGGATTGATTCAGGAGTTGATTCGGGAGTTGATTCGGGTTTGGAAACAACATCGGTATCGGGTATTTTAGATGCATCGCCAACACCAACAAGTGCTTCGGAACAGAAAACAAAATTCGAATCGGAATTGATAAATGAAAATTTAACGTAACGGGCAGAAACGGGCTTGCAAACAAATTTAACGTAAGAAACAATATCAACGTATTTAAGCTCGGGAGTTGCAAGCAATTCGAAATTTTCGCCGTCTTCGGAAATCAATATCTGAACGTCATCTGCAGGATCGCCGATGCCGTACAGCTCGATATGGCTAAAATGCGCCATAAAGTGTGTAAGATCGTTTCTGACCTTTCCGAGGTCGACGGTAACACTCATTCTGCCGTCGCTGTCAAGCAAGGATTTATGAAAAGCGTGCCATTCCGTTCCAAGCTCACTCGCACCGACAATGCCGTCGGTAAGCTCTTTTCCGTCGTTTTTCTGATAATCGATAGTGCTTCCGTCGGAATATGCCTTTGAAGCGGTATAGGGCTTACCCTTGGAAATCCAATCAACGTCACTATCCATTGTGAACGTTTCGCTGCGAAGCGATTTTATATCATTTTCGGTAAGAGTGCCCTTTGAATATTTATAAGTAAGGTCATAGATTGAGCGAGCGCGTGCATTTTCGGAGTAGCAGGCGGCATAAAAAACGGCTTGTTTTGCATCCTGATAATACATTTTTATCGAATCCATTGCGCCGAGCTTCATACCTCCCTCGAGATAATCGAGATAGCGATTGAAGTATTCACCGCTGGTAAGCGCCTTGCCGTCGATTTCGATTTCCATACCCATTCCGTATCTTATACAGTCATCCAAGCAGGTTTCGACACGTTTCGCATCGGCAATTTGTTGCCAATACATATTGGGTTGCATAGTAACTGCGTCAATGCCAAGGCTCTTCCATTGCTTGTAACCGTTCGATCTGAACCAAGGAATCCAAACGAATTTAAGTCCCTTTGAATGGAGATATTCAGAGGCGTACAAAAACAGCTCTTTATCGGCAGTGCCTTTATCGCCCGTGTTAAGGTATTCCTCCAACCAATAAAAGCCGATAAGATCGAGATGCTGATAATCTCTTTCGTTGAAAAGCTTTAACTGCTCATCAATAATCCATTTAACTGCATATTTTCGGTCTTCCATTTTGGTGAAGTCAAGTGCTTTACCGCCAAGCGAGCCGAATTTATCACCGGCTTCGACACCGGGATAGAGGATTGTAAGGACAACGCCTGCTTTACGCGAATTATCGTTAAGCTCCTTTTTTGCTTCGCCAAACGCTACTTCAAGCGCATCAACGTTTGCGTCCTTATAAAAGGTATCTTCGACGTAATTAGTCCAGTCGATTGCTTTTGTTGGGTTTTGGGTATCATAATGAATTCTTGCACCGGAGGGGCCTGACGAAACGCAGGGCAAGAAAAGGTAGCTGTCAAAGAAGAAATCCTTGGCATTACCGTTTTCATCAAGATAAGCGACGTAGGGCTTTAAATCCTCGGGATAATGGCGACCGTAATCACTTTTATTAGAGTTATGTGTATAAGTGAGAACAAGATTTTCATATCCGTCCATAACCTCGGGGGTAGGCATTGCCGCACTTACGGAAACGTCAAAAGCGAAAACGACAGACATCAACATTGCTATGCAAAGCGAAATACTCAAAACCTTTTTCATTGTTGCCTCCAAAAAGCAGTTTGATTAATTCTACCATAATGCCTTGTTTTTTTCAATAGTTTTAATAAATCTTATTGCCTTGGAAAAAGCAAACCCAACGCTTAACTATTGCGTTGGGTTTATCCTTATTATGAAATTTTATACGTTCCCATAACGTGGCGTTTTATGAGTATATAGTCATATTTATCGGCCTCTCCGTTTTTGTTAACGTCTGATCGACCTATTATTAGCGGATCGGTCTGAACCGTATTCATACAAATGCGCTTTACAAAAATATAATCATATTTATCTATTTCTCCATCGGCATTTACATCGCCCAAAAGCGAGGAATCACCTCTCGCAACGTTGATATCGAATTTTGTAAGTGTCCCTTTTGCGTATTTGTAGGTTAGATCGTATACTATTCTTCCGTAAGGCGCTTTTCCTGTATGCGCACTATAATAGACCGCAGTTTTTTTATCTTGATAATACATTTTCACAGAATTCATTGCGCCCAATTCCATACCGTCTTCAAGGTACTGCAGATATCTGTTGAAGTATTCTTCATAATAGAGCGCGCGCAAATCGATCTCCATTTCCATAGAGAGTCCGTGCGCTTGTGAAAACTCAATGCTCGACTTCACACGGTCATAGTCGGCAGTGTTCATAAAATACATATTGGGTTGCATACACGCAACGTCTATCCCGAGCTCGCTTGTACGATCGGTTCCGAAAGCTTTATACCAAGGTATCCAAATAAATTTCAAACCTTTTGAATGGAGATAATCGGATGCGTAATTGAACAATTCGATATCCTCATCGGTAAATTCGCAGTTCATAAGATATTCTTCGAGCCAATAAAAACCTACTAAATCGAGGTTTTCGTAATTGCTTTCGGTGAAACGCTCAATTTGCTCATCGATTAACCATTTGATGGCATATTTTCTGTCTTCGTGAATTGAAAGGTCGAGATTTCTTCCTCCGAGATTGCCAAACGAAACCGAGGTTTTTGTCGGATAAAGAATCGAAAAGAATACACCTGCTTTTTTATCAGAATCATCGTTAAGCGAGGTTTTTACCGTTCCGAACGCCTCTTCAAGCGCATCGACGTTATATCCCTCGGCAAAGGTATCATCAACGTACGCAATCCAATCGGACGCAACGGTAGGATTTTCGGAACTTGCGTGCATCGGTGCGCCCGAAGGCCCGATTGAATTACACGGCAAAAAAAGATAACTGTCGAAAAAATAATCGCTGACATTTCCGTTGGCATCGACATATCCGACGTACGGTATAAGATCCGATGCTTCGTGCCTTCCGTAATTTTGTCCGTAAAAATCAAACGTATAAGTAAGACAAACGTTTTCATAACCGCAAAGATCGGAGGATGACGGCATTTCGGCAGACACATTCATTGATTGAATCACAAGCAACGGCAGAAGCAAGGAAAAAACGAGAAACAATGATGTTTTTTTCATAAATACTCCTTTGATTTTTTATTTAACATATCTCTGTTGTTTTATGAAAATATTTTGAAGATGTTATTGAAATGTAAAAACACTTCGCGACAAAGGCGAAGTGTTTTTTAAAATCATTTAATCTTTAAATTATGCACTTTAAAAAATTAATTTTTCGGCATATCCACAAAGTATTCCGAGTCCTGCCGAGCCCAATATTAAATAAATGGGATTGACCTTTTTCAAAGCAAGGACAACGACTATCGCAAATATAACGAGTGATGCGAAAAATTGAAAATCAAAAGCCGAAAGCGAGATTCCAACAGGAAAGAACACGCCGAATCCAAGTGAAACTATAGCCGCCGCAATAAGTCCCACAACTACGGGTCGAAGACCTACAAGACAGCTTTTTACAACAAAGCTGTTTTTATATTTCGTATAAAACCTTGCAACAATCAAAATCACAATGAACGACGGAAGAACAACACCGAGCGTTGCACATATAGCGCCAAAGATACCGCCGGTTTGAACACCGATATAGGTAGCCATATTGATTGCAACGGGACCGGGTGTTGATTCGGCAACTGCGATAAAGTTAAGCAGCTGTTCTTCATTCATCCAGTTGTTTGCCAATACCTCCTGCTGCATAAAAGGGAGCATTGCATAACCGCCGCCGAAGGTAAATGCGCCGATTTTTAAAAAGGTGAGAAATAACTCAAGATAGATCATTTATTTTCCCTCCCCCTTGAAACAATCGCCACAGAAAGACCGAGCAAAGCGCCACCGAGTATTATGAACAAGACACTGATACCGGTGAAAAGCTTTATAGCGAAAGCCGCAACTGCGAGGATACAGGCAATAAGGTTTTTGGGGCATTGCTTTGCCATACCCCAAAGTGCTTTGACGATGAGCGCGATAACGCCTGCGCGAATACCGTTAAATGCGAAACGCACCACTTCATAATCAAGCATTTTTTCGAGAACGAAAGAAAGACAAGTGATGATTATAAATGACGGCAATACCGTTCCCAACGTTGCGGAAAATGCGCCCCAAAAGCCGCAGGCGCGTGTTCCCACAAAAGTCGCGGTATTAATTGCAATCGGCCCGGGGGTCGATTCGGCAATGGCCACAATATCAAACATTGTAGATTCTTCGATCCATTTTCGTTTTTCGGCAACCTCGCGTTGGATCAGCGGCAGCATTGCATAACCGCCGCCGATCGTGAAAGCGCCTATTTTAAAGAAGGTGCCGAAAAGCGAAAGACACATTTTGAATTTGTTCATAATAACTCACTATTTGACTGTAATCGTTACGGTACATTCTTCAGACCAGCCAAGATAATTTGAATATTGATAGGTAAAGGTGTCGGTACCTTTAAAATCACCGTTCGGATAATATACAAAAGTACCGTCTTCCGCTAAACTAATTGTACCGTGTTCGGGTGACATACCGATTCGATATATATTCGTCGGATCGGCATTTTTATTCAACGTATTCCTTGACGGTGTATTTTGTTTTGCGGCAAACAACAGTTTAGAAACTGCATCGGGAACCGTTTTTAACGTACCCTTCATAAATTGATAGGTATAATCGTACATCAAGCGTAATCTCGCATCATCGGAAGCGGCGGAAACACCGAAATATCCAACGCCTTGATAATACATATGGATGGCTTCATCCATATATCCGTATTCCTTACCGTAATAGAGATAGCCCATATACTTTTTAAAGTAACGGAGATCGTACATAGCCGCGGCATCGATTTCCAATTCAACACACATTCCGTATCTTTTTGCAAGCTCTGATGCATGCTGAAGTCGGCTTTCGGGTACCTCAAGCGAAAATGCATAGTTGGGTTGCAAGCATCCGACGTCAAAGCCGAATTCTTCCCATCTCGAATAACCGCCTGCATTAAAATAAGGTATCCAGAAAAGCTGATAACCAATTTCATCGAACATCTCGTTTACGGCTTTGGAGGTATCAACGTCACCGCCCGAAATTGATTCGTGGAACCAATAAAAACCGCAAAGCTCGAGATTTTCGTACTTGTTTGAATTAAACTCATCAATAAGGCGCTGTGCGTAATATTTTGCAACGTATACGCGGTTTGAAAGCGATGTTAAGGAATCGTTCTTACCGTCAAAATCGATATCGCCGAATTGGACAAGCGTATCATCCATATGAGGAATGGTGAAATACACTTTTAACTTTTCATTCTTACCGAGTGCGTTATTTACTTTTGCGGCAACCTTGTTAAGAGCGTCCAAATTTTTTCCCTTTGTAAACAGCTCGTCAAACAAATAATTCCAATCAGATGCAATAGATGTGCCGTAGGGACGTCCTCCGCTGGGAAGCACTCCCGTGGTGGGCAGGAATAAAAATCCGTCAAACATCGAATCCTTAATTTTGCCGCTTTCGTCCACGTAAGCAACGTAAGGAAGCATAAAGTTCTCGTTCATTACACCGCCGGTGTAATACATAAGACATACATCATTAACGCCGCCGAGAATATCCTCGGAAGGAGCCGCATAGGCATATTGATCCTCAGCGTTATCGGGCACTTTATATACATTAAGTCCTGTAAGAGAGCTTGCTCCGCTTACATTCTTTTTACCCGTAAGGGTGATTTCATCGCTAAATACGTGAGAAACAGTATCGAAGCGTATCATTACGTATCTTGCACGGTACGCTTTTGCTAATTTGATGGTTGCCGTTGTAATACCGCTATCCTTGTTAAGCGTTGGAACAACCTGTCCGGCGATATACCAATCCTTTCCGTTTTCGGATAAAATCAGTGAAACGTATTCGGGAATATGTATACTCCAGCCGACGTTCTTTAACAAGCGCATTGAAAGTTCACTTACAGAAGAAACCGCACCCAAATCGAAATACACTCTTCTGCCGCCCGCGCTGTGGAATTGATGCCAAATACCGTTATAACAATATTGGTCATTAGTGGTTTTTCCATCGGTAAGAAGTCCCGAGTTTTCGGGGTCGTTATTCTTTTCACCCGTTTCGGAATCGATAAACGTTTCGGTTACAATCTGACAGTCAAGACCGTACAAAAGGTTTTTGCTTGTGTTGTAATCGGAAGCGGTAGAGCTCCAATATTTTAAAACGTCGGTCGTTTCGAATTCAAGCTCGCCGTAAAGGGGTAAGGTTTCAACCTTTTCGTAAAAGTTAGCATAAACCGCCGCTTCCTCTATCCAGCAATAGCCCATACTCTTAGCAAGGGTGAATCTAACGTAACGGACTTTTATAAGCTCGCGAAGTGCAAGAGAAAACGCATAGTTTTCTTGGTTGCAATTTTGCGAATAAAGTCGTTTAAGCCTTACAAAATTCTTGCCGTCGGTGCTGACGGAAACGTCGCAATATGTCGGCAAATTAATTGAAGCTTCGCCTCTGTTGAAGCAGTGAAGCTCGAATGCGAAAACGTCGGTTCTGATCCTTCCCAAATCGACTGTTACAGAAGCGTTATCGGCAATACTTACTCCGACCCATTCTTCAAATTCAAAAGGCGCGCCAACCGCTCCGCCGTCGGTAAGAAGCGTATCGTTTTCGTCGCTTCGCCAATCGTATTCTTTACAAACCATGGTATAATCACAGTCTTTTGATACGAGCGTTCTGCCCAACGAAAGATCGGTTTTGACACCGGTTGTAACTTTTTTGAGGTTAGCGATCAGTTCTGCATCGCTTTGTCGGTCGTTCAGATAGGATTCGGTAACTGCACCGCCCTCGCCGATAACCATTTTCGGGATACTCGAATAAATAAAAACTTCATCAATGAATACCCATGCCGTAGTACGCACAACGGTAAAACGGATATACTTGTATTCTACGTCAGCACTCAATTCAAGAGACGCGCGCATTACAGTGCCTGCCTTAAATGCAGGGATTTTCATATTTCCGAGCGAAGCCCAAGTTTTGTTGTCATTTGATCCGCTGACACTTATACTCTTAGGAATATTAACTCCCGCTTCGTTGACCGAAAGATAGGAAACTTCAAACTTGTTGATGTTTTTTCCGTCAACACCGAGATCAACGGTAATATCGGTCGTTGAATTATAACCGCTGAAGGAGCCCGAGGTGTAGCTTGTCGCAATGTTATAAACACCGTCGGTCAATTCGCAGTTATAGCTATCGGGATAATTATCAGCAGGAGCAACAGACAAAGTATAACGTTTGCCTGCGCTCAAAACGTTCGGTACATAAGTAGGTTCGAGTTCGGGTTCGGGTTGTTCGATAACGTATGTTTTAAGAACGTGACGCTTAATGAGGATATAGTCGTATACGTCGATTTTACCGTCTATATTCACATCGGCCAATTCTTTTTGTGAATCGTCAAGCTCGATTGTTTTTAAAACCCAACGCTTACAGCATACGTAATCATATTTATCGATTACTTCATCGCCGTTAATATCCCCAAGCATAAAGACAGAATCATCTTTTGCAACACAGGAAAATGACGCCGAGATAAAAATCATTGCCAAAGCGAGTGCAATTATTTTTTTAAACATAACCGTTCCTCATTTTAAAATTATTTATCCCAAATCAGGTTCATCGCTGAAGAATACATTGTTGTCACTGCAACCGTGAAGCTCGAAAACAATAATTTCGTTGTTACCCTCTTTAAGGATAGGTGCGGGAATATAAAGTGTTTTTGTGGGGCCTGCATCGGTCCAATATCTGCCGACGTTAAAACCGTTTACGGTAACGAAGCCCTTATGGAAGCTGTCAAGACGCAAGAAAGTATCGTTGGGAGTGCCTTCGATATTTAGAGTACCGCGGAAGAAGGTGCTTGTTTGTTCGGTAGCACCGTCGTGCGCAACATATTCAAGCTTGGAGAGGTCGTCCATAGTAAGAGGATACATCGTCCAACCGAAAAGATATTGCTGACCGAGTCGCGCGGAGCGAACAAGGCCCTTTTCATTGCTTGCCATTTCGGTACCGTAGTTAACACGACCCATATTCTCGATAAGGATGTCGACCTTAACCTTTTCGCCGCGTTTTACAGAAACGATAATTTCATCGTTACGTCTGTCGCGTTCTTTTACGCCTTTAAATTCACCGTTGATATAAATCAATGCTCTGTCGCGGATAGGATCGATAATAAGCGGTGCTTCGACAGGATAATCAATAACGGTTGAATAAAGAGTAAAACCGAAATCGCAACCGAGCTCTTCCATAGTTTTGGGGTGAGAGCTTTTAACGGGAGAAGAAAGATTGTCAAGGTTATTGAAAAGATTTGCGGATTCGGTAAGCTTAAGCTCGCCGTATGCTTTCTTTTCGGTATTCTTAACCGTGATTTCGGGAAGATTTTTGAAATACTTTTCGGCTACAGCGCGAACCTCATAGAAGCGCTTTGTTAAATCGCCTGCTTCGGTGAGAGCTGCATCATAATCGTAGCTTGTGGTTTGAGGGCAATATTTTTCGTAAACGTTTGCGCCGTTGTTGAATGCGAAATTCGTACCGCCGCAGAACATATAGAAGTTTACGTTGCCGCCCGAGCCGAGCATTCCGTCAAGCTGTTCCGCTACGTCATCGGGTTCACGTCTGTGGTGGATGTCGTTCCAAGAATCGAACCAGCCCTCCCAGAATTCAGAGCACATAACGGGTTCGGAATTATCGGAATAATTACGGATGAAATCGAAGCTTTCCTTCCAATGCGAGCCGAAGTTACCGGTTTTCAAAATGCCGTCAACCGTACCGCCGCCAAAGAAGAAGTTCGAAGGTCCGTCGGAGGTGAACAATACAACGTCGATACCGTTTTTACGGTAGTAATCCGCAAGGAATTTGATATATTCGTGGTCGTTACCGAAGGAGCCGTATTCGTTTTCAACCTGCATCATTATTACGTTGCCGCCGTTCGTAATAAGACGGGGACGAACGATATTGAAAACCTGATCAAGATAACGGGTTTCGTATTTAAGGAATTCATCGTCCATACAACGGATATGCATATCGCGGTGAGTGAGCAACCACGAGGGGATTCCGCCGTAATCCCATTCTGCACAAATATAGGGACCGGGACGGATGATGCAAAGAAGACCAAGCTCGTTTGCGAGATCGATAAAACGTCCGAGATCGAGGATACCGGTAAAATCAAACGTTCCCTCTTTACGCTCGTGAAGGTTCCAGCAAATATAAGTTTCAACGGTATTAAATCCGCACTGCTTAAGCTTTAAAAGTCTGTCGTACCAATATTCGGGTACGGTTCTGAAATAATGGATAGAACCCGAAAGGATTTGGATAGGTTCTTCGTTGAGATAAAATTGGTTTTCTTTGTAGTTAAAAGTGCCCATTGTTTTCCTCCGTAACGATATAATCGGACATTTGTTTTATTCCGTAGTGATTAAAATATCTTTCTTCGGCTTGAATCCAAAGCTTTTTAAAGTTTTCGTAAGCTGATTCACCGTTCCGCTTGATTATGCGCTCTTTTTGGGTGTTTTCGTCAATATCGAAAAAAACCTTCAAATCGGCATAATCGTTAAGATTCGGATTGTGACTGTAAGTGCCCTCGATGATTATACATTTTGGAGAAGCCACCGAAACGGTCTTAACGATTTTTTGTTTAGAGCAATCGAACACTCCGTAAGAAAAGCTCTTTTGAGTTAAGTTATCAACGACTTCCCTTTTAAAACGGATAAAATCGAAATTGCCGTCGTATTCACTTATTTCGAGCTCGCCCTTTCCATTTTTCGGACGATAAAAATCATCGGTATGGATAACGGTTATGCCGTCTTTTTCAAAACGCTTTGATAAAGTCGTTTTTCCCGATGCTGCCCTGCCGTCTATTGCGATTATTATCGGTGAATCCTTTTCGTTATTTTCAATCAAACCGTTTATGATCAAAAATAGGTTTTCTTTGTTAATTTTCATTTTTTTGAGAAACGATTTTTTTAATATTTTCGAGAACCGAATACGGAATTTGCATCGGCAGCTTTGCCTGGCCGACGCCTATTTCGATATGCGGCTTCATTTTTGCGTGATAATCGGTACCGCCTGAAATTTTCAAACCGAGTTCGCGGGCAAGGGCTTGGAAATAGTCTTGCATTTCAGGGGTATATTCGTTGTAATATCCTTCAATACCGCAAAGTCCGTATCCTTTAAGCTTGATGAGAAATTCACGCAAGTCTTTATCGCTCAAGCGGATAAGGTGAGGATGCGCAACAAAGCTTACCCCGCCGATATCATCGATAAGCTTAACCGCCATTTCGGCAGTTAAATATTGCGTTCCGTCATAAGCAGGTCTTCCGTTCGCGAGGTATTTTTCAAACCCCTCCTTAACGCTTTCGGTATATCCCTTTTCCATTAGGATACGCGCAAAATGTGCACGTCCGATAAGACCCGACGGAGCAATTTTCAACGCCTCCTCCATCTTAACGTCAAATCCGAGCTTTTGAAGATTTACGCAAGTATTTACAGTGCGTTGCCAACGCACCTTGTTGATATTTTCAAGCGCTTCCTTTAACCTGTCGCATTTATGATCGATATAAAAGCCGAGAATATGTGTTTCGGTTTCGGACTGTACCGAAAATTCGATTGCAGGAACAATTTCTACGCCATACCGCTTCCCCGCTTCAAGCGCCTCATCAATACCTGCAACGGTATCGTGATCGGAAAGGGCGATTGCCTTCAATCCCTTCTCCGCGGCGTGAGCGACCAGCTCTGTCGGTGTCATCGAGCCGTCAGAGCAATTTGAATGTGTATGAAGATCAATAAAGCTCATTATTCCTCATCCAATCTGATACGGATACCCTTCAATCGCATAAAATGGTTGGAAAGTCTTATTTCCTTTTCGCCCTCGGGTATCGCATCGAAAAAGTGGTTATATCCGTAAGTGTCTTTATAAACCGCTGGAGTTTCGGTGCCGTCGGTCCAACGGATTATGACCTTTGCGCCCGAATCGAGAACCAAATCTCCTACGAGATAACTCATAATCCGTATACCTCGGTGAATTTGCTTTCAAGATATTCAACGTAAGCATTGGGGTCAAATGCGCCGCATACCTTATTGAAAAGGTCGGTCGGGTCGTAAAGACAACCGAATTTCCAAATCTTTTCACGCAACCAATCGTTTATTGCGGTAAGACGGCCGCTTTCGATCGCAGCATCAACGTCGACGTCCTTTTTCATTTCGTTAAGGATCTGTGCGCCATAAGCAGAGCCGAGCGCGTAAGACGGGAAATATCCTACGTTCGCATTCGACCAGTGACTGTCTTGAAGCACACCGTGAGTATCGTCGGGTACGTCAACGCCAAGGTATTCTTTATACATACGGTTCCATTCCGAAGGAAGATCCTTTGCGGTGATTTCGCCCGACATCATACGCTTTTCAAGCTCATATCGCACCATTACGTGCAATGCATAGGTCAATTCGTCTGCTTCGGTGCGGATCAAGGAGGGCTCTGCTCGGTTGATCATACGATAGAAATCATCGTTTTCAACCGAACCGAGTTGTTCGGGAAATTCCTTTTTGAGGAACGGAAGAATAAGATTGCAGAAGGGCTTGCTTCTGCCGATGATATTTTCATAGAAGCGCGACTGACTTTCGTGAATAGCCATCGAAACGCCGCCTTCAAGTGAGGTTCTGAACAATTCGGGCATCGAATTGAGCTCGTAAAGCGCGTGACCGCATTCGTGCACAACGCTGTAAAGCGAGCTTGAAAGATTATCTTCGTAGTAGTGCGTGGTTATGCGTACGTCTTTTGAGGTGAAATTGATCGTAAAGGGGTGCTCTGTTTCGCCCACAGCAAAATGTGAGCGATCAATATCCATAACGTCAACAAGATAATCGGTGAATTTTTCCTGCTGAGCTTTAGGATAATTAAGGTGAAGAACCGAATCATCGATTTGCTTTGCACTGCCAACGCGAGTGATAAGAGGAACGAGCTTTTCGCGGAGCGCTTTGAAGAATTCATCGCATTTTGCCTTTGTAAGCCCTCTCTCGTATTTATCAAGGCAAACCTCATAAGGGTCCTTTTCGGGATTTGTGTAGGATGCAAATTTTTTCAGAGTATCAAACGTCTTTTGAAGATAGGGCTCGAAGGAAGCGTAATCGTTGTTTTCCTTCGCCTTGTGCCAAACCGCAGACGATTCGGTAAGATGTACTTGGAAATCAACCATTTCCTGCATAGGTATCTTGCGTGTTTCATCGTATTCACGGTAAAGCTCGGTTACCTTGCGACGGTCGATTTCCGAAAGAGAATCGTGATTTGCGTTAAGAAGTTCAAGCGCTTCGATAAATTTAGGTGCGGTGATAAGCTCATAGCTCATTTTAGAAAGCTCGCCGAGAGTAAGGGCTCTGATTTCAACGCTTCCCTCGGGTGCAACGGTATCACCGTCGTAATACAAAATACCCATTGCATGGTTGAGCGCCGAATTGGTATTTTCAAAAGATGCTATTTCATTAAGTGCTTCTTGAATTGTCATAATTAACTCCTTTATACAACGATTTTTTGCCACTTGCCCGATATAAATCTATACATCGAGAAAGCAAGACGCATATATTGGTCTATAAGCAGACTTATCCACGCGCCGAACAAACCGAATCCCAACGGATAGCAGAAAATATATGCGGTAAGCGGTCTGAATGCGCCGATAGAAATTGCCGAGGTAAGCGCGACGTAACGGGTATCGCCCGCACCGCGCAAAGCGCCGTTATAAATAACCTGTGAAATCTGACCGGGCGCACAGATTATGATGTAATAAATAAGTATTCTTCCGTTTTCGATAACGTATTGATAATGCTCGTCGGCAGGATCGGCAAAAAGCTTTACCATCCAACCGCCTGCGAAGAACAGGAATACCATCAGTAATACAGAAATCAAAACGCCGACACGTTGACCGACTTTTGCATACAGTGTTGCAAGGTCGGGTCTTTTTTTACCGAGGTTTTGACCGATAAGCGCGCTTGTCGCAACACTTAAGCCGTCACCGCAAGCAAATGAAACGGTTATAATATTCATCGCAATAATATGCGTTCCGTATTCGGCGGTGCCGAGGTCGGCAACAAGCTTTGCGTAGATAAAAAATCCGATACGCATAAACAATTGCTCGGTTCCTGCGCCTGCGGCTACCTTGCCGAGGGTTTTAAGCAGGTGCGCCTTCCATTTTATCATACCCTTAAAGCTGAAGCGCAGATAACGGTTTTTGTAAAGAATGGATGCCATACTCATACAGAACGAAGCAATATTACCTATCAGCGTCGCTATCGCCGCGCCTTTTACACCAAGATGCGGTACAAGCTCCATACCGTTTAAGAACACACCGTTGATGAGTATGTAGTTGAAGCAGATGTTGGTAACGTTTGCGACGATATTCGTTGTCATCGATATTCTTGTGTTGCCGCTCGCGCGTTGGGCGGCATTGATCATCATACCGAATGACGTGAACATTAAGCCGACCATAGTTATGCGGAAATAGGTGAGCGCATAATCAAGAGTATCTTCATTTGCTCCCGCAAAGGTAAGCAGCGGCTCGGCTACAAGAATCGCCGCACCGCAAAGCACTATTGCCAAAACGGCAACAAGGCCCAACGACTGGTTAAGCGATGCGTTTGCGCCCTCTTGGTCGCCTTGACCCTTACGCCGCGATACTATTGTTGTTACCGCGATACTTAATGCGAAGAAAACCGCATAAAATATCATTCTCGGTTGGGTGGTAAGTCCGACCGCGGCAACTGCATCGATTCCCTCGCCCGAAACCATTATGGTATCGAAGATATTTACCAAGCTCATAAGTATCGACTCGACCATTGCGGGCCAAGCGATTTTGAGAAAATAGGAATAAATCGATTTTGTTTTGGGAAGCTCGCCTTGAATATTCAATTTTCGGGACATACCCGAAACGGTAAACAAATTTGTTAATTTCATCATGAATGATACAGCTTCTTCGTTTGATATGCCGGTTCGCATGTAAGATTGATACCGAGCTTTTTAAGTAATTTTTCGTCAACCTGTGAAAGTATTACGGATGAATGCATTTCGCAATCGGAAAGCTTTTTCAACTGATCAAGCGCAAGACGCGCGTTTGAATCGGTAACGGCACAAACCGAAAGCGCAATAAGTATTTCATCGGTATGCAAGCGCGGGTTATTGTTGCCCATATGTTGAGTCTTGAGGTCTTGGATAGGACCTATTACCTCGGGAGAAATGAGATATACCTCTTTATCAATACCCGCAAGCGCTTTAAGAGCATTAAGAAGCATTGCGCTTGATGCACCGAGAAGCGAGGTTGTTTTGCCTGTAATAATTCTGCCGTCGTGCAGTTCGATTGCCGCGGCAGGTCCGTTCGTTTCATCGGCACGCGCATTTGCGGCAATAGCAACCTTGCGGTCATCCTGCGAGATAGAGCATTGACTCATAAGGATTTCAAGCTTGTGTACGGGACCGCCCTCGCTTAAGCCCTTGCGCTGTTGGCAAAGTGCCTCATAATAACGGCGAATGATTTCCTGATGCGCCGCTTCACGGCAGATTTCGTCCGAGCAGATTGCATTACCTGCCATATTAACACCCATATCGGTTGGCGATTTATAGGGTGATTGACCGTAAATGCGTTGGAATATCGCATTTAACACAGGGAAAATTTCAACGTCGCGGTTATAGTTAACGGTTTGCTTACCGTATGCTTCAAGATGATAGGGGTCGATACAGTTTGAATCGTCAAGGTCGGCGGTTGCGGCTTCATAAGCAACGTTTACGGGATGCTTCAACGGAAGATTCCAAATCGGGAAGGTTTCGAATTTTGCGTAACCCGATTTGATGCCCTTGAGATGCTCGTGATATAACTGCGAAAGGCAGACCGCCATTTTGCCGCTACCCGGACCGGGTGCGGTAACTACAACAAGACGGCGAGAGGTTTCGATAAATTCGTTTCTGCCATATCCGTTCTCGCTTACGATAAGCTTTACGTTGGAGGGATAGCCTTCAATCGGATAGTGCTTATATGTCGTAACGCCGAGATTTTCAAGACGCTTTTGGAAAGCAACAACTGCGGGTTGCGAATTATATTGGGTAAGCACAACGCTTCCGACGTAAAGACCGCAGGCACGGAAAGCATCGATAAGACGCAATACGTCTTGGTCGTAAGTGATACCAAGGTCGCCGCGCACTTTGTTTTTTTCGATATCGTTACTGCTTATTGCAATAACGATTTCCGCTTCGTCCTTAAGCGCGGTGAGCATTTCGATTTTAATACTCGGCTTAAAACCGGGAAGCACGCGCGAAGCGTGAAAGTCATCGAAAAGCTTTCCGCCAAATTCAAGATAAAGCTTACCGCCAAAATTATCTATGCGTTCTCTGATATGACGCGTTTGAAGTTCCACGTATTTTTCACAATCGAAACCGATTTTTTTCATTTTTCGACCTCTGTATTTAGATTGATTATTTCGTAAAGTTGAGATAATGATGATATGACCGCGGCACCCGTTTTGACAAGTGCGGTTTTGGATTGATGACCGCTTGAAACAAGAATCGCTTTTGCGCCAACAAACGATGCAACATCGAAATCGTGAACCATATCGCCGATAAAGACCGTTTTTTCAAGATTGATACCGTTTGAAGCGATATAATCACGCGTGCGCTCCGCTTTGCTTCCGACGTTTCTGTCGGTTGCGCCGATAACCTCGGTAAAATAATTTTCAATTTCAAATTTTTGCAGATACGGTTTGATTATATCGTTTCGGCTTGAAGAGAAAATATATTGCTTAATTCCCTTCTGCGACAGCTTTAAGAGTAAATCCTTCGTTGTGTTCGAAACCGCTTCATCCGGCAAATGCTTTGCCCAAAGCGCATCAAACTCGACAGAAAGAGAATGCATATTTTCTTTGGACATATCCATTACACGCTCATAGAAGCGAACTATCGGCACGTCAATATATTCACGGTATTGTTCAAACGTAATCAGCGGAAGCTTTCTTGCAACGAGCATATCATTGACAGCGAGCCACGCGGCGCGCGCATCATCGAGCAAGGTTCCGTTCCAATCCCAAAAAATGCAATCGTATCTCATAATACTACCTCTAATAATATATAGTAACATATTATAAAGCAATTTTCAACTGTTTTTGGACTCTTAAATAATTTTTTTATCCAACTCTTTAGCTTTAATAATCATTCGAAAATCACACAAATACCTCTGACATTTTGGCGAATATCGGTTGTTTTGAAATGCGATTACCTGAAACAGAAAAATGTCCGAGATTAAAGCTATTTACGTCAAAAAGCTTTAAAAGTGACATAATTGCGTCATTTAAAAATTTTTTCATAATTTTATGTGACAAAAGCCGTACCTTTTGCGTCTTATAGGGTGAAAGGACTTTTAATAGGTTCAAATAAACTCGAAAGGGGATAGTATTATGAAAACAAAGGCAGTTGTATTTTTTATAATGTGTGCGATATTCTTGATGTCGGCGACACCGATCGTGTTTGCGGACGAGATGATCGTAAGCGGAGATTTTGAATATTACATCTCTCCCGAAACGGCACACGAGGATTACCGCGGAACAGTGGTAATAACGAAGTATCTCGGTAACGATAAAGAAGTGGTTATCCCGTCCGAGATAGACGAAAGAAGAGTTTCGTCGATAGACTATATGGCATTTTATAAAAACGAAACGCTTAAAAGCGTTCAACTGCCCGATACGCTTGTCGGAATCGGAGTGGATGCGTTTGCGTTTTGCAAATCGCTTGAGTCGATAAATATCCCCGAAGGTATCAAGGCTCTCTCCCCTGTGTTTCGCGGTTGCGAGAAGCTTGAATCGATCGTAATACCCGAGGGAGTCGAGCGTATCGAGCAAGGTATGTTCAGGGATTGCACCGCGCTTGAAAACGTAAGTTTGCCGAACAGCTTGAAAATAATAGACGGCAGTGTTTTTGAAAACTGCATTTCTTTAAAGAACATATCGCTTCCCAACGGGGTTATAGAAATCGGTGTGAACGCGTTTGGCGGTTGTACTGCGCTTTCCGAAATATCGATTCCCGAAAGCGTTACGTATATCGGTGCGAGCGCATTCGGCAATACCGCGTTTTATAACGATGCAGAAAATTGGGAAAACGACGTTCTTTATGTTGACGGTTGTCTTATAGACAGCAAGCGCGATGAAATACAGGGCGAATATTCTGTAAAAGAGGGCACAAGAATAATCGCGAAACAAGCATTTTTGCGGGCAACAGGGCTTGAAACGCTTAAGCTGCCCAAAGGATTAAAGGTTATCGGCGATGCGGCATTTGCCGAATGTACCGCGCTGAAAACGGTCGAGATGCAAGGCGGACTTGAAACGATAGGCTCAACTGCTTTCCGAAAATGCGTGATAGACGAAATTGTAATTCCCGAGGGAGTAAAATCGATCGGTGATCGTGCTTTTGATCGCTGTGGGATAGTAAAAGTAACGCTCCCGAAGAGCTTGGAGTCTATCGGCAACGAAGCCTTTGGCGGCACCACCGACATTAAGAAGGTGAAATATAACGGCAGCAACAGCGAATGGAATGAAAAGCAATTCGGTACGGCGATGGGGTTGAGCCCGTATGCCTTGGTCGAATTTGCCGAAGGGAATAACAACGAAGAATCGGTTTCCGATACTTTAAACAGTTCCGATGAAAGTGTCGAAGTATATGAAGCATCAAAAACAACGGATGATGAAAACGATACCGAAGATAAAAAGGACACGATTACATGGATAATCCCCGTTGCCGCTATTGCAATACTCGCAATTACCGTCCTAATCGTATTTTTGGTAAAGAAACGCAACAAAAAACATTTGGAAAGCTAAATACACACAAAAAGGAGAAGCGATTTGCTTCTCCTTTTGAATTTTTATTATCACCGAAAAGCAAAAACGCACCGAAAAACGGTGCGTTTTGTTAATTTACTTTTGCTTTAATGCTCTTTCAAGCCAGATTGTGCCGATTTCGAACGCGTCATAGAAATTTTTCTTTTCGCATTGCTTAACGATTTTTTCGTTAAAAGAAATATCGTCATCGGTATTTTGGATTTGAACAAGCACTTTCGTTGCAATTTCAACGTCGCCGATCTTTTTAGCATCGAGAATGTTCATAAAAAGTATGAACTTATCATCGGGGTTGCCATAGAAGACATAGCGGCCTTGGCGGACAAGCGGCTTGCCCTTATACATTAACGTTTTCATTTAGGGAATCAACCTTTCTTCTTGCCGTCTGTATTGATGAAATCCTCTACAAGAGTGCGCAAAAGCTCATCACGGTCAATTTTTGAAATGATCGCACGGGAGTTGTTATAGTTAGTGATATAAGTCGGGTCTTCGGAAATTATATAACCTACGATTTGGTTTATGGGGTTATATCCCTTTTCAACCAACGCATCATAAACCACCTGAAGACGTTCACGCAGAATTTCCTTTTGTTGCTCCTTTATGGGGAACATTAAGGTTTTTTGCTTGTTATCAACAGCTTTTTGATTCTTATCCTGCATATTCAACCCTCCTTGACCGATTTATACAGATAATAATTTAGTTTATTATACATCAAACTTTTTATCTTTGCAAGAGTTTTTTTGAAATTGATTAGGAACGGAGCACTATTCCATGCTCGCTTTCCAATTTTTTGAGTATCTTCTTAACGCCTGCATCGGCTTCCTCATCGGTAAGCGTTTTATCAGCAAGGCGGAATACAAGACGAACGGCAACGCTCTTCTTGCCCTCTTCAACGCCCTTTCCGCGGTATACGTCAAAGACGAAAGCATCCTCGAGCGATTTGCCTGCGTAGGAACGAATATCGGCAAGGAGCTTACCTGCTTCGTGGTCTTTATCGCAGATGAGCGCGATATCTCTTTCCATTGCGGGATATACGGGAAGAGGAATATAACCGCGTTCGGTCTTGACGGAATCGAGAAGAAGCTCGGTCGAAATTATCGCCGCGCAAACTCCGCGAGGAAGGTCATAGTTTTCGCAAACCAAGGGATGAACCTCACCGATTGTACCGATTACACTGCCGCCAACAACGATATTTGCACATCTGCCGGGGTGGAAAGAGGGGTTATCAGAAACTGCAACGTAATCACGCGCACGGATGTTAAGACGGGTGAAAAGCGCTTCTGCATCTGCTTTGAGGTTGTAAAATCCTCCGCAATCGGGAGTGAATGCAAAGCAAAGCGATTTCTTTTCGTTGGAAAGGTCGCCGTCACGGAAGTAAAGCGTCATAATTTCGGACATACGGCACTTTTCAACCTTGCGGTTAACGTTTCTCGAAAGAACCTCGAGCATCGAAGGAAGCGGATGGGTACGCATTACCGAGGTATCCTCGCCAAGGGGATTGATAAGACGGATGAAATCGTAAAGCTCGCTATCTTCGGGAATATTGATTTTCGCAAGTGATTTGGGAGAAACGAAGGAATAGGTGCAGGATTCGCAGTAGCCAAGACCTGCCATAACCTCGTTAATGCGGTATCTGAACGCTTCGTGAGGTGTTCTGCCGCCGAGGTCAGCCGCACCCTTGAACATTGTGGGTTCGATGTTATCAAAGCCGTAAAGACGAACAACTTCTTCGGCGATATCGGCAGTGTTGATGATATCGCTTCTGTAGGGAGGAACGATGAGTCCGCCCTTGCCGTCTGCGATAAGCTCGACAGAAGCGAGGATTTTGTCCATATCTTCATCGGAAATGTTTGTACCGAGAAGCGCATTTATCTTTGCGCGGTCATAAGCGACGACGCGTTCATTGATGTCGGCATTGTTGATATCGATGTAGCCTTCTACAACCTCGCCGCATCCGAGGAGATTTACCAATTCACAAGCACGGTCAACAGCAGGCAAGGTGTTTACTGCAGGAAGACCTTTTTCGAATTTAGCCGAGCTTTCGGTACGAAGACCTACTGCTTTTGAGGTTTTTCTGATGCTTTCACGGGCGAAATTCGCACTTTCAAATACAACAGTAACGGTGGAATCGGTGATTTCACTGTTTTCGCCGCCCATTACGCCTGCAAGAGCAACTGCGCGACTTCCGTCGGCGATAACGAGCATTTCGGGAGAAAGCGCTCTTGTAACGCCGTCAAGAGTAACGATTTCTTCGCCTGCGTTTGCATTACGAACGTTGATTTCGCGGCTCTTGATATATTCATAGTCAAACGCGTGCATAGGTTGACCGTATTCGAGCATTACGAAATTTGTAATATCAACGATGTTATTGATAGGTCTTACGCCTGCCGCACGGAGCTTTGCTCTTAACCAAAGCGGTGAGGGAGCAATTTTAACGTTTTTAACAACTCTTGCGGTATAACGAGGACAGAGCTCGGTATTGTGAACGTTGACCTTGATGTAATCGGATGCTTTTTCACCCTTGGTTTCTACAACATTGGGTTGAGGAACAACCGTCTTTTCGCCAAAGGTTGCCGCCGCTTCACGCGCGATGCCGATATAGGAAAGGCAGTCGGGACGGTTGAAGGTAAGTTCGAATTCAACGACGGTATCGTTAATCTTGCAAACGTCGCGGATATCGTCGCCAAGGTTGCATTCCTCCTCGATGAGGAAAATGCCGTCTTCAACAGCGTAAGGAAAATCGTTTACGGTAAGACCGAGCTCACCGAGCGAGCAGAGCATACCTTGAGAAAGCACGCCGCGAAGCTTACCGGTTTTGATGGTTTTGCCGCCGGGCAATTTTGCGCCGTCAAGACAAACGGGAACGATATCGCCTGCTTTAACGTTTTGAGCGCCGGTAACGATTTGAAGCTTTTCTTCACGGCCGACGTCGATTTGACAGATGATAAGATGGTCGGAATCGGGGTGCGCTTCGGTTGACATAATTTTGCCAACAACAACATTTTCAATGTCACTGCCAAGCACCTTATAGCCTTCGACCTTGGTGCCCGTCATTGTCATTTCATCGCAGAATTTTTTGATATCTGCAGGTATATTTACGTAATCTTTAAGCCAATTAAGTGATACTTCCATTATTATGTTCCTCCCTATTAGAATTGCTTGAGGAAGCGAGAATCGTTTTCGTAAAGAAGACGGAGATCGTCGATACCCGCCATTACCATTGCAACACGTTCAACGCCCATACCGAATGCAAAGCCGGTGTAGATTTCGGGGTCAATTCCGCCTGCGCGGAGAACTTCGGGGTGAACCATACCCGAGCCGAGGATTTCCATCCAGCCCTCACCCTTACACAAGCGGCAACCCTTTCCGCCGCAAACGAAGCAAGAAACGTCGATCTCTGCGGAGGGCTCGGTGAAGGGGAAGTGGTGAGGACGGAAACGGAGCTTGGTATCGCTGCCGAAAAATTCACGGGCGAAGGTCTCCATCATGCCCTTCCAGTCACTCATGGTAATGCCCTTGTCCACGACCAGTCCCTCGATCTGATGGAACAGAGGAGAGTGGGTGGCATCCACCGCGTCGGAACGGTAAACCCGTCCGGGGGAGATCACTCGGATGGGGGGCTTTTGCTTTTCCATGGTGCGAACCTGCACGGGGGAGGTTTGGGAACGGAGCAAAATGTTGTCGGTGATGTAGAAGGTATCCTGTGTATCGCGGGCAGGATGATTTTCCGGAATGTTCAGGGCTTGGAAGTTATAGTAGTCGTATTCTACCTCAGGTCCCTCCGCAATGGAGAAGCCCATACCGATGAAGATATCCTCAATGGTGCGCTGTACCTGTGTTAAGGGGTGAAGATGACCGATGCGAGGAGCAGCGGAGGGAAGCGTGACGTCAATTTTCTCGCTCTTCAGCTTTTCTTCCAGCAATCGTTTCTTTTCCAAGGAGGCTCTTTCGGTTAATGCTGCTTCGATTGCCGCACGAACTTCATTCGCCATTTGTCCGACGATCGGTCTTTCTTCGGGAGAAAGAGATCCCATGCCGCGCAAAACCGACGTCAGCTCGCCTTTTTTTCCTAAATACTGAATACGGATCTGTTCCAGATCGGCATTCGTGTCTTGGATTGCAGAGAGTGCGGCTTCTCTGATTCGTTGCAGTGTTTCTTTCATGCTTGTTTTTGGTATTCCTTTCTTTATAAATATGATATTTTTTAACTGATAATAAAAAAATCCCATCCAAAGCATAGGACGGGAAGCTCCGCGGTACCACCTAATTTTTGACTCAATGTCAACACCTCGACGACAGGATAACGGTTGTCAGCCGAGCCAAGCTACTGTTGCGGTTCACAAGGCTTGCTCCGAAGGGAAACGTATCAAGAATCCTGTAACCGCTTTCAGCCGAGGCGGTATTCTCTGGAACAGGAGGGAAATGATACTGGGCTTCATCATAGCAATTCAATATATCAACCAATATTATATCATAATTGCTTGTTTTTTGCAAGGGTATATTTGAAAATATTTTTTG
>JAZTXY010000136.1:0-1771 GCA_045636665.1 Eubacteriales bacterium
GAAGGAAGAACGACGCTTAACCATATAGACAACCTCCGTTTAGTATTATGTACATATCATATTGCAGACAAGCTTTAACAAGTCTAATGATATCATATACCATAGTATACCATAAATTCTCCGAAAAGTAAATAGGACGGCAGAGTTTTTACAGATTGAACCGCCCGATACAAAAAACAGCACCCACAAAAGTGAGTGCTGTAATTTTTGAAAAAATTCGGTAAAACCAATTATCTCTTGGAGAACTGGGAAGCACGACGAGCTGCTTTGAGACCGTACTTCTTTCTTTCCTTCATTCTGGGGTCACGAGTGAGAAGACCTGCCTTCTTAAGAGGCGAACGGTATTCATCAGCTGCTTGAAGGAGTGCACGAGCAACGCCGTGACGGATAGCGCCTGCCTGACCGGAAACGCCGCCGCCTTTAACGGTGCAGATGATGTCGAAGGTGCCTTCGGTCTTGGTAACGCCGAAGGGCTGGGTAACGATCATCTTAAGGGTTTCAAGGCCGAAGTATTCGCTGATATCTCTGCCGTTGATGGTAACGTTGCCGGTACCGGGGATAAGGCGAACGCGAGCAACAGAGCTCTTTCTTCTACCGGTTCCGTAGAAATAGGGAATAGCGGATTGATAGTTCATGTTCTGTTCCTCCTTACTTTACTTCTACAGCGATGGGGGTTTGAGCAGCTTGCTTGTGTTCAGGACCTGCATAAACCTTGAGTCTGCCGAAGCTTGCATCGCCAATCTTGTTCTTGGGAAGCATACCCTTAACTGCGAGTTCAACTGCCATTTCGGGCTTGGTTGCCATAAGGGTGCGGTATTTAACCGATTTAAGACCGCCTACGTAACCGCTGTGACGGTAGTAGAATTTCTGGTCGAGTTTCTTGCCGGTAAGAACTACCTTGGAAGCGTTAACAACGATAACGCATTCGCCGCAATCAACGTGGGGGGTGTATTCGGGACGGTGTTTGCCGTTGAGGATGGTTGCCGCAAGAACTGCTACCTTACCGAGGGTTTTGCCTTCAGCGTCGATAACGTACCACTTACGTTCAACAGCCTCTTTCTTCAACATAGTTGTAGACATAGGTTGAATTCCTTTCGATAATATCTGTTTTTTTCGTACTTCGCAATTATAACCCAAGAATCTGCTTTGTCAATACCTTTTTCAAAACTTTTTTCGATTTTAGGGGTATTTTTTGCGTTTTTCTTCGTTTTTCTTTGATTTTTCAAATCGGCAGGAATGAAAATGCATAAAAATACTGCGCTTCCGCAAAGGATACGCCGTGGTTTTTAATATGCGTTATAGTGAATCGTTGCGGAGGCAAGAACCGAATTTTCCTCGTCTATGGAGATTTGCTGCCACGCGGATTGCGAGCCTTCGTAATATACGTTTGTAATATAAGGACAATCGTCAAATGCATATACGCCGATATAGGTAACGCTTGCGGGAATGGTTACCGATGCTAAGTAGTAGCAGTAGGAGAATACCGCGTGGTTGATTTGTGTCAAGCCTTTGCCGATCATTACGCTTTCAAGATTTTGGCAATATTGGAACACTGCCGTGCCGAGCTTGGTTACGCTATCGGGAATGGTAATGGCAGTTAAAGCGTAGCAATGAGCAAACGCATCCGAATCGATGGTTTTTAATCCCTTGCCAAGGTTTACCTCTTTAAGGCTTTCGCAATAATGGAATGCGAATTCGTCGATCAGAGTCACGCTGTCGGGAATAGTCACCGTGGTGATAGAGGTGTTATCCTTGTACGCCTCATAACCGA
>JAZTXY010000137.1:0-3235 GCA_045636665.1 Eubacteriales bacterium
CGTCTTCGGGAATGTGAGCTTCGGTCTTACCAACAAGGTCAGCACCCATGTCAGCAGCCTTGGTATAGATACCGCCGCCGATACGAGCGAACATTGCGATGATAGAGCAGCCGAGAGCGTAACCCGAAAGAGTCATGGTGAAGGATGCGCCGAAGTCGAGAGAACCACCGGTGAAGATGGTGAGAAGGCTCTTGCAGGAATCTGCAAAGGGAGCAACAGAGTAAACTGCCTCACCGTTAACAACGGACATGCTTGCAGCAGCGTCGATCTGGTTCAAACCGATACCGAAAACGATAAATACGATGAAAATACCGAGCAAAGCGAAGCCGGAAACGCAAAGACCCATAACCGAACCGCCCTTGAAAGCAACCTTAAGGGTGCTGGAAAGCGATTTGGTGGTACGTGCAGTGTTGGTAACACGAACGTTTGCGTAGGTTGCGATTTTCATACCGACCCAACCTGCGGAAGCACTCATAACTGCGCCGATGATGAAAGCAATGCCGGCAGACCAGGAGATGATGAGTGCGAGAACGAGAGCAACGACAGCTGCAACGATAGCAACGATCTTGTACTCGTAAGTGATAAATGCGTTAGCACCTACACGAATCGCAGAAGCGATTTCCTGCATTCTTTCGGTACCTTCTTCGAGTTTCTTGACCGAGAAAAAGTTGAACGCCGCGTATGCAAGACCGCCGAGCGCTGCAACGATTACCAAGCCAAGGACGAGAGTAAAGTTCATAATCTTGTCCCTTTCTTAAATTTTTAACGGATTCCCGTTTATTTGATTATGATTGCGCGTTTCTTGGTTCGGTTTTCTCACTTTACGAGCCGATGCCCATACTTCGCACGCTACATATTATATAAATGTGACGCAATAGAGTCAAGCAAGATTTTACAAAAAATTCATTTTTGTGTGCTTGACCAAAAATATCGTTTTTTCGATTTATTTTTTGGACAAAATTAAGAATCGGTTAAGAAAAAACGTTTTCGCTTAAGAAGCGGTAAAGAGAATGCGCTCCTTTTGGTGCAAAAATTCGGGAGAAGATTGACATTTCGTTCGGGGTGTGGTAGAAAGTAAATATAAATAATGAAACAAGGAGAAATTGCAATGACAATAATTCCCCAACCCAGAAAGCTTAAAAAAACGGGCGGCTTCGTTTCGACCGCGGGACTCGATATCGTGCTCACGGTTAAATGTGACAGCCGTATTTTCAAAGCGGCTCAAAAGCTTGCAAACGAAATATATGAAGAAACCGGCATCGATCCCGTTGTCACAAAGGTATTGGGCACTCCCGATATCGACGGCAAAATCGTTATCGAATGTCTTGGCAAAAAGAGCGGAGAGGGATATAAAATCTCTGCGCGTGAAAACGGTATCCATATCGTAGGCGACACTCTTGCAGGTACCTTTTACGGTATCCAAACTCTTCGCCAAATGCTCGAAACCTGCGGCGAAGATATTGAATGCTGCGAAATTGAAGATAAGCCCGATATGTCCTACCGCGGATTTTATCACGATGCATCGCGCGGCCGTGTTCCCAATCTTGACGGCGTGTTCAAGATGATCGATTTCCTTGCATATTACAAGCACAATTCCTATCAGCTTTACATTGAGCATACCTTTGCTTTTGATGAATATAAGGGCATTTACAAGGCGTTCGGTTATATGACCGCCGAGGAAATTATGCAGATCGATGATTACTGCTATGAAAACTTCATCGATTTCGTTCCCTCGCTTTCCTCATTCGGACACCTTTTCCGTCTTCTCGAAAGCAATAAATACAAGCATCTTTGCGAGCTTGACGAATTTGAAGCAACCAAGAACCCTTGGCACAACTTTATGCTTCACCACACTATAAACGCAAACGACGAAAGAAGCTTCGAGCTTATTACCTCGCTTATAGATCAATACGTTCCCCTTTTCCGCAGTAAGTATTTCAACATCTGCTGTGACGAAACCTTTGACATCTGCAACGGCAAGAACAAAGGACAGGATAAGGGCGAGCTTTATCTTGAATTTACACTTAAAATAATCGAACACCTTAAATCGCTCGGCAAGACGGTTATGATGTGGGGCGACGTTGTTCTTAACCACCCCGAAACCATTTCGCGCTTCCCCGACGATATGGTAATGCTCAACTGGTGCTACGATTGCAACCCCATTCTTGAAAATATCGACCGCTTTGCCGCTGAAAAATTCAGTCAGGTCGTTTGCCCCGGTACAAGCTGTTGGAACCAGTTCTGCGAATGTGTCGGCTATGCAGAGCAGAATATCAGCAAAATGGTTCAAAAGGGCGGCGAATGCAAGGTTATGGGTATGCTCAACACCTCTTGGGGTGACTTCGGTGCAGTTTGCCCGATGAGCTGTACTCTTTACGGTTGCGTTCTCGGTGCTTCGAAGGCATGGAACCGCAAGACGAAAGCCGCTTGTGAAAAGTTTGACAAAGCAGTTTCCGAGCTCGTCTACGGCGACGCTTCGGGTGATACCGTAAAACTCATCCGCGAATTCGGCGATGTTCAGGCGCTCTTGTCCTGGGGAACGTTCTGCAGCGCGTTCTTCGATAACCGCATCGGCTACGGCGAAACGATCGAACCGCTTCCCACCGATAGCAAGCCCTACGTTGAAAACGCACAGAAGGCGTTTGCTCTTGCCGAGAAATTCCGCCGTCTCCCCGTTCAGAGCGAGATCACGAACGATCTCCGCATAGGCGCAGAAGGCCTTGCAATCATCACTCTCCGCTTCGCGAAGCTTATCGACGAAAGCGTTGCTATCGACGAAGCTTACGTTGAAAAATGGTGTGAACGTTATGCAGAATCCTGGCTCACGAACGATAAGTACGCTGAGCTTGATGCAGTTCTCGCCGTAATGAGAGGCAAGAAGCCCTCGCTCGATTATATCCTTACAAACACCTGATAGTTTTTTGGCTCCCGATTTTCCGATCGGGAGCCGTTTTTTGCCGTTTTAACGGCTGATTACAAAAAAACTTTAAGTATGCTTTAAGAAACGTTGGATTTTGTGTTAAAAAAGATACAAACCTTTTGTTGTATCTTTACAAAAAAGAGTTTCCGGAGGAAAAGTTTTTGTAAAATTGTTGCAATCGACTGAGAAATATGCTATCATCGATGCAGAATGAAAAACAATGGAAAGGATATAATCTTATGAAAAAGAAAATCAGTTTCATTCTTTCTGCGATTATGCTTCTTTGCGTATTCGCTGTTCCCCTCAGCGTTGTTG
>JAZTXY010000138.1:0-40723 GCA_045636665.1 Eubacteriales bacterium
ATTATATTTCCATGATTTCCTTATCTTTTTTAGCGATAACAACGTCAACTTCCTTGATGATCTTATCGGTAAGATCCTGAATCTTCTTTTCAGCATCCTTAAGGTCATCTTCGGTAATGGTCGAATTCTTCTTCAATGCCTTTGCGTTATCGTTTGCTTCGCGGCGGATGTTACGAATTGCAACCTTGCAGTCCTCGCCCATTTTTGCGGTCTTCTTGGTAAGCTCTTTTCTGCGTTCCTCGGTAAGTGCGGGGAAAACAAGACGGATGCATTTGCCGTCGTTGGTGGGGGTGATGCCTACGTCGGAAGCAAGGATTGCCTTTTCGATTTCCTTGAGCATATTGGTTTCCCAAGGAGTGATTACAAGAGTTCTTGCGTCTGTTGCCTTGATGGTTGCAACGCCGTCAAGACCTGTGGGGGTGCCGTAGTAAGGTACGGTGATCTTATCGAGAACCTTCGAGCTTGCTCTGCCTACTCTTATAGTGCCAAAATCCTCCTCGAGGACGCTGATGGATTTTTTCATTTTTTCTTCAAAGGGTTTAATGTCGAACATTTTTGTTACCTTCCTTGTTTTTGTTATATATCTTATTTTTTATTTATGGAGTAATGTGCCGATTGTTTCGCCTTTTGCGGCAGAAATTATGTTTTGAGGATCGGAAAGCGGGAAAATTACGGTTTTTATGTCGCATTCCTCACCGATGGTTGCGGCGCTTTGGTCGATTGCTTTGAGTCCGCGCGAAAGAAGCTCTTGATAAGTAAGCTCGTCAAACTTAACGGCATCGCTGTATTTTGCAGGGTCCTTATCGTAAACGCCGTCAACGTTCTTTGCAGAAAGAACAGCATCGCACTTAAGCTCTGCCGCGCGCAGCATCATGCCCGTATCCGTTGAAAAGAAGGGATAACCGACGCCGCACGAAAGAATTACGACCTCGCCCTTTTCAAGATATTCAATGGCTTTATACTGTGCGTAGGGTTCGCAGAATTGTTGGATTTGTACCGCGCTCATAACGTGCGCGTTAACACCCGTTTTGAGTATGTAATCCTGCATTGCAAGAGAGTTGATAACGGTTGCGAGCATTCCCATATGGTCGCCGCGCACACGGTCAACGTCAAGTCCGTTTTGTCTTGCGCCGCGCCAGATATTACCTGCGCCGATAACTATACTCACCTGAACGCCGTCGTTAACGAGCGTTGCAATCTTTTCGGCAACCGACGAAAGCATATCTCCGTCGAGAATACCCTTTTTCTCACCGGCAAGCGCTTCGCCGCTGAGCTTGATAAGTACGCGTTTGTATTGATTAGCCATTTTAAGTTTCCTCGCTTTTATTGTCCGAAATAGAATATGCTATTGATACGGTCAAGAGAATCGATCAATCCGCAAGCGTATGCAGTTACGGGTGAAACGTTTGAATCTGCAAGACTGCCGGAAATCACAACGTCTTTTTTGTAGTAAGCGTGATAAAGTAATTCGATATACGGGTCGCAAATACCTTCGTCAAAAGCGTATGCGCCCGATGTTTTAAACATAGAAGCACAGATTTCGGCAGGTGTTGTTTTGTTGCCGATAATCGCACGTTCGCCGTAGTAAAAACGTGTTTGGTCGGTGTTTCTGAACATCTCGCAGGAGCTTTCGACCTCTTTATCAAGGCAGACAACGAAAACGTAATTATCGTACTGCGAAAGGTCGAAATTCGCTTCGGCAAAGTCCTTTAACGTACCGAAGCCCGTATCGGCAAACATAATATCAAAATCCAACGAGCGCGAGCCGAGAATACCGTCGTGCGCAAAATAAGCCTTTTTAAAGGCAGGTTCAAGCGTTTTGCCGTATTCTGCCGCGGTATCGACAAGATAATCGATTGCGGTTGAAATGCGTCCGTGATATTCCTGTTCTTCTTCGTAAGTAAATTCGGTCTGCTTATCGGTTACAAAAAATTCAATAACGAGCAAGCTGCCCGAAAGCGATTTGAACGATCCGACGTTTGAAAACGGAAACGGTTGGGTATACTCAAATTCTTCAAAGGGCTTAAGCTGAAAAAGTCCCTTTTCAAGACGCCATCTTCCCTTTTCGAGCACCGCGTTAAAGGTTACCGTATCCGAATGAACGGTGGTTGCCGTAATGGTTTTTACGGTTGCCGCTTCGGTATCCGAAACTGTTACCGTATCAAGTTTTACGGAATCGAAGAACCGTTCGGTCGGATGGCGAAAGACATAGGTTCTTCCTCCCTTTTCGGTTACAGCGGCAGGCAGTCCTTGGGGATAGCTTAAAAATTCATCGATACATCCGCCGCTTGACGAATAGGTGTTTTCGAGCAACGCCATAACAGCTTTGAAATTCACATATTCGTTTTCAACGGGCAGACCTTGATATTCGGCAGATTCATCCCTTTCATCGCAAAGCGACTGATTGATGAAAATGTCGGTAACAAGCTTATCCGCTTCAAGAAGCTCGATTGCTTCCTCTTTCGTTAAATAGCCATCGTCCTCGGGAAGCTCTTCCTGAGAAAAATCGGGAAGCACAAAGCTTTCTTCCGATATTTCCTCGCTGCTTTCCTCAATTTCGTCCGAACAAGCGCAAAAAGCAAGAACGAGCGAGACCGAAAGAAGTAAAATTATTAACTTCGTCGAAAAATCTGATTTTAAACATTTCATATCATTATGATTATAGCAAACAATATGCTTAATATCAATAGAAAATTGTTAAAATATAATATTCTCGCGAACCACTCTTTTAATTTTTACTCTGTCACCGAAAAACGCGGCTACGTAGGACGGATTCAGGTAATCGTTGCCTGCGGCATTAAGCTCGACTCGCAGCGTTGCAATACCGTTTTCCGAACGGGAAGAAACGAATCTTACCATAGGCGAGATATCAACGGTCTTTTCACCCGTTTTCGAGCGTTTAACGACCTTCATTTCGCCGTTTAATGCGGTTTTAAACTCTTCATCGCTTATTTCGGTTTCAAGCTCAAGACGCCAAATCGCGCGCTTTGTTGTAAGCTTGCGGTCGGCAATTTCGACCGAAACGATATCAAGTCCCGGAAATGCGGCAGACTGAAGCTTGCTTTTTACGGCTTCGATATCGACTTCTTCGGTCAAGCGGAAATCGAAAAGCTCTCTTTCGCCCTCTTGATAGATAGAAAGCGGAAGCGCGATGTTAAGACGGGGATGAGGATTGAAGCCCTCGCTGTAGGAAATGGGCAGACCGCTTCTTACAAGCATTCTGTGAATAGCGCGTTGAAGGTCAAGATGGGAGATATATTTTAAATTACCGAGCTTTGTAAAGCATACGCGAATATCAGCCATTGTTTTCACCTCCGTCGCAAACGCATTTGCCGTTGCAGAGCGATTTTGCACCGCAGCCCGAGCACTTTGTGCGGCAATCGGGAGTGGTTTCGGCATTAAGCGAGCGCGCATATTCGTTCTTCATAAACTTTTTGGTTACACCGATATCGATAAAGTCCCAAGGAAGTATTTCATCGATACCGAAACGGCGGTTTGCATAGAATGCGGGGTCGATTCCGCAAGCTTCAAACACGCTTATCCACTTGTCGTAGCTGAAATATTCATCCCAGCCGTCAAGCATCATATTGCGGTTATATGCTTCGAGCAAAGCCGCGCCTAATTTTCTGTCGCCGCGCGCAAACACCGCTTCGATTCGCGAAACGCGTGCATCGTGATATTTATAGGATATTTTCTTTGTTTTGATTTCGGAACGCAAAAGCGCTTGCTTGCGTTCAAGCTCCTCAAAGCTGTCCTGCGGCTCCCATTGGAAGGGGGTGAAGGGCTTGGGCACGAAGCAGGAAACGCTCACGGTAACGTTTACGCCTCTGCCGCCGCCAAAGCGCTTTTTGGAGTAATATGTATCGACAATATTCTGACCGAGCGAAGCGATACCCTTGATGTCCTCGTCGGTTTCGGTGGGAAGACCGTTCATAAAATAAAGCTTTAAGCTGCTTCTTCCGCCGTCGAACGCCTTTTCGCAAGCCGAAATGATTTCTTCCTCGGTGATGTTCTTGTTAATAACGTCACGAAGTCTTTGGGTACCTGCTTCGGGCGCAAACGTAAGACCGCTTTTACGAACCGACGAAACCTTTTCGAGCAATTCCTCATAGAAATTATCGATTCTCATCGAGGGAAGCGAAAGGTTTACCTTCTTATCGTCGGTCCATTCCAAAAGTCCGTTTATAAGCTCACGAAGATGAGTATAGTCGCTTATCGAAAGCGAGGTGAGTGAAATTTCCGAATAACCGCTGTGTTCGATCGAAGCGCGTGCGTTTTCATTAAGCACCTCGGGCGATTTTTCACGGTAGGGACGGTAAATCATACCTGCCTGGCAGAAACGGCATCCGCGAATACATCCGCGGAAAACCTCGAGCATTACGCGGTCGTGAACCGTTTCAAGAAAGGGTACCGAGCACTTGCAGGGGAAATATGCCTTATCAAGGTCCTCGATTATGCGTTTTCTGACGGTTACGGGTACGTTTTCGCGGTTGGGCGCAAACGAGGCAATCGTTCCGTCTGCGTTATATTCAACGGTGTAAAGCGAGGGTACGTAAAAGCCTTCAAGCTGTGACGCGCGGTAAAGTATTTCTTCCCTGCCAACGCCCTCTTTTTTGCAATCTCTGATAAGAGAAGCAAGCTCAAGCAGAGCCTCTTCGCCCTCTCCTATCGAAAAAATATCGATAAAATCGGCAATCGGCTCGGGATTATACGCGCAGGGACCGCCTGCGATGATTATGGGATCGGATTCGCTTCTGTCCTTCGAAAGAAGGGGTATTCCGCCCAAGCCGAGCATTGCGATAACGTTTGTATAGGAAAGCTCATACTGAAGCGTAAAGGCAACTATATCGAACTTATTTAATGCATCGCCGCTTTCAAGCGCGTACAAAGGAAGATTGTGCTTTATTAACTGCTCGCGCATATCGGGCCAAGGCATATAGCTTCGCTCACAGCTGATATATCCGCTGTTGTTAAAGTTTCCCTGAAGTATTTTCATACCGAGGTTGGACATACCGATTTCGTAAATATCGGGGAAGCAGAAGCAGACTCGTAGGTCGGCATTTTCGGGATTGGGAACGTCAGACGAATATTCGCCGCCGACGTATCTGCCCGGCTTTTCAACGCATTCAAGCAGAGGCGCGTATTTTTCGTAATTGCTCACTTTTATTTCTCCAAATTACAAATTCTTAAGTTTTTCTCTTAAATAATGTCCCGTATAGCTGTCTTCGTTTGCGGCAACCTCCTCGGGTGTGCCCTTTGCGATGACTTTGCCGCCTGCATCGCCGCCGTCGGGACCTAAATCGATTATATAATCGGCGGTCTTAATGAGGTCTAAATTATGCTCGATAACCACTACCGAGTTGCCTGCATCGACAAGCTTTTGCAAAACGCTCACAAGCTTGTTTACGTCGTCGGTGTGCAAGCCCGTCGTCGGCTCGTCGAGCACATAAAGCGTTTTGCCCGTTGCTCGGCGCGAAAGCTCGTTTGCCAATTTTACGCGCTGTGCCTCACCGCCCGAAAGGGTTGTCGAGGGCTGACCGATTTTGATATATCCGAGTCCGACGTCGCACATCGTATCCAATTTGCGCTTTATCGAGGGGTAGTTTTGGAAGAATTCCCTACCCTCGTCGCAGGTCATTTCAAGAACGTCGTAAATCGATTTGCCTTTATATTTGATTTCAAGCGTTTCGTGGTTATATCTTCTGCCCTTGCAGACGTCGCAGGTAACGTAAACGTCGGGTAAGAAGTGCATTTCGATGGTAAGAGTACCGTCACCCTTACAGGCTTCACATCTGCCGCCCTTGACGTTAAACGAAAATCTGCCGTCGTTATAGCCGCGCGCCTTTGCATCGGGTGTGGACGCAAACACCGCGCGAATATCGTTGAAAAGACCGATATAGGTTGCGGGGTTCGAACGGGGATTACGGCCTATCGGCGATTGGTCGATTTGAATTATCTTGTCAATATCGTCTGCGCCGACGATTTCCTTGTGCTTACCCGGAATTACCGAAAGCTTGCCGAGCTTACGCGCAAGCGTGTTGTAAAGCACTGCGTTTACAAGACTCGATTTGCCCGAGCCCGAAACACCGGTTACACATACGAGCTTGCCCAAGGGGAAGGTAACGTCAACGTCTTTAAGATTGTTTTCGCTCGCGCCGACAACGGTAATTAATCCGCCGTTGCCCTTTCTGCGAGTGGTGGGAACCGAAACGACCTTTTTGCCCGAAAGGTACTGTCCCGTTATCGATTCCTTGCATTTTTTTATCTGCGCGGGAGTGCCCGTAAAAATTACGTTGCCGCCGTGGATACCTGCGCCGGGGCCTATATCGACGATATAGTCGGCTTCTTCAATGGTTTCCTCGTCGTGTTCGACAACAAGAACCGTGTTTCCGATATCGCGCAGCTTTTTAAGTGTGTTTATAAGCTTTTGGTTGTCGCGTTGGTGCAATCCGATGCTCGGCTCGTCAAGAACGTACATAACGCCTACAAGCGCGCTGCCGATTTGAGTTGCAAGACGGATGCGCTGTGCTTCACCGCCCGAAAGCGAGCCTGCCTTACGCGAAAGCGTGAGATAACCGAGTCCGACGTTTTCAAGGAAGGAAAGTCGGGAATTTATCTCTTTAAGTATCTCTTTCGCAATTTCGGATTCGGTTTGGCTTAATTTCAAGGTCGCAAAGAATTTGCGAACGTCGATAACCGATTTCGAGCAAAGGTCGGAAATATTAAGTCCGCCGACGGTTACCGCCAAGGATTCGTTTTTAAGGCGCTTTCCGTGACATTCGGGACAGGGGATATAATCCATAAACTGCTCGTAGTATTCACGCGTTTCATAACCGCCGCCCATTTTATAACGGTGGTCGATCATACCGATAATACCCTTGAACGACGGCTCGGAAACCGATTTGCGTTTGCGTTTATTACCGTACATAAGGATATTAAACGCTTCTTCGGAATAGTTTGCGATAGGAGTGTGAATATCAAAGCCGTGATATCTGCCGACCGAATTTATAAGCTCGGCAAAATATCCGCCCGGCTCGGCGCTTTTAAAGCCGTTGCATATTACCGCGCCGCCGAAAAGCGAAAGGCTTTTATCGGGAATAAGCTTTTCTTCGGAAAATACGTTGTTTTCACCCAAGCCGCCGCACGCCTCGCAGGCACCCGACGGGTTATTGAACGAGAACATACGCGGTGTAAGCTCGCCGACCGATATACCGTGGGTCTTACACGCATAATTTTGCGAAAAGGTTATTTCGTTATCCTCTTCCGCATCGGGGAGAAGAATTTTTATTATACCGTTTGCAAGCTTCGATGCCGTTTCAAGACTTTCGGCTAATCTCGAGCGCATTTCCTCGCCCTTCATTACAAGACGGTCGACGATTATTTCAATATCGTGCTTCAGATTTTTATCGAGATTTATCGTTTCGGAAAGGTCATACATATTTCCGTCGACACGAACGCGAACATAACCGCTTTTACGCGCGCCTTCAAAAACCTTTTCGTGCATACCCTTTTGCGCCGAAACCACGGGCGCAAGCACCATAAAGCGAGTGCCCTGAGGCAATTCGCATACACGCGCAACGATTTCATCGACAGATTGCTGTTTGATCTCCTCGCCGCATATCGGACAGTGCGGCACACCGATTCGCGCATAAAGCAAACGGAGATAATCGTAAATTTCGGTTGCGGTACCGACGGTAGAGCGCGGATTGCGCGAGGTTGTTTTTTGGTCGATGGATATCGCGGGCGACAAGCCCTCGATCAAATCAACGTCGGGCTTATCAAGCTGTCCCAAAAACATTCTTGCATAGGACGAAAGCGATTCGACGAATCTTCTGTGTCCCTCGGCATAAAGAGTATCGAAAGCAAGACTCGATTTACCCGAACCCGAAAGACCCGTGAAAACAACGAGCTTGTCACGGGGGATGGTAACGTCGATATTCTTTAAGTTATGGACGCGAGCGCCCTTTACAACGATTTTGTCCGACATAGTTTTCTCCTGCTACATCAATCTTCTTATCTTATCGCGAATGAATGCCGCGGTTTCGAAATCGAGGTCCTTTGCGGCGCGCTTCATATCGGCGGTAAGCTTATCGATAAGCTTCTTCTTATCTTCTTTACTTAAATTCTTGTTCTTTTCTAATTTTTCGGCTTCCTTCTTCGAGGTTATTTCGATAGGAGCACGAATATCCTTTACAATGGTTTTGGGCGTGATGCCGTGCTTTTCGTTATACGCCTGCTGAATACGTCTGCGGCGGTTAGTTTCATCGATAGCGCGCTTCATCGAGCCTGTTTCGGAATCGGCATACATTATAACCGTACCCTCGGCATTACGCGCGGCGCGGCCGATGGTTTGCACAAGCGAAATTTCGCTTCGCAAAAAGCCCTCTTTATCGGCATCGAGGATGGCGACGAGCGATACCTCGGGCAGGTCAAGACCTTCACGCAGTAGGTTGATACCGACAAGCACGTCGAATTCGCCTGCACGCAGACCGCGCAGAATATCCATTCTTTCCATCGTGTCGATATCGTAGTGCATATATCTTGAGCGGATACCCGAAAGCTCGAAAAATTCGGTAAGGTCCTCCGCCATTTTTTTGGTAAGCGTTGTGACTAAAACGCGCTCCTTCCTTGCGGCGCGGATGCGTATCTCGCCCGCAAGATCATCGATTTGTCCTTTTGTCGGGCGCACCTCGACGATAGGATCGAGCAGACCCGTCGGGCGGATTATCTGCTCGACAAGGCGCGTGGAAAGGTTGCGCTCGTATTCCTTCGGCGTTGCGCTGACGTAAACCGTTTGACCGCGTTTTTCATCGAATTCATCGAAAACGAGCGGTCGGTTATCGTAAGCGGAGGGCAAACGGAAGCCGTAATCGATAAGATTTTGCTTTCTTGCGCGGTCGCCTGCCGCCATACCGCGTATTTGCGGAAGCATTACGTGGCTTTCATCGACAAACACAAGATAATCCGAGGGAAAATAATCGAGAAGCGTATAGGGCGCACTTCCCGGCTCACGGCCCGAAAGCACGCGCGAATAGTTTTCGACACCCGAGCAAAATCCAATCTCGCGTATCTGCTCAACGTCGAACATCGTACGTTCGCGGATGCGTTGCGCCTCGATAAATTTATTCTGACTTTCAAAATATGCGATTCTTTCGTCAAGCTCGGCAATTATATCGTCAAGTGCCTTTTTGCGCGTTTCCGACGAGGTAACGTAGTGCGATGCGGGATATATCGCAACGTGCGACATATCGGCAACCGCTTCGCCCGTAACGACGTTGATTTTGCAAATTCGGTCGACCTCGTCACCGAAAAATTCCACTCTTACTGCATCGGTATCGGTGTTTGACGGGAAAATATCAAGCACGTCACCGCGAACGCGGAAGTTGTTACGCTCAAAGCCGATATCGCTTCTTGCATATTGCAATGCAACAAGACGCTTGATGACGTCATCGCGCGCAAAGGTCGAGCCGCGGCGGATTGAAAGCACCTGTTGGGAATATTCCTCGGGGTCACCCAACGAATAAATACAGCTTACCGACGCAACGATTATAACGTCGCGTCTTTCAAAAAGCGCACTCGTTGCGGAATGGCGGAGCTTATCGATTTCGTTATTGACAGCCGCGTCCTTTTCGATATAAACGTCCTTACCGGGGACGTATGCTTCGGGCTGATAGTAATCGTAATAACTGACAAAAAACTCAACGGCGTTGTTCGGGAAAAATTCGCGCATTTCGGAACAGACCTGCGCCGCAAGAGTTTTGTTGGGTTCAAGTATGATTGCAGGGCGGTTTGCACGCGCGATAACGTTTGCCATAGTAAAGGTTTTACCCGAGCCTGTTACGCCGATAAGAGTTTGGTCGCGGTCGCCGTTTATTATGCCCGAAACAAGCGCCGATATCGCTTCGGGTTGGTCGCCCGTAGGCGCAAAATCAGACACAAGATCGAACTTATCCATACAAAAAACGCCCCCTTTTTTGAGATTTCGTTGATTTTCTTCGTAAATCGTATTATTATATCACATTTTCCTTTAAATTAAAAGGGGATATAAAGAATTTCTTTATTTTTTACACCAATCGGTTATCGATTGCAGACGCGATTTGAACCGCGTTTTTCCCAAACCGCTTGCGGATAGAATCGACGGCGGTTTCAAGAGAATGTCGGCTTTCGTATTTTTTCTCCCACGCTTCGGGAAACAGCTTTTGCTGATAGCCGAAATCGCCCTCGGGCGTCAATTTTTCGGCGTGTACCGTTACCGAATATATTTCCTTCCACATCGCCTTTTTCGCATACACGAGCGAAAGCGCAACCTTGGATATTTCGTCGTAAAGGCAGGTCGGGTGAGCAAGTGACACCGAATGCGAAAATGACGTCAGGTCGGGTAATCTGACCGTTACGGCGACGTTGTTACAGCACAGCTTATGCCGTCTTAAACGCTCTGCCACCGACATTGAAAGATAGGTTATCGCAAACGAAATATCGTCGGAGGTTTTAAGATTGTCGCGGAAGGTCATACCGTTGCTTACCGATTTCGGCGTGGGCTCATAACCGCTTACCGTGACCTCGGAAAAATCGTTGCCTCGGGCAAATTCACGAAGCATAACACCGTTTTTGCCGAGGTTTTTCTTTACGGTCGATTCGTTACAGCACGCCAAATCGCCGATGGTATAAATTCCCACGTGATTCAACACCTTTGCCGTAGACGAGCCGACGAAAAGAAGGTCGGTAACCGGCAGAGGCCAAACTATCGACGCAAAGCGGTCGCGCGGGATGACCGTCGTTGCGTTTGGCTTTTTCATATCGCTTCCGAGCTTTGCAAAAACCTTGTTAAAGGAAACGCCGACCGAAACGGTTATGCCGAGCTCGTTTTTCACCCTTTCACGAATCGCATCCGCAATGCTTTTTCCGTTTCCGAAAAGCTTGAAAGAGCCGCTTACGTCAAGCCAGCTTTCATCGATTCCGAACGGCTCGACCTTGTCGGTATAATCGTAAAATATCTTGTTCATTTTTTCGGACATTTCGGAATAAAGCCCGTAGGTAGGACGAACAGTAAGCAGCTGAGGGCATTTCTTTTTCGCCTGCCAGACCGGCTCGGCTGTCGTAACTCCGTATTTTTTCGCAAGCTCGTTTCGGGCAAGTACAATGCCGTGTCTTTCCTCAACACTGCCGCAGACCGCCATGGGAAACGAGGCATATTCGGGATGAATCGCCGTTTCGCAGGAGGCAAAAAAAGAATTCGCATCGCAATGTAATATCGTGCGAATTTTTTGATTTTCGTTTGCTTTTGCATTTGCCTTCTCGCGGAAATTCGACGTTTTCATCAGTGCCGAGCCGTCGTTATAGCCCATATACATATCCTTCACTCCCCTTTTTTACTCTCATAATATCATAACACCCGAACATCTGTTTGTCAAGAACAAATGTTCTAAAGGGAGTAAAAAAACAAGTCCGAGAGCTTAATACCTCGGACTTGTAAAACGTTTATTCTTCTGTGGTCGACTGAACGTCGTCGATAGATTTCGTTACGCTGTGCTTAATGGGAGTCCATTCAACCTTTTTGAAGATTGCCGCTATTGCGATGGGGCAATAGGAAAGCATAAATATCGGGAAGGTGAAGAGATATTTTATCATCTTGCCGGGAGGACAATCGATAACGTCCCATTCGGTTATCAGCGTGATAAAGCCGACAATAAATATAAGCATATAGATTATCGAGCAGAAATAGAGCAGCGGAACCATACAGAATTCAAAGAATACCGAAAATTCGGGATAATCGACAAATATCGTCATACCGTAAATAAATTCCGCGATACAGCAGCAAAGCGAAAGAATGGTAAACATAAGCGCAGGGAAAATCGTCATAAGCATATCATAGCAAGCGAATTTACCCTTGAAAATGCCCTTGAAAAGCTTTCCGCCGTATTTACCGAATACCTGATAGAAGCCCTTTGACCAACGGAGACGCTGGTTCCAGGATTGCTTAAAGGTTTCGGGCTGTTCATCGTAAACTATCGAGCCGCCGCTGTAACCTATCTTAACACCGCGAACCGCCATATCGGTTGAAAATTCGATATCCTCGGTAAGAAGGTGATAGGGCCAACCGCCGTTGCTTTCGATAATTTCGCGGCTGATACAAAAGCCGGTACCAGAAATCGCGCAAGAGGTGTTGAAACGCATTCTTGCGTGGTTAAGATATTTTGCTTCACGCAGGAACCAAAGCGAATAACCTGCGGAAATCCAGTTGGTTCCGTAGTTTTTGGAGTTACGGTAGCTGGTGAGCGCTTTGTAGCCGCGGTTGAAGTTGATATTCATTTCCTTAACGAAATTCTTATCAACAAGGTTATCGGCATCGAAAACGATATAAGCATCGCAATCGTCCTTTTCGGCAATAAGCTTTTTGAAAAGGAAATCGAGCGCATAGCCCTTGCCTATAAGCTCTTTATTGTTACGTTCAAGAACTATCGCACCGTGATCTCTGCCGACCTGCGCGGTATTATCGGTACAGTTATCGGCGATAAGGAAAATTTTAATAAGCTCTTTGGGGTAATCCTGACGGTTAATACTTTCCAAAAGGTGCCCGATAACGTTTTCTTCGTCACGCGCACTGATTATAACGCCGAATTTATTAAGCTTATCGCTTTGCACCGGTTGAGATTTATCTTTTCCGAGAAATACCCAGAAAATATAGAAAAACTGATAGATATAGCAGATAACAAACGATGCCGTAAGCACGATATTACATATTGTAAATATATCCTGAATATCCACGATTATCCTCCGTGGGCATTAATATTTGCAAAATTATACCACATATTATTACAAAAGTCAACCCCGACAAGTCATTGTGTACCAGAGGTACACAATGACAGTTATATTCGCTTCGCGAGTTTAATAAAAAACAGCCGATACGGGAGGGACCGTACCGGCTTACTGTTTTGATAAATATTAAAGTCTTGAAGCGATCGCTTCCAAAAATTCGGTTGTATTTACCTGCGTTTTGTTTTCAAGCGTGGAAATAAGGTAAAGGTCCTTGGTCATAACGCCGCTTTCGATAGTGTCGATACAAGCATGCTCAAGCTTATCGGCAAATTCGCAAAGCTCGTCGATTCCGTCCAATTCACCGCGTTTTCTCAAAGCGCCGGTCCATGCGAATATCGTCGCAACAGAGTTGGTGGAGGTGGGCAAGCCCTTTAAGTGGTTGTAATAGTGGCGTTGAACCGTGCCGTGAGCCGCTTCGTATTCATAAATTCCGTCGGGCGAAACAAGCACGCTCGTCATCATTGCCAACGAGCCGTATGCGGTGGAAACCATATCGCTCATAACGTCGCCGTCATAATTCTTACAAGCCCAAATAAAGCCGCCCTCCGAACGGATAACGCGCGCAACGGCGTCATCGATAAGGGTGTAGAAATATTCGATTCCGTTGGATTCGAACTTTTCTTTATATTCGGTTTCATAGATTTCGGCGAAAATATCCTTGAATCTGTGGTCGTAGGTTTTGCTTATGGTATCCTTGGAGGAGAACCAAAGGTCCATTTTCATATCAAGCGCGTAATCAAAGCAGCTTCTTGCAAAGCCCTGAATGCTCTTTTCAAGGTTGTGAACGCCTTGGATAATGCCGTCGGTCTTGAAATCGTGGATAAGCGCACGGGTTTCGCTTCCGTCGGGTGCGGTAACGACAAGCTCTGCCTTGCTTCCTGCGTTGACCTTCATTTCGGTCGCTTTATAGATATCGCCGTATGCGTGACGAGCGATGGAAATGGGCTTTGTCCAATTACGCACGTAAGGAGGAATGCCCTTAACGATTATCGGGGTACGGAACACAGTGCCGTCGAGAATCGCACGGATGGTACCGTTGGGGCTTTTCCACATTTCTTTAAGGTTGTATTCGGTCATTCTTGCCGCGTTGGGTGTAATTGTCGCACACTTAACGGCAACGCCGTATTTCTTTGCGGCATTTGCAGAATCGACAGTGACTTGGTCATTCGTTTCGTTACGGTGTTCAAGACCGAGGTCGTAATATTCGGTTTTGAGGTCGATATAGGGATTAAGAAGAATATCCTTTATCTGTTGCCAGATTATTCTCGTCATTTCGTCGCCGTCCATTTCCACGAGCGGCGTATTCATCTGTATCTTTGCCATTTTTATTCTCCTTTTTGGTAGATTTTAGAGAGATTTTTACTTAAGAACCTTTTTGAAAAAAGGTTCTTAAGAATCTCCAAAAACTTTCAATACAATAAAATCATATATTTTTCGGCGACATGTGCATCGAAAAATATACCTATGATGTTCGCAACCTTGGACAAGCCGAAGGCGCGCACAAGGTTGGCGCGAGCATGGGTTCCCTGAAAATGCTTGCATTTTTGGGGAGTTTTTTATCCCTTCGTATATTCAAGCAGACCGCCCGCAAGGATTATATCGCGGTCGCGTCCCGAAAGCGAGGAAACAAGCTTGATTTCCTTGCCGTTTGCATTAAGGGTGATTTCTCTGCCCTCTTTAATGCAATTTCTCAAATCGGTAAGCCTTAGCTTATCGCCGAGCGAGATGGAATCGTAATCTTCGGTATTTGCGAAGGTAAGCGGAAGAATACCTGCGTTTACGAGGTTTGCCGCGTGGATACGGGCAAAGCTCTTTGCGATGACCGCTTTTACGCCGAGATAAAGGGGAACAAGAGCCGCATGCTCACGTGAGCTGCCTTGACCGTAGTTTTCGCCGCCGATGATAATACCGCCGTTCTTTTCCTTTGCGCGAGAAGGAAATTCCTCGTCGCAAACCTCAAAGCAGAAGTTGGAAAGATAAGGAATGTTGGAGCGGTAGGGCAAAATTTTCGCGCCTGCAGGCATAATGTGGTCGGTGGTGATGTTGTCGCCGACCTTGAGGATACATTCGCAATCGATATTATCCGCAACGGGACGGCTTTCGGGGAAGGGCTTGATGTTGGGGCCGCGAACGACCTCGACTTCTGCCGCATCATCAACGCTTGCGGGCTTGATGACCATATTATCGTTTATCATAAACTTATTGGGCATTTTGATTTCGGGCATTTCACCGATAGTTCTCGGGTCGGTAAGCACACCGGTAAGCGCGGAAATTGCCGCTGTTTCGGGGCTTACAAGATATACCTGAGCATCCTTGGTGCCGCTTCTTCCCAAGAAGTTGCGGTTGAAGGTACGCAAGGAAACACCTGCCGATTGAGGCGATTGTCCCATACCGATGCAAGGACCGCACGCAGATTCGAGAATTCTTGCGCCCGCATCGATCATCCAAGAAAGAGCACCGCTTTCGGCAAGCATATTATAAACCTGCTTACTGCCGGGAGCGATGGAAAGACTTACGTTATCGTGAACGGTTTTGCCCTTCAAAATGTGCGCGACCTTCATAAGATCGACGTAAGACGAGTTTGTGCAGGAGCCGATACATACCTGATCGACCTTGATAGCACCGATTTCCTCGATAGATTTTACGTTGTCGGGGCTGTGAGGACAAGCCGCCGCAGGAACGAGCGAGGAAAGATCGATATCGATAACGAGATCGTAAACGGCATCGTCATCCGCCTTAAGCTCGACGTATTGGTCTTCTCTTCCCTGCGCCGCAAGGAAAAGACGGGTGTTTTCATCAGAGGGGAATACCGAGGTACTTGCGCCCAATTCCGCGCCCATATTCGTGATAGTTCCGCGTTCGGGAACGGTGAGAGTTTTAACGCCCTCTCCGCCGTATTCGATAATTCTGCCGACGCCGCCCTTTACGCTCAAACGGCGAAGAACCTCAAGAATTACGTCCTTTGCGGAAACCCAATCGTTTAATTTTCCGGTAAGATTAACGCGAACCATTTCGGGCATGGTGATGTGGTAAGCGCCGCCGCCCATTGCAACGGCTACGTCCAAACCGCCTGCACCGAATGCAAGCATACCCAAGCCGCCGCCCGTGGGGGTGTGGCTGTCCGAGCCGATAAGGGTTTTACCGGGCACACCGAAGCGTTCAAGGTGTACCTGATGGCAGATGCCGTTACCGGGACGCGAGAAATAAAGACCGTACTTTTTCGCACAGGTGCGGATATAAAGATGGTCGTCGGCATTCATAAAGCCGTTTTGAAGTGTGTTATGGTCGATATATGCTACCGAAAGCTCGGTTTTTACACGCGGAATACCCATTGCCTCGAATTCGAGATAAGCCATGGTACCGGTTGCATCCTGAGTAAGCGTTTGGTCGATTCTGAGGCCGATGGGCGAGCCCTTGACCATTTCACCTTCAACAAGGTGAGCTTTGATTATTTTTTGAGCTATTGTAAGTCCGGACATTATAAATTATCCTTTCTGTCATCAAGTTCGATATAAGGCAATTTTCCGTGGAAGGTACGGTATGCGGGACGCATTATGCGACGGCAGGTGATGATTTCCTCAAGACGGTGAGCGCACCAGCCCGAAAGACGGGCGATTGCAAACAACGGGGTGAACAGCTCTTGAGGGATGCCGAGCATACGGTAAACAAGGCCCGAATAAAGGTCGACGTTTGCACAGATTGCGTTACCGTAATGCATTTTGTTCTGCAAAAGCTCGGGCGCAAGCTTTTCAACTGTATGTAAAATGTTGAAGTCCTCACGCATACCGAACATATCGCAATGCTCCTCTGCCGCTTTACGCAATATCGTCGCACGCGGGTCGCTTAACGTATAGACCGCATGTCCCATACCGTAGATAAGACCGCTTCTGTCACCGGCTTCTTTGTTAAGAAGCTTTTTAAGGTAGGAAGCAATTTCGTCCTCATCCTTATAATCTCCGACGTTTGCTTTGATATCGTCAAGCATTTTAACTACCTTTATATTAGCGCCGCCGTGACGGGGGCCCTTGAGTGCGCCGATACCTGCGGCGATCGCTGAGAAAGTATCGGTTCCCGATGAGGTGAGCGCACGAACCGCAAAGGTCGAGTTGTTACCGCCGCCGTGCTCGGCGTGGAGTATCAAGCATTTATCGAGCAGCTTTGCTTCCTCACGCGTGAACTTGCGGTCGAAGCGAAGCATCGAAAGTATGTTTTCCGCCATACTCTGTCCGGGAATCGGAGAGTGAAGGAAGAAGCTTTCATTATCGTAATAACGCTTTTTGACCTGATATGCCGCCGTCATTATCATCGGCATACGCGCGATTATCATAAGCGACTGACGAAGCACGTTATCGATAGAATTATCGTCGGGGTTATCGTCATAGCTGTAAAGAGCAAGCACGCTTCTTGCAAGCTTGTTCATAATATCGGGACTGGGCGCGCGCATTATCATATCCTCGATAAAGGACATGGGCGGATCGCTGTATTCATCGATTATGGTATCGTAAAAATCAAGCTCGTTTTTTGTGGGGAGCGAGCCGAAAAGAAGAAGCCAAGATGCTTCGTCATAACCGAAACGGTCGTTACGGTCGGTCGCATCGATAATTTCGTTGATGCTTATACCGCGGTAAAAAAGCTCACCCTCGCAGGGGACTCGCTCATATTCGTTTATAACGTAACCGTGTACGTTACTTACCTTGGTAATACCCGCAAGCACACCCGTGCCGTCGGGATTACGAAGTCCGCGCTTTACACCGTATTTTGTATGCAGCTGTTCATCGAAAACGCTGTTTTCGGTCAGGTTCCTCGCAAGCGCTTCGATATTTAATTTATTGTTCATATCATATCCATCCTTCCGTTTCCTGCAATTATATCAACTAAGTAATGCCTTGTCAATAAAAAATGCAACATTTTTAAAGTTTGTTGCATTTTCATCGCCTTTTAATCTCGATTAAATGTCTTTTTAGTGATATTTTTGCAATTTTCGGAATAAGAAATTGCATTTTTTATTTTGCAGGGGCAGATGCAGATTCGGAAAGCAGGTTCTTCATCGAGTAAAGTCCCTTTTGCTTTTTCGAAATATATTCCGCCGCTTTAAGCGCGCCTTCGGCAAACAATGCGCGTGTTTCGGCAGTGTGCTTGATGCTTAACGTTTCGCCGTTTCGGCTCAAAATCACTTCGTGTTCGCCGAAAATACCGCCGCAACGAATCGAAGAAATGCCGATTTCGTTGTCGGGACGCACACAGCGTCGCGCGGTTCTGTCGGTAACAAATTCGGTTTCATCGGGCATAAGCTCCTTTATTCCCTCGGCAATCATAAGAGCAGTGCCGCTGGGTGCATCGAGCTTATTACGGTGATGCTTTTCGATGATTTCAATATCGCATTCTCCGCCGAAAGCGGTATAAGCGCTTCTGCAGAGGTCGATAAGCAAATTGATACCAAGCGACATATTGCGCGAGAAGAACACGGCAAAATCCTTGGAAAGCTCGTTCATCATCGTGCGTTCGCTTTCGGTATGTCCGGTTGAAGCGATAACGCAGGGGATTCCGCTTTTACGCACAAATTCGCAAATTTCGGGAAGCGCCGTATGATTGGTGAAATCGATAAGAGCGTCTGCCGATTCCTTTACATCGCCAAGCGAGGAGTAAAAAGGAACGTTATCGAAATCGGGTGTGCCGAATTTATCGACGGCAGATACGATTTCCACGCCGTTTCTGTTTGCGGCGGCAATGATTTCCTTGCCCATTCTTCCGCAAGCGCCGTTAAGTATGATTTTCATAGTTGATTTCCTTACGTTTAATTACTTGATAAGGCCTTGCTCACGCATAAGCGCGAAAAGCTTTTCGTCGTCTGCCGCATCCATAGGACAAAGGGGCATACGGAATTCGTTGCTGCAGAATCCCATTTTTGCAACCGCAGTCTTTACGGGTATGGGATTTACCTGCATAAACAAGCCGTTCATAAGGCGGAGATACTTAAGCTGGAGAGAAGCGGCGGTTTTGAAATCGCCGTCAAGACAGAGCTTTGCGATACGGTGTGCTTCGGAGGGCATAATGTTCGAAAATACCGAAATAACGCCGATTGCGCCCATCGACATAAGAGGAACGATTTGCTGATCGTCGCCGCTGTACATATTAAGGTCGTCGCCGCACGCTTCGAGCACCTCCATCATAAGAAGGAGGTTGCCGCTTGCTTCCTTCGTCGCAACGATATTTTCGTGCTTCGAAAGCTGCTTATACGAATCTACGGAAATGCAGAATCCTGTTCTTCCGGGTACGTTATAAACGATACAAGGAATATTTACCGAATCGGCAACGGTATTGAAGTGGCTGACAATGCCCTTTTGAGAGCATTTGTTGTAATAAGGAGTAACGAGCAACAAGCCGTCGGCACCCGCACGTTCGGCAAAACGCGAAAGGTCGATAGCATACTGTGTATTATTAGAGCCGGTGCCCGCAATTACGGGAACGCGCTTGTTAACTTTTTCTATTGCAAATTCAAGAACACGCTTGTGTTCATCGTCATCCAAGGTTGCAGGTTCACCCGTAGTACCGCAGATAACGAGAGCATCGATACCGCCGTTAATTTGAAATTCAAGCATATTTTCAAGTGCGGCATAATCAACCGCGCCGTCCTTGAAGGGGGTGATAAGCGCGGTAGCGGCTCCCTTGAATATGGTATTACTGATAGACATAAAAATTTCCTCCGCGGATAAAAAAATGTATTCATTGTATTGTAACACCGAAATTGTCAATTGTCAATGTTTTGGCTGTGATTTGAGCAAGAAAAAGTTCTTTTTATTTATCACGTTACTTTGATATTGATAAAGCTATTGACTTTTTGCTTTAATATATGTATAATGACAAATAAATCTTTGAAAAGTGAGGTTTCATTTATGAAAAAGTTCGCACGCACACTTGCTTTTTTGCTTTGTGCTGTAATGATGTTCTCGGTTTTCGCGGCTTGTGAGGACAGCGGCTCTGTTTCTGTTGAAGATTCGAACGCTGCCAACGAATCGGCAAACGCAGAATCTTCATTCGATGACGAAAAAGGCTTTTATGGATACGAAGGCGTTCCCGAAGGCACTGATTACGAAGGTAAACTGGTCAGAGTTCTCACCTTGGCTTCTTACCAAGTAAAGCCCGAGGATGCTCCCGGGTATGATGAAAATAACGTTTCTACTGTACTTGCAACAGCATCTGAATGCACCCGTTTGGTTGAACAGCTTTTGAACGTTACTGTTGAAGAAGAAGGTATTTCAACCGGCTCCCGTTACGGCGGCCCCTTCTATAAGCGCGTTCAAACGGATGCAATGAGCGACACCGCTGACTATTTGTTCATTATGCCCGCACTTACCGAAGCTGCTATGCTCGCTTCCGACGGCATTCTTTACGACTTGAACACTCTCGTTGACCTTGACAACCCTTGGTGGTGTAAGGAATTTAACGATGCGGTTACCATCGCAGGCAAGACTTATTTTGCCGCAAGCGATATAACCACCGTAAGCGTTGCTTCCACAATGTTCGTTCTCTTTAACAAGGAACTTGAAAAGAAGAACGGTCTTGCAAGCAAATACGGCTATGAATCCATGTATGATATGGTTGACAAAAAGGCGTGGACTCAAGACGTTATGTTTGAAATGGCAAAATCCGTTTACAACGATACCAACGAAAACAACATTTCCGACCCTGCTGATATGGTCGGTATTTCCGCTCAGCACAACGTAGTCTTCTGGCTCCTCCGTTCGGGCGGCATTAACGTTTGTACTCTTGACGGCGAAGGCTATCCCGAGCTTACCGTTAACAACGAACGCGCAATTTCGCTTATCACCAAGGCTCAGGAATATTGCCAGGATCCCGTTTCCGGTCTTGTTATTGCCGACGAACATAAGGACGGCGGCGAAGCTGTAAATCCCTGCACTCAGGCATTTATCGACGGCAGAGGTCTCTTCTTCTTCAACGCGATCAGCGCAATGGATGCTGTCCGTACTATGGAAGATGACTTCGGCGTTCTTCCCTGCCCTATGTATGACAACACTCAAGAAAACTACACCTGCAACGTTGGTGCGTGGACCTCTAACTGTATCGCTATCCCCACCTTCATTACCGGCGAAGACCTTGATCTTGCAGTTCAATTTATCGAATCTCTCGGCGCAGTTTCCCGCAAGAAGCTCACCCCCACCTATTTCGAACAAAATCTTCAATATCAAATCTCGCGCGATGACGAATCGATGAGAATGCTCGAGCTTATTAACCAAAACCGCGTTCCCGACCTTTCGGAAATGTACCGTTGGGGTGCAATGATGCAAACCATCGCTGATTTGCGTACCGCACCTGTCGGCACCTTCGTTTCGGCTTACGATGCAATCGATGAACAAACCATTCTCGAAATCGAAGCAACTGTCGAAAAGTTCAAGAGCAGCCAAAAATAAACGCATTAAGAGGACGGATACACCGTCCTCTTTCTTTTTTGTTCGTTCGAAAAAATAAAACGGCACCCGAAAGTGCCGTTTTTTTATTGCTTGTGCGATATGCGCCGTTATGCAAGCACGATGCAATCAACCGAAGAATAATCGATGCAGATTGCAAAAAATCGAATGACGCTGCATTTCGCCCCAAAAACGACAAGCGTTTTCGGGGACCCCATGACCTACTGCGAGGATGCCGATTTTTTATAGCATAAATTTTAATTTATGTGTTCTGCGCTATTATGCATACATTTTGAGTGCGCGGCAGAACGGATGCAGATTGCGCAAACGCAAGCGCAGCTGTAGAAACCTACTGCAAGCGCGCGTTTGTGCGATATGCGCCGTTATGCAAGCACGATCTCCTTGCCCTGTTCGGAGGAGTCATACATAGCCTGCATCATAGTTGCGGTGATGATTGCCTTGTCGATGTGAGAAGGAAGCTTTTCGCCGGTCTTGATGCAACGGATGAAGGAATCGATTTCGTTCTGGAACATTGCGTTCGCCTTGAACTTGGGCTTGAATTCGATAAGAGTATCGCAGGAGGTGGTATACATGGTGAAGTCGCCGCCGTAGGTAAGACGGATACCTGCCTTGGTACCGATAAAGTCGATAAAGGTTTCTTGGATACCGATGTTTTGTGCCCAAGCGCCGTTGAAGGTAATGGTGGGACCTTCGGTACGAACGAAGCCGGTAACGAAGTCGTCAACGTCGTAAACGCCGTTGAGGTCCTTGGTATCTTCAGACCACATGCCGTTGTAAACGTAGTTAGGCATATCTACGCCGAGCTTGGAGAAAGCTTTTGCGGAAACGGTGAGAGGCTTGGGGTCATCGGTACAGTACATAACGATGTCGAGGTAGTGAACGCCCCAGTCGATAAGAACGCCGCCGCCTGCAATGGATTTATCGGTGAATGCACCGCCGAGGCCGGGGATGGAGCGATGAGCGCGGAAGCTTACGTAAACGTGGTAAACTTCGCCAAGCTCGCCTGCTTGAATAAGCTCGCGAACCTTATTAACTGCTGCATTGAAGCGGTTAACAACGCCGATATTGAGAACCTTGCCGGTTACGTGCTGTGCTTTTTGCATTTCAAGAGCTTCGGGAAGAGTTCTTGCAGAAGGCTTTTCGCAAAGAACGTTCTTGCCTGCTTTGAGGAAGTCGATGGTAATGGTGCTGTGCATTTTGTTGGGGGTACAAACCGAAACTGCTTCGATTTCGGGGTCGTTAAGGATATCGTGATAATCCTCAACAGCAGTACCGCAACCGTACTTTTCAACAGCTGCTTCTGCTTTAGACTTGATAACGTCGCAGAAATACTTAATTTCTACTTCTTCGTTTGCCATATACGCGGGGATGTGCGCGCTGTTGGCGATGGTACCGCAACCGATAATTGCGATCTTCATTTTAGACATAATACTTTCCTCCGAAATTTATGTTTTAAAGGATATTGGCATATCACCAAATAGTTACTCTTATATTACCATAAAGAATTCTCTTTTTCAATAGATTTTTCCAACAAAACTCAAAAAAACACTTGACACAACCGCACTTTATGTTTATACTAATGTAACAAAAGCTATGAAGGGGACAAAGCGTCCGATTTTTCACTTTTCAGAGAGCCGTCGTTTGGTGCGAGACGGTAGGTGTTGCGGATTGTGAACTCACCCCGGAGCTGCCGTTCCGAGGATTTTTTTCGTTAGGTTCGGTCGGGTTTCTCGCCGTTATCAGGAGAGCGCGCTGTTTGGCGTTGCGATGATAATATTGATTTACCCATGCTCGGTCTATGCTTTTTGCTTTGACCGAGTTTTTTTATTCTTTATTATCCCATAAGGAGCAAACACAATGAAATTATCCTTCTCAACACTTGCCTGCCCCGAATACAGCTTTTCGGATATGTACGCTATGGCGAAGGACCTTGGATTTGACGGTATCGAGGTGCGCGGCCTTGGCAACGATATATTTGACAACAAGCACAATATGCCCTTTTCAAGCGCAAACATCGCCGAAACGGCAAAAATGCTTAAATCTGTCGGATTGGAAATTTCGATTCTTTCGTCCGACTGCTGCTTGAGATACAAGGAGCTTGCCGACGAAAACAAAAAAATCGTTTCGGAATATATTCAAGCGGCAAAGGCATTGGGCACGAAATACGTGCGCGTGCTCGGTGACGACGGCCCCGCCCCCACCGACGGCGGCAACGATGAAGAGGTTATACGTCAGCTTTTGGACCTCACCCCCGTTGCGGAAGAAGCGGGTGTTACGCTTCTTATCGAAACGAACGGTGTTTACAGCGATACCGCGCGTCTTAAATCTCTGCTCGATAATATCCACAGCGACAACGTAGCCGTACTTTGGGATATTCACCACCCCTACCGCTTTATGCACGAATCGCCCGAGCAAACCGTTCAGAATTTGGGTATGTATATCGCGCACGTTCATATTAAGGACAGCATCGAAGAAGACGGCGAAATCCTTTACAAGCTTATGGGCGAAGGCGATATGCCGATAGAGGATATGATAAACGCTTTGCGCTCGATCAATTTCGAGGGTTATCTTTCGCTTGAATGGGTTAAGCGCTGGGCTCCTTATTTGCAGGATGCGGGTATTATCTTCCCCAACTATATCAACTATATGAGCGCATTTACGGGAAGAAGAAGCGGAAGCGATACGCTTATCGACGACCTTCGCGGAAACGGCAAGTATATTTGGCAAAAGAATATGCTTATCGACCTCACCTTCCCCCAAGTGCTCGACCGTGTTTGCGAAGCATTCCCCGACCAATATGCATTCCGTTTCACCGAATGCGATTACACCCGTACCTATCCCCAATTCCGCGATGACGTTGACAGATTCGCACGCGCGTTGATATCGCTCGGCGTTAAACGCGGCGACCACGTTGCGGTTTGGTCGACAAACCTGCCGCAGTGGTATATTGCTTTCTGGGCAACCACAAAAATCGGCGCGGTTTTGGTTACCGCAAACACCGCTTATAAAATTTACGAAATCGAATATCTGCTCCGTCAGTCCGACACTCACACGCTTATTATGTGCGACGGATATAAGGACAGCGATTACAACGCTATTATTCACGAGCTTTGTCCCGAATTGAACGAGCATCAAGCGGGCAAGCCGCTTTACACAAAGCGTCTTCCCTTCCTTCGCAACGTAATTACGCTGCAAAGCGAACAAAAGGGCTGTCTTACTTGGGATGCCGCGCTTGAATATGCCGAAAACACCCCGATTGAAGAGGTTTACCGCCGCGCATCGCTTATAAGCAAGCACGACGTTTGCAATATGCAATACACCTCGGGCACAACGGGATTCCCCAAGGGCGTTATGCTCACCCACTACAACGTTGTTAACAACGGCAAAAACATCGGCGACGGTATGGACCTTTCGTCCGCAGACCGTATGATGATTCAAGTGCCGATGTTCCACTGCTTCGGTATGGTGCTTGCGATGACCGCATCGGTCACCCACGGCGTAACGATGTCGCCGCTTTCCTATTTTTCACCGAAGCGCGCGCTTGATTGCATCAACAAGGAAAAAATCACCTGCTTCCACGGTGTGCCGACAATGTTTATTGCGTTGCTCGAAAACGAAAAGTTCAAGGACACCGATTTTTCACATATGCGTACGGGCATTATGGCAGGCTCGCCTTGTCCCGTTAAGGTAATGCAGGACGTTGTCGAAAAGATGAATATGTCCGAAATCACCATCGTTTACGGTCAGACCGAGGCTTCGCCCGGATGTACTATGAGTCTTACCACCGACAGTCTTGAGGCGCGTGTTAACACGGTTGGCGGCGCGATGTTCGGCGTTGAATGCAAAATCGTCGACCCCGAAACGGGCGAAGAGCTTCCCAACAACGTCGACGGCGAATTTGTCGCACGCGGATATAACATAATGAAGGGTTATTATAAAATGCCCCAAGCGACCGCGCTTGCTATCGACGAAAACGGCTGGCTTCACACGGGCGACCTTGCAAGAAAGACCGACGAGGGTTATTTCAAGATAACCGGCAGAATAAAGGATATGATCATCCGCGGCGGCGAAAACATTTACCCCAAGGAAATCGAGGACTTTATTTACACCCACGAAAAGGTAAAGGACGTTCAGGTCATCGGCGTTCCCGACGTTCAGTACGGCGAGGAAATTATGGCTTGGATAGTACCCAAGGAGGGCGAAACCATTACCGAGGACGAAATTAAAACCTACGTCAAGGAGCATATGGCGAAGCACAAAACACCCAAATACGTTAAGTTTGTAAGCGAGTTCCCGATGAACGCGGCAGGCAAGATACTTAAGTACAAGATGCGCGAAATGTCGGTCGAGGAGCTTAACCTTAAAAAGGCGGCTTCGATTGAAACGGCGTAAGTTAATTTAAGGATATAAAAGGATAGTGCGAGAAAAAACTTTTAAAAAAGTCTTTTCTCGCGCTCTTTTTCAAAAGCTTTTAATAAATTTGTTCAATAATAGCAATAGCTTAAAATCTTGACACAAATTAAGGTTTGTGTTAATCTAAACAGGTAAGAACTGTATTTACAGGAGTAATTTTATGAACGGAAGAAAGATTTTTGACGACATAACAAAGGCGGGCTTTGACTGCGCGTTGTTTCTTGACGAAAACAGTCAATACTATTTAAGCGATTTTTACACCACCGACGGCGCGGTTATCGTTGCTAAGGACGAAACGGCGTTATTGACCGATTCGCGCTATATCGAAGCGGCGGAAAACGACAAAAAGGCGGGCAAGCTATCACCCGACGTCAGCCCTTACCTTTTCAAAAAGGGACTTTATCCCGATATTGCCGATTATTTTGCGAATATAAACGCAAAAAAGGTTGCGCTTGACCCTGCACTCGTTACGATAAAGCAGCTTCAGACGCTTAACAAGCTTTGCGAGGGGGTTGAATTCGGTTATATTTCCGACGTTTGCCTTAAGCACAGACAGGTAAAGACTGCCGAAGAGGTTGAAAAGATTCGCCGCGCGCAGAGCATTACCGACAAGGCTTTTTCGCACATTTTGGGCTTCATCAACGGTGACAGAACCGAGCTTGAAGTTGCCGCAGAGCTTGAATATTTTATGCGCTCGAACGGTGCGAACGGATTGGCGTTTGACACCATTGCCGTTTCGGGCAAAAATTCCTCGCTTCCCCACGGTGTGCCGACCGATGCGAAGCTGACACAAAATTCCTTTTTCACAATGGACTACGGCGCGAAATTTGCAGGTTATTGCTCGGATATGACGAGAACCGTCGTTTTGGGCAAGGCAGACGACGAAATGAAGCGTATTTACAACACCGTTCTTACCGCGCAATCCGAGGCGATGAAATATATTCGCGCAGGCGTTACCGGCAAGGAAGCCGACAAGGTCGCGCGCGACGTTATTACCGATGCGGGCTACGGAGCATATTTCGGTCACTCCTTGGGACATTCGTTGGGACTTGAAATTCACGAGCTTCCCTCGGTATCGCCCAAGAGCGAGGCTGTTTTGGTTGAAGGCAACATTGTAACCGTTGAGCCGGGCATTTACATCCCCGGAAAATACGGTGTGAGAATCGAAAATATGGTGCTTGTTACCGAAAACGGTTGCATTAACCTTACAAACAGTGAAAGACAGTTGATTGAACTTTAAAATAGGGCTTGACAAAAAGCGTTCTATAATATAAAATAAATTAGATATAATATTTTGTCTTAAAAATAGGACATAAATCAGGAGGATACATTATGATTTCGGCAGGCGATTTCAAAAACGGTCTGACCTTTGAAATGGATGGCCAGCTTATGCAGGTTATCGAATTCCAGCACGTAAAACCCGGTAAAGGCGCGGCTTTCGTTAGAACCAAGATGAGAAACATCATCTCCGGCGCAGTTATCGAAACTTCTTTTAACCCCACCGCAAAATTCCCCTCCGCTCTCGTTGAGAGAAGAGATATGGAATACAGCTACACCGATGGCGATCTTTATTACTTTATGGATCCCGTTACCTACGATCAAGAACCCCTTAACGCTGAACAGCTTCCCGATAGCTTTAAGTTCGTTAAAGAAGGTATGACCTGCAGACTTATGTCTTACAAGGGCAAGGTCTTCTCGGTTGAACCTCCCATTTTCGTTGAGCTTGAAGTTACCGCTACCGAACCCGGCGTTCGCGGCAACACCGCTACCAACGTTACCAAGCCCGCTACCGTTGAAACCGGTGCTGAGGTTAAGGTTCCGATATTCATCAACGAAGGCGACGTTATCAAGATTGATACCAGAACCTGCGAATATCTTGAAAGAGTATAATCGCTCCGCTCTCCCCAAAAAACACACGGTTTTTTGAGGACCCCATGCCCGCGTGGCACTCTGAGGTATAAAAATCCACGCACATGTCGCGGATTTTTATAAGTATTTTAATTGTATATTTGGTTAATACTAATTTGTAAACAACCGTGCATGTAGTATGGTAGATTTATACCGTTACGACCTGCAAGAACAAAACATCCACGCGGAGAGAACGAATCAACTACATTCAACCTCTACCGTGTGAACCAAAAAAAGGAGCTAATAATATGAACGTATCTGAAAAGGCTGCATATATCAAGGGTCTTATGGAAGGTATGGAAATCGATACCTCTAAGGGCGAAGGCAAGCTTTTGGCAGTTATGGCTGATTTGCTTGAAGATCTCGCGCTTTCCGTTCAGGATCTTGAAGATGAAAACGCTACTCTTCGCGAATATATCGAAGAAATCGATGAAGATCTCGGCGCTGTAGAAGAAGATTTCTATTGCTGCGACGATGACGATTGCGATTGCGACTGTGATTGCGACTGCGACTGCGATGACGAAGATTATTGCGATTGCGATGATTGCGATGACGATTGCGATTGCTGCGACTGTTGCGAATGCTTGGAGCTTGAATGCCCCGCTTGCGGCGAACCCGTTTATATCGACGAATGCGATATCGAAGACATCGATGAGCTTGAATGCCCTTCCTGCGGCAAGGTTCTTACCATCGTTGAAACCGACGCTGAAGACGAATGCGAATGCGGTTGCTGCGACGCTGAATAAGCAAACTATTTTAAAAAAGAACGCGGTAGGGTTTCCTGCCGCTTTCATTTTAGGTGAACTATGAGCATTTCACGAGAAATTATTGACGTACACACACATATTTGGCCCGACAAGATTGCTTTGCGCGCGGCGGACAATATCGTCAACTACTATTCGCTTCCCCGTCAAGGCGACGGCTCGATCGAGGGTATTTTCAAGGGCGCAGAAGGGCTTGACAACGTCAGATTCGTTATTTCCTCCGCAACCTTAAAGCCCGACGTTGCACACGCGCAGGTCGGCAACGATTTCCTTATCAACACTGCCAATGCGGACAAGCGTTTTATCCCCCTCGCATCCTTCCATCCCTTTATGGGCTTTGACGAGGCGGTCGGCGAGCTTGAGCGTTGCAAGGCGCTCGGCGCAAGGGGTATCAAGATACATTCCGACTTTCAGCGCTTTAATATCGATGATGAACGCGCCATGGCTATTTACAAAGAATGCGCGCGGCTTAACTTCCCCATTCTTTTCCACGTTGGCGACAAGAATACCGAATTTTCGACTCCGAAAAAGGTTTTGGGCATTTTGGAAAAGCTTCCCGAATTGACTGTCATCGCGGCGCATATGTGCGGCTACAGCGTTTGGGACGAGGCAGAGGAATATCTTATCGGCACGCCCGTTTATACCGACACGAGCGAAGCGCTTATCGGTATGGACGGCAAAGGTCTTTACCGCCTTATCGAAAAGCACGGTGTTGAAAAAGTGCTTTTCGGTTCGGATTATCCGCTTTGGAACACTCGATTTGCCTTTGACCAAATTGAATCGATCGGCTTGTCCGAGTCCGAAAAGGACGCGATTTACTCGGGCAACGCAAAGAGAGTTTTCGGTGTTTGATAGGTTTTGTTTAAGTATAGATTATAACGAGAGAGGAGCTTTTTGCAAAAAGCCCCTCTCTCGTGCTCTCTCCCCAAAAACTTTCGATATAATATTATTTATAATACTTTAAAAACAGAATCAACTAATAGTAATATATCAAGGGGTTGACTTCGCAAAGTGTTTCATCTATAATAAAATCGAAAGAGGTGAATAAAATGCTCGTTCAGACCTTTACAAAAGAAAATTTCTTCGATATGGACGCAATGCACGATTGCTATATTACTCAATTTTCGTTCGAAGATAAAACGCTTGTTATTACCTACGATAACCTTGATGAAGGACTCGTTGATCTCAACGGTAAACCGATATACAAGCATAAAAGGGTCGTTATCAGATACGAATTCGAATCGTATTGCGACGTAGTTTGGCGCGGCAAAAAGAAATACGGCGTTGTTGATTTTTTTGAGAATCCCGAAGACTTTCATAAAAAATTCAAAAACCACACCTTCCGCAGCTACAAATATTCGATAGATTGTTTTAATGAACTGTCGCTTTATATAGACTTATACAAGCTAAAAAAGGACAAGGTGCAAAGTTCTAAGTTCTTTGAATTAAAAATTATGCTTGATGCAAAAAAGATAACCTATACTTGGGAATAAATATTAAAAAGGCACTCGCTTGAGTGCCTTTTTGTTTTGAAAGTTTTTAAAGAAAGAGCGCGAGAGAGGAACTTTTTTCCAAAAAGTTCTTCTCTCGCAAAACATCTTACTTTCGTGCCTCTTTTAATTTAGCATAGCCGTCGCGGAATGCCTCGAGCGCTTTGGGTACGCCCGTATCGAGGCGCAGGTAGTTGATTACCTTGTCAACGCCGTCTACGTTTGCATAGTCGTTGCAGGAGAACCAAGCCGCCGCTTTGATATTCTTCGCGAATTCATAACCCGCTTCTTGATTATTCATAAAGCATTCGAACATACCCTTTATCCAATCAGCCTGCCATTGCTTTTTGGTTTCAAGGTCGGGAACGGGAACGTAGCCGCCCTTACCCCAGTCATAAACGACCTCGCCGCCTGCGCCGCAAGCAAATTCGCCGATGATTGCGGGGAAATTATCGAAATAAGGGGTGTTGGTCTTATAAAGCTTGGTGTACATATCCTTGAACGATTCGATTTGCGAGTCGTTGTTCATTTGATAGAAGGTAAGACCGAGCATTTGAACGTAATCGGAGCCGGGCCAATAGCAAAGCTGATCGCCCCAATTGCTGTAGGGACAGCCTGTTGCTTCGATATCAATGCCTGTTGAAATGGGGTTCCAGATCCAAATGCAGTTGTCAACGCCCTCTTCCTTGAAGATATCGTAAAGTCTGCGCCAGGTGTCGATGAAGATATCGGGGTCGTTAAGCGTTTGCATACCGCAATAGGAGGTCCAGTCGGTATTCATTTCGTTGTTAAGACGGAAAAGAACGGGTTTGCCGTACGTTTTAATATCATTTGCGAGGCGGCGGAATTGCGAATCGAGCTTGCCGCGGCAGATGTCGAACATCGGGGTATAACCGCCGAGTGTGTTGTTTGTGGTTGTGAACTGATAAGTAAGCTCGAGCACAGGCTTGCCGTTAAAGCCGTTACCGCCTGCGTGCTCGTTCATATATTCGACGTCAAGCGAATTTTCGGAATAGTTCGAGCCGTACCAACCGATATGGAGATAGTCCATATAGATATCCAAATTGCTGTTGATACCCTCCTCGGAAACGAACCAATCCATATAAGTTTCGTCACGGCCTTGGAAGAACGCGCCGAAATCAACGGTGGTTTGGTTGAGGAGCTTGTTATAATACGCCTTGGTTTCCTCGTTCCAAAATTCGGGAATCTTAAGCTCGTAAGCGCCGACGTTATTAACGGGTGTGCCTTCTTTGTCAAGCTCCTTAAAGGAGGAAACGATTGCATCCATTTCTTCGGTCATAATTTCATCGGATTTAAGCACGAAGAACCAGAAATATTTATAGCTGTTGGCAGGGCGCACGATTGCGATGCTGTAGCAATCGTATTTCATTTTCGATGCGACGTTAATACGGAAATCGAAATAATTAACAACGTAGCCATTTAAAAGGTCCTTTGTTTCACCGTATTGACGTGTACGGCGGATGCTGTTTTCCATAAGGAAATCGTTGCTTACGAAATAACGGGCAAGCCATTCATCGTAATAGGTCTTCCAGCCGTTTGGGTTTGCTCCATACGGATTCTTATTTTCATAAGAAACGGTTAAAACATAGTTTTTGCCCTCGTATTTACTTTTTAACGCGCCGAGCGAGAAATCGGGTGTAATGCCGTTGCCGGGGAGAGTTAATGCATATCCCTCGGACAAAACGACCGCGCGGGAAGCTTCTTTTCCTTCAAAAACGAAACGGGTATCGCCCGAAGGAAGCGATTTGTAATCATCGGTAGAATTGCCGTCCTTAAACGCTTGGAGCTTATAAACGTCGTTTGCCGATTTGATAGCTTCGCTTGAATATTCATCCTTCCAGACTATTGTTGCGTTAGCATCGGGGTCCATATAAATCTCCTCCGAGGTGGTTGAATCGGTATCGCCGCTTGATTCGGCACCGTTATCGGGTGTATTGCTTGAAGCATCGGTCGAGCTTGTGTCTTCGCACGCCGCAAGCATGGGTAAAACCATTGATATGAGCAGTAAAACAATTAAAAATTTTTTCATTGCTACCTCCGAAAATAAACGTATCGTTTTATTATAACCTACGGCAGATAAAAAATCAATAAGAAAACAAAAATACAACGGATGAACCGTTGTATTGTTTGTATTTTGTTTTAAATTAACAAAATTCAGAAGCTTATCTGAACTTGCGCTTGCGAGCCGCTTCGGACTTCTTCTTGCGCTTTACGCTGGGCTTTTCGTAATGTTCTCTCTTACGAATTTCAGCAGGTACGCCGCTTCTGAGATAAGATCTTTTAAATCTGCGGAGAGCGCTATCGATGGTTTCGTTCTCCTTAACTCTTACCTCTGCCATTTTGTAACCCTCCCTTACATAGGTTTCCGAGGAAACAAGCATTCTAATGCAGACATTATATCAAACAATTCGACACATGTCAACAAAAGATTTAAAGAAATTTTAATAATCTTTTAAAACTTATTTCGAATTAATTAAAGAGCTTTCTTTGCGGTTTCAACGAGAGAAGCAAAAGCTGCCTTATCGTTGATAGCGAGTTCGGAGAGCATCTTACGGTTGAGTTCGATGCCGCTCTTCTTAAGGCCGTACATAAAACGGGAGTAGTTGATACCTTCGATCTTGCATTGTGCAGAGATACGGGTAATCCAAAGAGAACGGAAATCTCTCTTCTTCTGTTTTCTGCCGGCAAAAGCATAGTTACCGCTCTTGAGAACGGCTTGCTTAGCCATCTTAAAGTGTTTGCTCTTTGCGCCCCAGTAACCCTTGGCGAGCTTGAGCATTTTATTTCTTCTTTTTCTGGTCGCGAGTGCGCCTTTAATTCTTGCCATCTTTACAAACCTCCGTCAATTATTTATAGGGGATCATTCTCTTAAGATCGTCGTAGCGAGCGTCGCTTACGTAAGAAGCCTTGCGAAGAGCTCTTTTGGTTTTGCTGGGTTTAAGACCGGTCTTGTGACGCTTGCCGGGGTGGTTCATCTTGATCTTACCGGTAGCGGTAAAAGAGAAACGCTTTGCGGAAGCCTTGTGTGTTTTGATTTTTCCCATTGTTATAATTCCTTTCGGTTATTTTGTCTTTTTCGGGGCGAGGATCATCGTCATATTTCTTCCGTCGAGCAAAGGCTTTTTCTCGATAACCGCTGCTTCTTCGCAGCCCTCTGCGAAGCGGTCGAGAAGCTGAGCGCCAAGTTCGGTATGCGCCATTTCACGGCCGAAGAACTTAACGATAACTTTTACCTTGTTGCCCTGTGCGAGAAACTTGAGCGTGTGATTGAGTTTAGTGTTGAAATCGTGCGTGTCGATTCGGCACTTCAATTGGATTTCTTTAAGCTCGATGATCTGACGTTTTTTGCGTTGTTCCTTTTCGCGCTTTTCCTTTTCGAAACGGAATTTACCGTAGTCCATAATTTTGCATACGGGCGGTACCGAATCGGGCGCGATTTCTACAAGATCAAGCTCTGCTTCGTTTGCAAGATTCAAAGCTTCTTGAATTTTCATAACGCCGAGCTGTTTGCCGTCTGCGCCGATAACGCGGACTTCGCTTGCTCTGATTTCTTCATTGATTGAGGAAGATGCTTTAGTGGCGATGAGAGGACACCTCCAAATTAAAGTTTACTTATTTTTACAAAAAGAAAAGCAAAGCAGACAACCCGCTTTGCACAGCCAAAAACAACATTGGCATAACTATACCAACGTAACGATATTGACCGAGCTTGGCTTATTGCCGCAGGGTGAGAGCAACGCTCTACTTCTTTGTGCCCAAACATAATACCACATAATACCGCCGTTGTCAATACTTTTTTCGGAAATTTTTGTCTGTTTTCGCTTGTTTCTCATATACTGCCGTTGAAGGGAGAGTTTTTTATATGCCAATGTTATTTTTAAGCCCGTCTACACAGGAATTTAACAATTATTACGACGGCAGCGGAAGTGAAGAATATTACATGAACCTTATTGCCGATTATATGGAGCCCTATCTTACGGCAAGCGGTATTACCTTTACACGCAACAATCCCGAAGGCTCGGTCGGCGATTCGGTACGGTTGTCAAACGCAGGCGATTACGCGTTGCACCTTGCGCTTCATTCAAACGCTTCGGGCAGTGCGAATTACGGCAGACAGTACGGAAGCGATATTTATTACTACCCAACGAGCGTTAACGGAAAACGGGCGGCGGACATTATTGTCGCCAACCTAAAGCGCATCTACCCCGACCCGAGCAGAGTACGCGCGCTTGCAACTACGAGCCTTTATGAATTAAATAACACCCGTGCGCCGTCTGTGCTTGCGGAATTGGCTTATCACGATAACGAGCAGGACGCCGAATGGATAAAAAACAACCTTATGCTTATTGCCGAAAACCTTTCGCAATCGGTCGCCGATTACTTCGGCATTACGCTCGTCGACCCGAATCCGACTCAAACGGGTACGGTACACACCGAGGGCGGACGGCTTAACATTCGCGTTGCGCCCGACCTTAACGCAGAAATCATCGGTCACATCCCAAACAAAAGCATTGTGAATATAAAAGGACAAAGCGGCGAATGGTATTTGGTGACCTACAACGGCATCGAGGGCTACAGCTACGGGCGCTATATTCGTCTTAACTGACAAAAAGAGAGAGAAGCTTTTTCGGCTTCTCTCTTAATGATTAAATTACTTTGCGGCATCGAGCTTGAAGGTTATGGTTACGTATTCGCCCGAGGATAGCTCGCGGTTGAAACGGAAAACCTTAACCGTAACGGTTTCGCCTGCGCGGTGCCCTGCGAGAGCATCGGTGAGGGATTGACGGTCTTTAACCGTTTTACCGTTAAATTCGGTGATCACGTCATAGCGTGAAAGACCTGCGCGGTATGCCGAGCTGTTGAAATCGATATCGGCGATAAGCACACCTTCGGGATATTCGCATCTGGGATTCATACCGAAGTAATCAAGACCGTCCTCGACGTCATAAACGGTAATGCCGATTTGAGGAGATGCAACGGCAATATCGCTTCCGTCGATGGTTTCACCTGCGATAAGCTTTTTGAAAACCTCGACTGCGCTTGTTATGGGAATCGCAAAGCCGATATTTTCAAATTCTTCACTTGCTATTTTAAGACTGTTAATGCCGACAACGTTGCCCGACATATCGATAAGCGGGCCGCCGCTGTTACCGGGGTTTATTGCACAGTCGGTTTGGATAAGCGTCATTGTCTTTACGACCTTGCCAGAATCGTTGGTAATTTCGATATCGCGCGCAATACCGCTGACGATACCGGTTGTCATCGTACCTGCAAGTCCTTCGTCGTAAGGAGTGCCGATTGCCATTACCTGCTGACCTATTTTAAGCTTTGACGAATCGCCCATGCCGAGCTCAGGAAGATTTTTAACGTCAACGTGAAGCACCGCAAGGTCGGTCGTAGAATCGCTTCCGACAACGGTTGCCTTGAATTCCTGACCGTTGTAAAACTTAACGGTTATATCGTCGCCGCCCTCGATAACGTGGTGGTTTGTTGCAATATATCCGTTTTCCGAATCGATAACGAAGCCGCTTCCGATTGCATACGCAGAGCCGCGATAGCTTACGCTTACGGTACAGCAAGCAGGCGAGCATTCCTCGTAAATCTTTGTAAGATCGGTGGAAAGGTCAACGTCGGAATCGGGCGCAAGGCTGAAATCGGGAACACTGTATTCCTCGGAACGGGAATATTCAAGCGAAGCGCTTGTATCGGTGTTCAAGCTTCCTTGCGATTCGGCATTGCTGTTCGTAGGCATTTCGAACGAAAAATCGCCGTAAAGCGCACCTATAACAACAAGCGCGACAAGAGCCACCGCGCCGACAGCCGCCGCGATTATCGCAAATATTTTTTTACCGCCGCCCTTTTTGTTGCCGTTGTCCGATCCGTTCCAGCTGTAGGAATAATCGGGACGGAAGCCGTTAGGGCCTTGATTGTCAAAATTAAAATTGTTTTCAGACATATTCATTCTCCCCGGATATATATTTATTGTAGACTTATTAACCGATTCTTCTCGGCGCGATTTCGACGGTTGCGATGGGCAGTGTGAAGCTGAATTGCGTGTAGCTGTCCACAACCGATTCGACGGTTATTTCTTCGCCGTGATTTTCTATTGAGGTTTTTGCGATATAAAGACCGAGTCCCGTACCGCTTTTATCGAGTCCGCGTGAACGGTCGGTTTTGTAAAAACGATCGAAAACGTGCGGAAGCTCTTCCTTGGGGATGCCTTGACCGCTGTTGCGAATCACAAACTGCGCTTTGCGGTTTTTCTTTCCGTCAGAAACGAAGCCGAGCTTTATCGATATCGTTCCCTTTTCGGGGGTAAACTTGACCGCGTTATCCATAAGGTTGAATATTACGCGGTGGATAGAATCGGGGTCGGCATTGACAAAAATATCATCCTCGCCCGTGTCGAATTCGATTTCGATATGCTTCCTGCTTATTTTGGATTCGAGCGAAATAAGAACCGTTCTTGCGGTTTCGGAAAGGTTGAAATCCGACATTTTAAGGTCCTTGCCGCTTTCAAGACGCGAAACCTCAAGCAAAGTATTGACAAGACGCGAAAGGCGTTTTACCTCTTGCGATATAATATTAAGGTACTTTTCGTGCTGTTCGGGCGGTATCGTTCCGTCCAAAATACCGTCGACAAAGCCCGAAATCGTCGTCATGGGGGTGCGAAGGTCGTGGCTTACGTTGCCGAGGAAGGAATTTCTTGCCTCGTCGATTTGTTTAAGCGAAGCCGCCATATCGTTGATAGCAACAGCCAATTCCGCAACCTCATCCTGACCGTCATATTCGATTTTTGTGTCGAATCTGCCCTTGGAATAGTTTTTCGCCGCAGAAATGACCTCGCTTAACGGGTCGGTGGTGCGTTTCGAGATAACGTAGAGCGAAACCATCGCCGCAAGGAACATCCAAAGCGAAACGGTTACCGCAACGATAACGATATCCTTTGAAAAGATGACCGAGGAATAGTTGCTCATGCTGACAAGCACGATAAACGGCTGTTGACCGACATAGGCAACCTGATAGTTGTTCATTCGGTTGCTTTTAAAAAAGCTGTCGATGTTGCTTATCAAATAGCTGTCGGTTGTCGAGAGCATTTGACCGAGCGACGTTTCGGAAAGATAAAACCTGCCCGTTGTATAATTCTTATCCGACGTTCCGACAAGTCTTCCGCCGAGATCGAAAACATAAATATCGGCATCGACCTTCGAAGCGGAATAATTAAGTATCTGTTGAAGGTCGCTGTATTCACCAAACGAATCGTAAATGCGGTTATATCCTTCTTCTTCAAGATAAATATCAATCAAAAGCGCGGTCGTACCTGCCGAGCCCGACATCGTTTCGTGCTGGATATTATAGCTGTCGGCGGCAATACGCGAGGAAACGGCAAAAAGTATTGCGGTGATACACGCAATGAGTATTACCGTAAAAGTGGCAAGATATTTTCCGAAAATACTCTTAAACACTTAATTTTCCGCCTTTCTCACATTTACTTCATAATCTTATCATATAAAAATGAATAATACAAGAATTAAATATTAATTTTCTTGTAAACGAATAAAGGCAAAAGAGCCATTCCGCTTAATGCACAACGACCGACGAGGATAGGCTCTTATATAAATCATTTAAGCCCTTTTAGCGTTTTACAGCCCTTGACCGCAATTTATTGCGGTATATCACCAATGCGGAGCATTGTATATCATCGTTGCGAAAGCGGTATACAGCCTGCGGCTGATGATATACACGCTACGCGTGATGATATACGCCTAACGGCGATGATATACCATTGCTTTCGCAATGGATAAAAAAAAGAACGAAGCGATTGCTTCGTTCTTTTTTTGGTGACCCGTAGGAGAATCGAACTCCTGTTACCGCCGTGAAAGGGCGGTGTCTTAACCGCTTGACCAACGGGCCATTAATGGTAGCGGAAGTTGGACTTGAACCCACGACCTATCGGGTATGAACCGATTGCTCTAGCCAACTGAGCTATTCCGCCATGTTTTCGCGCATTTTCCGCGACAGCTTGGTTAGTATAGCAGATGAAAAACGATTTGTCAATAGGTATTTTGAATTTTTTTGTAATTTTTTCAAAAAAAATTTTTGCGTTCCTTATTGACAGATTTATAAGCGCGTGATATTATATATGTGCATTCTTATCCAGAGTGGCGGAGGGAACTGCCCGACGAAGCCACGACAACCTACAATTTATGCAAGGTGTCAATTCAGTAGTTTATTTAAACGAAGATGAGATGTTTCAAGAGTTTCGGTTTATAACTATGCCCTTTGAACATCTTGTCAAAGGGTATTTTATTTTGCAAAAAAAATTACTTACATAACAAGGAGAACAAAAAATGAGAAAATTTTTCACCTCTGAATCCGTAACCGAAGGACATCCCGATAAGATCTGCGACCAAATTTCCGACGCAGTGCTTGACTCGATACTTTCCGTTGACCCCATGGCTCGCGTTGCTTGTGAAACCGCTTGCACCACCGGTCTTATTCTCGTAATGGGCGAAATCACCACCACCGCAAAGCCCGATTTCCAAAGCATCGCGCGTGAAACCGTTCGCAATATCGGATACGACCACAGCGACAAGGGCTTTGACTGCGACACCTGCGGCGTTATTACCGCAATTCACGGTCAATCTCCCGACATTGCAATGGGCGTTGACAAGGCGCTTGAAGCAAAGACAGGCGAAATGAAGGACGACAAGGACACCGGCGCAGGCGACCAAGGTATGGTTTTCGGCTTTGCTTGTAACGAAACTCCCGAGCTTATGCCTATGCCCATCTCGCTTGCACAGCATATGTCCAAGCGTCTTTCCGAGGTTCGCAAGAACGGCACTCTCCCCTATCTCCGCGCAGACGGCAAAACTCAGGTTACCGTTGAATACGAGGATAATAAGCCCGTTCGTGTTGACGCTATCGTAGTTTCCTCTCAACACGCAGAAGAAATCAGCCTTGAACAGATTCGCGAGGACATCATCCGCGAGGTTATTATCCCCTCTGTTCCTGCTGAATATATGGACGATAACACCAAGATTTACGTTAACCCCACCGGACGCTTCGTTGTCGGCGGCCCTCACGGTGACAGCGGTCTTACCGGCAGAAAGATTATCGTTGATACCTACGGCGGATATGCTTCCCACGGCGGCGGCGCATTCTCCGGTAAGGACCCGACAAAGGTTGACAGAAGCGCGGCTTATATGGCTCGCTACGTTGCAAAGAACATCGTTGCTTCCGGCGCTGCAGACAGATGTGAGGTTCAAATCGCTTACGCTATCGGCGTTGCAAGACCTCTTTCGGTTCTTATCAACACCAACGGCACCGGCAAGGTAAGTGACGAACGTCTTGCAGAAATCGTTAACGAGGTATTCGACCTCCGTCCCGCAGCTATCATCGAAACGCTCGACCTCCGCAAGCCCATTTACAAGAATCTTGCGGCTTACGGTCACTTCGGACGCGAAGAGCTCGGCGTAAAATGGGAAATCACCGATAAAGCAGACGAAATCAAGGCAAGAATTTAAGTATAAAACAGCAAACCGCGTGAGGTTAACCCCTTGCGCGGTTATTTTTTTGCGAAAAACTTGGGAAAATATTGGGAAAAACTTGGGAAAAACTTGGGAAAAAGTTGGGAAAAAGTTGGGATGAAGTTATGCTCCTGCGGGTGTATAATATCACCGTGGTCGGCAAAAGAAGAAAGAAGGAAGAGAAGAAAAAAAGAAACAAAGAAAAGAACCAAAAGAAAATAAAGAAAAAAAGAAGAGAAGCAAGAAAGAAGAAAACGACAGAACACAGAGAGAAAAAAACAAAAACAAAGAAAAATAAAAAAAAGAAAGTTGTGTTGTTTGTCAACTGTGTTGTTGCCAAACAACACAACTAAAGAAAAAGAGGGACAGACAGAGAACAGAACAAGACAAGAACAGAAAAGACGCGTGACAGGCACGGGACAAACGGTATACAGACTTTTAAAACACCTGACACAACACAAACAACAATTACTTTTTAATAATCATTGATTATTATGCGGCTAAGACGTTTTTTCGGCTTTACGATGCCGCTTTCAATCAACCGCCGTTTTGCTTTTATGCGCGCAAGCAAAAACGGTTCGCAAAGCGGATAAAAAAAGAGCCTCCCTTTCGAGAAGCTCTTTGAGAAATTTTATTTCTTGATGTACTTGGGTCTGGGAATGTAGTGAGTGTGGAGAAGCTCGTGTGCCTTGTGGGAGTTCGGTTCGCCGAGGTATTCCTTGTAAAGGGTCTTAACTTCTTCGTTTTCGTGCGATTTACGCTTTGCCTTGCCTGCATCTTCGCCGTAAAGCGCCTTTGCACGTTCGGTCTTAAGGTCGATATAGGAAAGGGTGGTAGCATCAACAATAGGAGTACCGCCGCCGGTTACGCAGCCGCCGGGACAGCCCATAATTTCGATGAACTGATAATCCTTTTCGCCGCGCTTAACCATATCGAGAAGGTCTTTTGCATTGCCGGTGCCGTGAGCGACAGCAACGCGAACCTTTGTGCCGTTAAGGTCGATTTCAGCTTCCTTGATGCCGTCGGTGCCGCGAACACACGCGAATTCAACGTTTTCAAGAGTGTTGCCGGTTACTACCTCGTAAACGGTACGGAGAGCCGCTTCCATAACGCCGCCGGTTGCGCCGAAGATAACGCCTGCGCCGGTGGATTCACCGAGAATAGAATCGAAATCTTCATCGGGGAGACGCTTGAAGTCGATACCTGCGTTCTTGATCATTCTTGCAAGCTCGCGAACGGTAAGAACAGCGTCAACGTCCTGAAGTCCGTCAACAGAAAGCTCTTCTCTGCCTGCTTCGAACTTTTTAGCGGTACAGGGCATTACCGATACAACG
>JAZTXY010000139.1:0-7112 GCA_045636665.1 Eubacteriales bacterium
CGAGAAGGTGGGTTATATCAAGAATTCGAGCGGCTTCTTCGACGCGGCGCTTGATTTCTTCTTTTCTTACTTTGCGAAGTTTCAAACCGAATGCCATGTTGTCGTAAACGGACATGTGAGGATAAAGAGCGTAGTTCTGGAAAACCATCGCGATATCTCTGTCCTTAGGAGCGATATCGTTAACGAGCTTGTCGTCGATGAAGAGCTCACCCTCGGTGATTTCTTCAAGACCTGCGATCATACGGAGAGTGGTGGTTTTACCACAGCCCGAAGGACCAACGAAAATAACAAATTCCTTATCCTGAATTTCAAGAGTGAAGTCGGATACAGCGGTTACGCCGCCGGGGAATCTTTTGTAAATGTGCTTAAATAATACACTTGCCATTTGAAACCTCCATTTGAGGGTATTCCTCATTTTCTATCACGTACAATAATATCAAAAAATAATGACAAATGTAAGTGATTAATTACCCAAAAATTTACCTTGTACTTTATCTATTTTGCATAATATTTACCGAATTCCGAATCCCTTAACAAAACCTTCGCCGTCCTTGGAACAAATATCGCCTGCAATGATTCTTCCGTTGCGAATAAAAACGGTTGCAAAAACCTCGCCCTCGTATTCGCTGTTATTTACTTTATAAATATATACGGTTGCATCTTTGCCGAGATATCGTTTTAAATTTAGACCTTGAGCGCGTTGGATTTCGTTGTAAGATTCGAAAACGCTGTTGAATTCCTCGGGAATTTCCATTTCAAAAACATCAACCGGCTTAGGATCAACGTCGTGCCCGAATTGCGATAAAAAGTTTACCATATCCTGCTCGGTCGAAATGTTTTTAAAGTCTGTAGCCACCGATGCCACGTCTGCGGCGGCATTAACCGACGGTAAGATGCTTATTGCCGTTGTAAGCAAAGCTACAGATAAAGCTAAAATTCCAAAGAACTTCAGCCCTGACGCTTTCATAGTAAAAACAAACATAAAATCGCTCCCTTTGATTACTTGATAGATTTATATAATCAATTGGGAGAAAATATTCATTCTTCGTAAGACATAACGATGTTTTCAAGCCGTTCAAGCTCTTCATACAGCTGATCGATCTTTTCTTCTAATTCGTTCTTGCTTTCAAAAAGTGCATTGAGTGCTACGTAATCACTTGTAATAGCTTCGTCATTTTCTTTAAGCTTTAATTCTGAAAGCTGATTTTCGAGATCTGCAATCTCCTTTTCGGTTGAAGCAAGTCGGTTTTTTGCAGACCTATATTGGTTTTTGCGCTGTTTCGCTTCTTCAAAGTTGCTTTTGCCCGCGCCTTCATCGCGCTTTTCGATAACGACTTCGTTTTTCTTGCACTTTTCGATATATTCGCTGTAAGTACATCTTTTAAACGAATATCCGCAATCGAATCCCGTTTTGTCAATTTCAAGTATAGCGGTTGCGAGATTTTGAATAAAATATCTGTCATGAGAAACGGTAATTATGGTACCGTCATACTCACGCAATGCGCTTTCCAAGGTTTCGCAGGAATCGATATCAAGGTGATTGGTAGGTTCGTCGAGTATAAGCAAGCTTACGCCGCAAGCGACCATTTTTGCAATAGAAAGACGAGCGCGTTCGCCACCGCTGAGAACCGAAATGCTTTTGAAAACATCATCGCCCCTAAAACCGAATTGGGCAAGCATCGAACGTATTTGCGTGTTGGTTTTATCGGAATATACGCTCCATATTTCATCAAGCACGCTATTGTTTTGATCGAGTAATTGCTGTTCCTGGTCATAATATCCGATGGTCTGATTATAACCAAGCTCGAAAATACCGCTTTTTTGAGTTTCTCTTCCGGTAAGGATTTTTATTAACGTTGATTTTCCGCAACCGTTTTCGCCGATTACAAAAAGACGTTCTCCTCGCTTCAGTTCAAAGGAAAGGTCGTTGAACAGCTCGTTGTTGGGATAAGACATTGATAGCGAGCGTACCGAAAGAACGTCGTTGCTCATAGCACCCGAATTTGATATTTTGAACTGAATACCTTTTTCTTTTTCCTTCGGCTTTTCAAGCTTGACCATTTTGTCAATGGTTTTTTGTCTGCTTTCTGCGGCGATTATGTTCTTTTCGCGGTTCCATTTGCGTTGGTTTTCAATAAACGCTTCAAGCCTTGCTATTTCTTTTTGTTGCAGGTTATAATGCTTGAGCTTTGCCTCGTCAAGTGCCTTTTTCTTTGCACGGAACGTTGTATAGTTGCCGTCGTACATTTCCGAAACACCGTGCGATATTTCAAGCGTTTTTGTCGTGGTTCTGTCAAGAAAATATCTATCGTGTGAAATAATAAGGAAGGTTTTTTTAGAAGTGTTGATATAGTTCTCGAGCCATTCGCGTGCAGTTTTATCCAAATGGTTCGTCGGTTCATCAAGCAGCATTACATCGGGGTCGGTCAAAAGTAATTTTACGAGAAGCAATTTTGTTTTTTGACCGCCACTTAAAGAATCGGCGTTTTTGCTAAGGTCACATTCGTTAAAACCGAATTTTGCGAGCATAGACTTTGTTTTACCGACGTATTCATTACCGCCCAATCGGTTGAATTGTTCGGTTTCCGTAACAAAAGCCTTGATTGCGGTTTCATCGCCGCTTTCCATTCTTTCGCGAAGAGAAGCAATTTTGTTTTCAAGGTCGATAAGATGAGAATATGCGGAAATAGCGGCATCAAAAATAGTACAGTTGAAGCGATGGGCATCGTTGATTTGTTCCAAACAACCGATTTCTGCACCGTTGGAAATAAAAACGTCACCTTTTGTTGTTTCGAGATTGCCTCTGATTATAGAAAATAATGTTGACTTTCCCGCGCCGTTAACACCGATAACGCCTACCTTGTCGCCGGGGTTTACGGAAAATGTTATATTGTCAAGAATGACGTCTGCGCCATAAGACAAAGATACGCCGCTGCACACTAAAACGCTCATTTCGGTCCTCCGAAAAAGTTATGCAGTAATGATAACATATTGAAAATGAATTGTCAAATTTATGTTAAAGTAAAAAATATCGCTCCCAAACGGAAGCGATATTTAAAACCTTATTCGTTACGATTCAAGTGCGGGTGTTGTTTCTCTGCTTCTGAAGAAGAGAGAAGTAAGCCAGAGTCCGCTTATTGCTACGAGCGTATAAACGATTCTGCTGAAGATATCGCCTTGTCCGCCGAATATCCATGCGACGATGTCAAAGCTGAAAAGTCCGATAGAACCCCAGTTGATAGCGCCGACAATACAAAGGAATAATGCTATTCTGTCAAGTATCATAATTCATCCTCCTTGTAATATATTTTGCTCTGACTAAAAATAAATATTCATTGACTTTATTGTAAATTTTGGTTATTATGTTTTTGTTGATATATTTTTTATGCAAAAACGAGGTATCTTTTTATGAGAATGAGACCAAAAAAGAACAGAGATAAAAGAATGCAAAAGGTTGAACATCTTTTTGTTCAACAAAACGAAAACGGCGTTGTCGATCTTGAAAAATCATTTTCGTTTAAATCCGAGCTTTATCTTGAGATAGGATGTGGAAAGGGTGCGTTTATAATCGGTCTTTCCGAGCAAAATCCCGATAAACGTCTTTTGGCGGTGGAGCTTGTACCCGACGTGCTTATGATGGCAATGGAAAAAGCCGAAAGGGAAGGCACAAAAAACGTTTGCTTTCTCAATGCCAATGCCGAAAACATTGCGGACATTATCCCCGAAGGCTCGGTTTCGCGCTTGTATTTGAATTTTTCCGATCCGTGGCCCAAAAAACGCAACGCAAAGCGTCGTTTAACAAGTTCTTTGTTCTTGGAAAAATATAAAAAAATACTTGCCCCGAAGGGCAAGATATTCTTTAAGACAGACAATAAAGGTCTGTTTGATTATTCGCTTGAAAGCTTTGTTGCAAACGGCTTTAAAGTATCGGACGTTTGCTTTGATTTGCACAGCGACCGTATTTTCAATAAAGACAATATAGAAACCGAATACGAAAAGAACTTTTCCGAAAAAGGATTCTTAATAAACCGTCTTACTGCCGAAGTTCTTTAAGCGATTCAAAAACTACCTCTCGTTCATCAAACGGATATTGAATCCCTTCGATTTCTTCGTACATTTCGTGTCCTTTACCTATAAGTAAAACTATGTCGCCCTTCGAAGCAATTCGCAGGGCTTCTTTTATTGCGTCGCGACGTTTGGGAAGGATGATATATTTTCCGTCTGTTTTGTGCATTCCGATTAAAATATCATCGATGATGTCTTCAACCTTTTCAAACCTTGAGTTGTCGGACGTGATAATTGAAAGGTCGGAATTAGCGCCAATAACTTCGCCCATAGCGTAGCGACGGAGCTTGCTTCTGTTTCCGCCGCATCCGAACACCGAAATAATGCGCGACGGATTATAAAGCTTTATGGTTTCAAAAAGGGTTTTGCAGCTAAATTCATTGTGTGCGAAATCGATAATAACCGTATAGTCGGTATTTGTAGGAACGATTTCCATTCTGCCTTTAACAAAGGTTTTTGCAAGACCTTCCTTTATGCAGTCATACGAAATGCCGTCGCACCTTGCAACGGCGATCGCCAAGGTTGCGTTGTAAAGAGAGAAGAATCCGGGCGTATTAATACCGATTTCGTTCACTGCTTCATTTTCTTTGCAATTGAATACTGTCTTTAACCCTTCATCCGACATTGAAAACAAAGGGGAATCAAAGGTAAAATCGGCGGTTTTGTTGCCGCTGATTGTCTTAATCGGGCAAGAAGCACCTTCGATAATCTTTTCAAAGTTATCCGAATCGGCATTGACTATGACCTTTTCGCTCTGATCAAAAATCATCTTTTTGCAATTAAGATATTCGTCGAAATCCTTATGCTCGTTTTCACCGATATGGTCGGGGGAAAGGTTTGAGAAAACAGCGGTGTTGAATTTCAGACCGTAAGTTCTGTCGAGCTTGAAGCCCTGCGAGGTCGCCTCGATAATTGCGGTGTCGCATCCTCTTTCGAGCATTTCGTGATAATATTGATGGAGCAAATAAGATTCGGGCGTCGAATTGGGGGAGTCGTAAAAGCTGTCACCAATATATATACCCGTAGAGCCGATGACGCCAACCTTATGACCTGCCGCTTCGTATATGCTTTTGAGCATAAACGAAATGCTTGTTTTGCCTTTTGTACCGGTGATGGCAATTGCGTTTAATTTCTCGGCAGGGCGATTGAAATAATTCGCGCTTGCGAGAGCTAAAAACTTACGAGTGTCGTTGGTTTTTATTATAATTGCATCTTCGGGTAAATCAACATCATCCATAACCGCAAATATGCGAACGCCTTTTTGATATACTTCGTTTACATAAGAATGTCCGTCGGATTTGAAACCCTTTATGCAAACGAATAAAAGATTAGGCGCCGCCTTGCGCGAATCATATATGATATTATCTGCGGAAATTTCTTCGATATTGCCATTGCATATAATCTCGCAATCGATTTCGCGTAAAATTTCGTTTAATTTCATTCTGACCTCCACTGTTTTAAAAAAGGGTACCTTTAAATACCGTTGTGCAGTCGCCCGTAACGCTCATAGAGCCGTTTTCGTCGGTTATAACCGTTATCGTGCCGCCGTGTTGTATAACGTCGCATTTTGAACAATCGCGACCTAAATAGTTTGCGGCCGCAACACAAGCACAGCTGCCGGTAGTACATGAATATGTTTCGCCTATTCCTCTTTCCCAAACGCGCATTTCAATTGTGTTGGGATTGGATAAATATGCAAATTCTACGTTTGTGCCGTTTGGGAAATGCGGATGCTTTTCAATGCTTTTTCCGAATAACGCAAATTCGTCGTCACTTAATTCTTTAACAAATATCACGCAGTGTGGGTTGCCGAAGGATACCGAAACGTATGGAATGTTTACACCTGCAATATTAATGCAATTAGCTTCGTTGATCGTAGGCTTACCTATTTCGGTAGTGATATCGTTCTCATTTACCAAAACGGTCTTTATGCCCGAAATTGTTTGCACCGTAAAATTGCGCTTTTTGAAATATCCGTTTTCGCAAACGTATTTTGCCGAACATCTTAACGCGTTTCCGCAAATTTCCGCTTCAAATCCGTCGGGGTTAAATACGTGCATAAAATAATCGGCTATGTCTGAACGCCCGATAAAAACAGCGCAGTCGCACCCTACACCGTAACGTCTGTCGCAAACCCTGCGGATTAAGTTTTCTGAAGGTATGCTTTTATCATACGGATTTCCGAAAACAAAAAAATCGTTTCCCAAAGCGTGCATTTTATTAAAATTCATTATTATCACCTTATTATATCATTTTTCGTTTGTTTTTCAATATATGCAAACGAAATTTTTATGTTACGTTGCAAATTTTGAAAAAACACTTGAAATTGGTTTTATTTATGGTAAAATGTATTTAAATATGGAAAATTATTAATTTTCGTCAAGAAAGGTTTGAATTATGAAAATCGGTCTTATCGCCGACTTTGTCGGCAACACATTTGAAAGCAGTATTGTTAATGCAAAAAAACTTGGAGTTACCGGTGTTCAAAAGTATATGACAACCGGTGTTTTCAATGCTTTGGATCTCGATGATGCGAAGGTTAAAGAAGTTAACGATATTATGAATTCAAATGGCATCATCTTTTCGGCAATTTGCGGCGATTTCGGTCTTGATCTTGATGATGATACCATCGTTGAAAAATCCAAAAGAGTTCTCGAAAAGGCAAAAGAACTTAACTGCCATATCGTAACTACTCACATCGGACATCTTTATGAAACCGAAGATGCAAGAATGGAAAAAATCAGAAAGAATGCATCCGAATTGGCAACTTACGCTGATAGCATCGGTTCGGTTTTCGCTGCAGAAACCGGTACCGAAAAAGCCGTTGTTCTCAAATCCTTCCTCGATTCTCTCGGTGCAAAGGGTCTTCGCGTAAATTATGACCCTGCAAATCTCGTTATGGTTGCAAAGGATGACCCCGTTGCAGGCGTATATACTCTTAAGGACTATATTGTTCATACCCACGCAAAAGACGGTATCGTTACCGATCAAACACCTCACGGCTGGCTTGAAGTTCCTCTTGGACAGGGCGGCGTTGATTGGGATAA